>CAYVKE010000247.1:0-2501 GCA_964451935.1 uncultured Synergistaceae bacterium | reverse complement strand
CTTGCGGAGGTCACGGCGAAAATCGCCGCGATAGAGGACGAGCAACAGGGGAGTTTGTTCGGGGAGGTATGAGTTATGAGCGGGAATGAGCCGAGATATGTGCCTGATGGTCCGTGGGCGGTTGACGAAGACAACGAGGGGAAAATCACGGTTTATGTTGCCGACGAGAGCGAAGATATCTGCGACATCGTTGTAGAGGGCGGAGATATCGAGCGGGCAATTGCAATCGGGCATTTGGTCGCTTCAACGCCTGATCTGCTGATGGCGCTGAAAAAGCTGGTCGAGCGGATTGCGCTGTGGAATTCGGCCGTACGTGCGCAAAATCGCAACTTGAGCTTTGGAGATGTCGAACTTGACGAAGCTCGCGCCGCGATAGCCAAGGCCGAATGGCGGCGGAAGCGCATCAGGCACAACAGAGGTGGCGCCCAATGACAGCCCCTTTTTCTGAAGAACTTTTGATGTTTTGCAAGCAGAATCCGGAAAAGGGGGTTTCCTACGCAGATCCATTGATGGGCCATACCGTAGAAATATCGTGTTCGTTCCTTTTGACTCGGGATGTGCAGGTTCGGGGAGTTCCACGACATCTACGTGGGCCCCTTGAGGAAATTCAAAGATTCTACAAACTATCAGGAAGATGGGACCTGGAACTGGCGGAGGCGCTTCCGTACATGACATACAAGAGGAACGGGGGAGACGAGGCATGAGGGGCTTCAATCTTGCGGTAATCATGGGGAACCTGGTACGCGATCCCGAGACGCGATACACGCAGAACCAGAAGGCGACGACATCCTTCACGGTCGCGTGCGGTCGCGGCAAGGGGAAGGACGGCAACGATCTGGGCTGCGACTTCCTCCCGATCGTCACGTGGAACGCGACTGCGGAGGCTTGCGGGAAGTACCTGAAGAAAGGGAGTCCGGTTCTGGTCGAGGGGCGCATCCAGACGCGAAGCTACGACGCTAAGGACGGGACGAAGCGGTACGTGACGGAGATCGTCGCGTCGGGCGTGCAGTTCTTGGCGAGCGGGAAGAAGGGCGATGAAGGGACGAAGCCGGAAGAGATGGACGCGCCGTCTGACGGGGATGTTGACGTTGAAATTCCGTTCTAGGGGAATTATATGAAAACTTGCAGAATGATATTTGACCTAAACAGATATACAATCACATATACTCCGGGCGATGCTCATTGTGTTGTTACGTTTGAAGATGGTAAAAAAGAGAATGTACACATTCCTATTTACAACAATGCCAATGATATAGTAAAACTTGCAGTTTACAAAAGATGGGTTAGGGAAGGCAAACAAGATGTTGTTGGATATTATCACCGTGTATTACAAATACGTGATGATGATATAGGAGATGAAATAAATTTTGATTAGATTCCGTTCTAGGTGCAGAAATCTGGGGAAAGCGTTTGAGTCGGTAAGCATGGGGCTACTCCCCATTCCGAACTGGATAGACCTTGATGGCGATCGGATAGAGTGCGAAGCCATTGATTGGGCTTGGCGGTTGGACAAGAAAGACCGCGACGCCCAGAAGGAGGCTCAAGGGGGTGCTGGAATGAAGACCTTGGTGCAGTCGTGCAAAATCACAATCGGCAACAAGGACGCCGGGCACACGGTCCACTTCCCGGACGGCTGTAACGAGCACGTCGAAGCTCGTCCGTTCGATGACATTGACAGGGTTATCGAACGAGCGGTCAAGCAGCGGAAGGAATGGGAGGAGATCATGGAGAGGTCTAGGTTTCTTGAACAGAACAAAGACAAGAAAGTATGGATAGCCAACAACCTTGACGTTGACAACATCATCGAACGAGCGGTCAAGCAACGGGAAGAACGCGATACACACAAGGCGGACAACCCCGCAACGCCTGCCTACTACCGCTTCCACATCAATGGCGCCGACTGTGACGTGTTCGACATCGCAAGGGCCGCTGGTCTGACTCCGGCTTCGACGATGGCGTTGAAATACCTGCTGCGGGCCGGGAAGAAAGACGGGGCTGTCGACGATCTGCGCAAGTGCATCCGCTGCGTGGAACGGGAGATCGAGTTGGGGCAGGGCGCGGCATGACCATCTTCGTTCCGTTCGCCGTCACGTGCGCGGCGGCCATAGTCGGGCTGTTTTACGGCTACAAGATAGGACGCTTGAGAGAGCGTCCGTTGCTGTCTCCGGAGGAAACGAACCGGCTGATCGAAGAAACCGTGAGGGAAATCAGGGAGGGAGAAAAGAATGCCTAAGGTCCTGTTCAAGCGCCTGCGCCCCGACGCGATCATCCCGGAATACGCGACGCCGGGCGCGTCCGGAATGGACGTCGCGAGTCCGGTTGACGTCACGATTGAAGCGGGGGAAACGGTGCTGATCCCGCTCGGGTTCGCTGTTGCGATCCCGGAAGGCTACGAGCTTCAAGTCAGGCCGCGTTCCGGGTTGTCTTTGAAAACAAAGCTCAGGCTTCCGAACGCTCCAGGAACCATCGACAGCGACTATCGCGGGGAAGTCGGAGTCATC
>CAYVKE010000246.1:0-2507 GCA_964451935.1 uncultured Synergistaceae bacterium | reverse complement strand
GAGGCGTCACGCCGTCGGGAAGGCTCTGCCCCGCCTTGATCTCGAACTGCACGCCCCGGTCCGCAAGCTCGTACCCGGAGCCGTCCGCGCGGTCGAAGAGCGCGTAATACCGCACGTTCGACGGCCACGACGCCGTGTATTCGACCGCGAGGTCCGTGCTCGTCAGGGACACGTCCTCGAACGTGTTCGCCGCGTAGAGCGTCGCCGCCATGCCCGCGAGCGATGTCGCCTTTCCCTCGACCGTCTTGCCGAGGTCGCTCGCGAGCGCCTGTTCGATCACGCCGTACAGCGCGCTCTGGGGGTTCGCGAGGGCGCTCTTCACGGCCGCGACGTCCGAGTCGCCGACGATCGACCGCGGCTCGGGCTCCTTCTCTCCGGAATACCCCGAGAACGCCGTCGCCGATTTGTTCGGCGCGCTTCCGATCGTGCACGTTCCGTCGGCCGAGTAGGTCGCTCCGTAGCCGCAGCAGATGTTGTCGGGGCTGTTTCCGTACACCGCGCAATGGTCCGTCATCGTGGTCGTCGAGTTCGTGCTCAGGTACATCCCCCCGCCGAGAGAGCCGTTGCCGTTGTTGCGGATGATCGTCCGGACCATCGTGAGCGTTCCCTTGACGCCGTTGTAGATTCCGCCCGATTCGCCGCCCGAGGACGTGTTGTTCTCGACGACGCAGTCGGTCATCGTCACGGACACTGCGGTGTATCCGAAATCGGTGTTGCTGATCCCGCCCGCTTCGATAAATCCGTTCGCCGTGTTATTTCTGATCGCGCATCCCTGGAGGACGAGATTCTTGCTGTTGTAGATGCCGCCGCCGCCCGTGTTTCCCGTCACGGTGCAGTTCGTCATCGTGAGGTCGGCGTAGCAGTACACCCCCGCGCCGTACGTTCCGCTTCCGGTCGCGAGGCTCCCTCCGGTGATCGTCAGGTTCTTCAGCGTGCAGGCGCCCGTCACGTAGAGCACCCGCGCGCCCGGCGTCGTCTGCTTGATCGTGACGGGCCCCTCGATCGTCAGCGCCTTGTTGACGAACAGGTACTCCTTCAGCGAAACCGTCGTCAACAAGGGGGCGAAGACGATGCTGTCGCCGTTCGCGGCCGCCGCCACAACGCTCCGGAGCGACTTTGAATTTCCGTCGTCATCGCCGTTGGTCACCATCAGGGTCGCGGCCTCTCCCGCTCCCCCGACGCCGAGAAGCGCCGCCAGGACGAGCAGCGCGCACATCCTCCCAGGCATTCGTTCCCGACCCGTTCGTTTTTTCCCCGTATATTGCATCCACCCGCACGCCCCTTCCAAACACCGCTCGTTCTCCGCACGCGGACAGGCTCTCCGCTTCCATGTTCCACGCAATGATGCACCCTGACACGATGTCACTGTCAACAGGGACTTTCATCCCGAAAAGTGAAACGGGACGACGCTATTTCCCGCCCTTCCGAACGAGCGCAGCGAGCGCAAGCCCGAACAGCAGCGCAAGCGGCGCGAAGCCTGTTCCGGCGGCCGCGTTGCAGCCGCCGCCGCTGCCCTTGTCGCCGGTCGCCTCGGCCGCCCGGACCGAACAGACCCGAAAGGTCACCACGCCTACGCCCGGGTTCAGGTCGTACGATCCGCCGTCCGTCACGACGTTCCGCCAGGTCATGAGGCCCTCGCCCGGCACGTAGAAGTCCGGAGGCGTCACGCCGTCGGGAAGGCTCTGCCCCGCCTTGATCTCGAACTGCACGCCGCGTCCGGGGTTCTCGTACCCCGTCCCGTCGGCCTTGCAGAAGAGCGAATAGTACCGCACGCTCTCCGGCCACGACGCCGTGTACTCGACCGAGAGGTCCGTGCTTGTCAGAGCGACGTTCTCGAACGTGTTCGCGTAGTAGAGCGACGCCGTCATTCCGCTTGTCCCGGCTGTCTTCGCTCCTGGAGTGCGTCCGAGGTCTTCCGTGAACATTTCCTTGATGGACGTGAAAAGATCGCTTCCGGAGTCCGCCAGTTCGCGCTTCACTTCGGCGACGTCGTCGTCGCCCGCGATCGACCGAGGTTCAGGCTCCGTCTCTCCCGAATACCCCGCGAACGCCGTCGCCGAATGGTTCGGCGCGCTTCCGATCGTGCAATACCTGTCTGCCGAATAGGGGCCGCAAATCTGGTCGGGCGTGTTGTTCATCACGGCGACGCCGAAGAGCTTCGTCACGATGTTGTAGTAGGCGAATATTCCGCCGCCGGCCTTTCTCGCCGTATTCCCGATGACCGTCGAGGAGTACATGTTCATCGTTCTGCGGTTCTGGACGCCGCCGCCGTAGTCGGCGGTGTTCCCCGTTATCGTGCATCTCTTGATGGTCGCGGTTCCCGACGTGGAGATCCCGCCGCCGTCCTGGGTCATGAATGTCGACGTATTGCCCGAGACGGTGCAGTCTTCCATCGTGAGATTGCCGATGTTGCCGACGCCGCCGCCGGCGTACCTGGAGGTATTGCTTCCGATCACGCAGCCCTTCATCGTCAATGTTCCCTCGTTCCAGACGCCTCCCCCTGCCCC
>CAYVKE010000245.1:1288-2511 GCA_964451935.1 uncultured Synergistaceae bacterium | reverse complement strand
GGAAATCGCGGAACAACTGGATTTCGAGGTCCCCGACAGGGTGTTCATCTCCGTCGGAGACGGCTGCTGCATCGGCGGCCTCTATAAGGGATTCCTGGACCTCCTTCGGCTCGGCCTCATCGAGCGCATGCCGAAAATCACCGGCGTGCAGGCCGAGGGCGCCTGTCCCATTCACGATGCGTTTCTTTCCGGGGCGGACAGGGTGGTCTTCGGACCGGCGGACACGATCGCCGACAGCATCTCCGTCGGCGCCCCGAGAAACTGGTCGAAAGCCCTGCGGGCGGTCCGGAAATCCGGCGGATCGACGGTGACGGTGAGCGACGCGGAGATTCTTTCCGCCATTCCCGAGCTTGCGCGTTCCGTCGGCGTCTTCGCCGAACCCGCCGGCGTAGCTGCGTTCGCGGGGTTCCGCAAAATGGTGGTTCAGGGAAAGCTCTCTTCGGACGAAACCGTGGCTCTCGTAGTCACGGGGAACGGTCTCAAGGATATACCGAGCGCGCAAAAGGCCGTCGGATCGCCGCTTGTGGCGGATCCGGACATAGATGACTTCAGGAAGAAAGCGAAAGGAGTGTTGTCGGATGTTTGGTAAGGCATCGGAAGTTCTGCGGAGTACGGATCCGGAAATTTTTGAGGTGATCGGACGCGAGAGAAAGAGACAGCAGGAGGGAATCGAACTCATCGCTTCCGAGAATTTCGTCTCGCCGGCCGTTCTGGCCGCCGCGGGATCGATCCTCACGAACAAATACGCGGAGGGCTATCCCGCACACCGGTACTACGGCGGCTGCCACGTCGTCGACGAAGCGGAAAACTTGGCCCGGGACCGTGCGAAGGAACTCTTTCACTGCGACCACGTAAACGTCCAGCCGCATTCGGGTTCGCAGGCCAATATGGCGGTGTACTTCACCGTTCTCAAACCCGGCGATACGATCCTGGCGATGAACCTGGCCCACGGCGGCCATCTGACCCACGGTTCGCCCGTGAACTTCTCCGGCAGACTGTACAACATCATCCCGTACGGCGTGAACCGCGAGACGGAAACCATCGACTTCGCGGAAGTGGAGCGGCTTGCGAAGGAGCAGAAGCCGAAGCTCATCGTGATCGGCGCCTCGGCCTACCCGCGCGAGATCGATGCGGAACGCTTCCGGGCCATAGCGGACAAGGCGGGCGCCATGCTGATGTTCGATATCGCCCATATCGCCGGACTGATTGCGGCCGGACAGCAT
>CAYVKE010000245.1:0-1167 GCA_964451935.1 uncultured Synergistaceae bacterium | reverse complement strand
CTTCCCCGGCACGCAGGGCGGGCCGCTGATGCACATCATCGCGGCGAAGGCCGTCGCGTTCAGGGAAGCGCTCCGTCCGGAATTCAAAGAGTACCAGAAGCAGATCGTCGCGAATGCGAAGGCGCTCGCGGACGCGCTGCTCTCGCGCGACTTCCATCTCGTCTCCGGCGGGACGGACAACCACCTCATCCTGATCAACCTGACGAGCAGAGGTGTGACCGGCAAGGCGGCGGAAGCGGCTCTCGACAAGGCAGGCGTCACCGTGAACAAGAACGCCGTGCCGTTCGACACGCAGAGTCCGATGGTGACGAGCGGCATCCGGATCGGAACGCCCGCCGTGACGACGCGCGGCCTTCGCGAAGGCGACATGAAGACGCTGGCTTCGTGGATCGACCGCACCATCCGGAATATCGACGACGAGGCGGCTCTTGCGACCATCCGGGCGGAGGTCCTGGAACTGTGTTCACGGCATCCGCTCTACGCGGATTTCTAGGTGATATCCCATGATCGATCTGTCCGTCAATGAAGGTCAACTGAAGAAGGCCGTCCAGAGAGCGCGGGAAAAGAACATCGTCATTCCGACCTTTCGCCAGATGAAGAATCCCGCGGAGCACACGCCCGCGGTCGTCAAGGACCGGCTCCGGAGCGTGGGGCTCTGGGATGTGGATTCCGCGAACCTCTTCCGGATCACGTGGAAGAACGAGCCCGTCAGAAAGGGCGGTCTGTACGGAGGGGTGAACTACATCGAAATTCCGTCGTGTGTCTCCGGCGTGGACGCGCGCATCATCGCGCTCGTCGGCAAGTGGTTCCCGACGGGAGCGCACAAGGTGGGCGCGAGCTTCGCGTGCCTCGCGCCGCGACTCGTGACGGGGCAGTTCGATCCCACGACGCAGAAGGCCGTCTGGCCCTCGACGGGGAACTACTGCCGGGGCGGCGCGTACAACGCGCAGCTTCTGGGCTGCGATTCGATCGCCATTCTCCCGGAGGGCATGAGCAAGGAGCGCTTCGAGTGGCTCCGGACCGTCGCCGGAGAGATCATCGCGACGCCCGGAACGGAGAGCAACGTCAAGGAGATCTACGACAAGGTCTGGGAGCTGCGGAAGACCAGAGACAACATCGTCGTGTTCAACCAGTTCGACGAATTCGGCAACCACCTCTGGCACTACC
>CAYVKE010000244.1:0-2581 GCA_964451935.1 uncultured Synergistaceae bacterium | reverse complement strand
ATGGAGAAGGCAGGTCTTTCACGTTCGATGTCCCGGAAAGGCTGTTCGCCGGATAATGCCGCCTGCGAAGGATTCTTCGGACGGCTCAAGAACGAGATGTTTTACAACAGGAAATGGTTTGGAGTGAGCATCGACGAGTTCATGAACACATTGAATGAGTACTTGTACTGGTATAACGGAAAAAGAATCAAGATATCGTTGGGTGCGAAGAGTCCGCTGGAATACCGGAGAAGCTTGAATCCGGCGGCGTAGCAGTCCAAATAAACGTCCGCACCCCCCGGTGATCAGATTTGCGTTGTCAAAACCAAAGTCGAAGTGCAAACGGCGTATAAAGAGATTTTTTCTCCCGATGTTGACTTTCCACCCCAAAAGGTTCTATATTCTCTCCATGTAGCGAGAAAAAATCGTTTTAGGAGAGTGGCGTTATGATCGTCCGTTTTTCGGTTGAGAACTGGATGTCTTTTCGCGGGAAGGCCGAGCTTTCAATGATCGCAAGTCGCGAGCGCCAGCACGGGGACCGCGTCCCGCGAGTCGGGAAATATCGCGCCGGAATCCTGCCGGTAGCAGCCGTGTACGGAGGCAACGCTTCGGGGAAGACGAATCTCTTCAGGGCGCTGAATTTCGCAAAAAGACTGATCGTTCGTGGAACGCAACCCGAGGATCAGATCCCCGTTCAGCCGTTCCGACTCGACGAGGAGAGCACGGATCTCCCGATACGATTCTGTTTCGAACTCCTTATCGATGAGAAGATTTACGAGTATCTATTCGCCGTCACAAGCACGGATGTTCTCGAGGAAAGGCTCGTCGAAATATCGAGCGTCTCGGAGAAGGTCCTGTTCGAACGTCGCGACGGGAAACCAAATTTTCACGAGTCCCTCAGAGAGGATCAACGACTCGGAATCGTGTTCGAAGGGACGAGGGATAATCAGCTTTTTTTGACGAACTCCGTTTCGCAGAAGGTCCGGGATTTCTCCCCCGTGTATTCCTGGTTCCGGGATTCGCTGGAACTTCTTGCCCCTGACTCGAAGTTCCAGCCTTTCGAACAGTTTCTGGATGAAAAGAACGTGCTGTACGCCATGATGAAAGATGTTTTGCCGCAACTGGATACCGGAATCAGCCGTCTCGGCGGGGAAAGCATTCCTTTCGAGCTGTTGCCGGTTTCCGATTCGTTGAAGACGAAACTGAAAGAAGACGTAAAGGAAAATGTCGCCGTGCGTCTCATTGATACGGGGCAATCGGGGGACTATTTTCTGATCACGAGGGAGAACAAAGAACTCCAGGTGCGGAAGCTCGTCGCGTTTCACTCCGGGGCGAACGGGGCCGATGTCAAATTCGAACTTCATGACGAATCGGACGGTTCCCGGCGAATCATCGACCTGCTCCCCGCGTTTCTGGCTCTTTCGTCAGGAAAGGCAAAGAAAGTGGTCGTCATCGACGAGATCGACCGCAGTCTGCATACGCTCCTGACGCGTCGTCTGCTCGAAATGTATCTCGGGAACTGTTCTCCCGAGAGCCGTTCGCAGCTTCTGTTCACGACGCACGATGTCTTCCAGATGGATCAGAACCTGCTCCGCCGTGACGAGATGTGGGTCACGGAGAAGAACGCCATCGGAGAGTCGCGACTGTATTCGTTCAGCGAGTACAAGGATGTTCGGTACGACAAGGATATTCGCAAGAGTTACCTTCAAGGGCGGCTCGGGGGAATTCCGAAAATCCTTTTCTGCGGCGCGTGTTCGGAAAGAGCGGACGCCGGGAGCGGAAATGACTGATGAAAACGCGACGATCCTTTCAGCGTCCGTCGGGTGAAAGGCCTTACAGGAAACTCTTTGTCCTGGCAACCGAGGGGAAAAGGACCGAACCGGAATATTTCTCGATCTTCAATGATGGCGATTGCACCGTTCATATCGAGTGTATCAGAAGCGGAAGCAAAAGCTCTCCGGCGCAGGTTTTGAAGAGGATGGCGCGGCGTCTCGAGGAAAAAGGGCTGAAAAAGACGGATGAGGCGTGGCTCGTCGTCGACACGGACAAATGGACTGACTTTCAATTATCTCAACTGTACTCGTGGTCTTCGGAAAAGGAAAATCATGGTCTTGCGGTCAGCAATCCGGGATTCGAGTACTGGTTGTTGTTGCATTTCGACGAAGGATCGAGGATCGACGGCATGCAGAGTTGCCTCGATCGATTGGGGCAACATCTTCCGGATTACGACAAGAGCATTGGAATCCGGTCATTCCCGCGGGAATTGATCGAAATGGCGGTCGAAAGGGCCAGAAAACGCGATGCGCCTCCGTGCGAAGATTGGCCCCGGAATCCGGGCGCAACGACAGTCTACAGACTTGTCGCGAATATCCTGAAGGCGACGGGCCGGGATGCCTGTCCGTGACGGTGTGCGCAGGCAACTTCCTCTGCGTGGGTCACTAGATTTCCTTCGTTCGGCCGGAAACCGCCGTGGGTTTTCCGGGAGGGGCTTCTTTCCGACTGTTGTGATGCAATCAAGACGGAGGTGACGGATACATGACGCTCACAGCGATCAGGGCGGATATCACGACGCTGCGGGTCGACGCAATCGTCAACGCGGCGA
>CAYVKE010000243.1:0-2593 GCA_964451935.1 uncultured Synergistaceae bacterium | reverse complement strand
CCGCGGAGAACCTTCAGAACCTGGTCGCGCGGTTCACGCTGGACGACGCGTCGCAAAGGGGACTCGCGCCCAGGAAGTAGCATCGGCGGTCGGGAAGCGCAGGCGCGTCGTTCCCGGCGCACCCCTGCACTTGGGAACACGCCTTCCGCCCCGCGCGAAGAGAGGAACGAGCGTCATTTTCTGCTACAATACACTCCATATTCGTATTGTTGCGCCCGAAGCGACAGAGTTTGAAATATCACCATTAAAAAGACGAAATATATAAGAATGGAGGGATCGGATATGGCGGAACAGCAGCTTGTGGTATTCGGTCTGGGCAAAGAGGAATTCGGAATCGACATATCGAGGGTCCGGGAGATCGTCCGTCTCCAGAACATCACGGCGATTCCGCAGTCCCTTGACTTCGTGGAGGGCATCGTGAACCTGCGCGGGCAGATCGTCCCGATCGTCGACCTGTGCAAGCGCTTCCGGGTGGAGAACACGATGACCGGGGACGCGTCCCAGCGCCGGATCATCGTGGTCAATATGGGAAACCAGAACATCGGCGTGCTCGTGGACGGCGTGTCCGAGATCCTGCGGATCCCGGACGAGTCGATCGAGCCCACGCCGCCGATCGTTGCGAGCGGCGTCTCGTCGGACTTCATCCGCGGAGTGGCGAAGGTCGAAAACCGCCTGATCGTCGTTCTGGACCTGGACCGGATTTTCACGTTCGAGGAGAAGTCCGCGCTCGAAAAGAGCGCGACCTAGAGCCCTCCCGACGCCCGAAAGAAAGAGACGCAGCGCTCCCTGCCCGGGGGGCGCTTTTTTTATTCCGCAGTCGCCATAAAACGGAAGGCGGTAAAAGAACGAGAACAATATGAGCAGATACATGAAAAAAAGCGCGAAATGATTGCCTTGCCGCGGATTTGCCCTACCCTATATTCAGGAATACGAAAGGGGTGATCCCATGAACGGCGAAACGACTCTGCGGGAAATGGCCGGCGAACTTCCCGCCGTGGAGGACGGATGGCGCGAGGTCGCCTTCCGCCTTGTGGACCTGGGCCTGAACGTCGTGATGACGGAAGGCGCGGCGGGCGACGCGGCGGGAACCGGAGAAAAGTGTTACCGGACCTTTTACGGTCGCAGGGCGCCCTGCAGAAAGTGCGCCGCGGCGGAAACTTTTCGCGACGGAGCGCCGCATTCGGCAATTTGCGAGCGCGGATGGGGACGATCGCGGACCCGTTTCCGGACCGAAACGTACCCCGTCTGCGACGCGGAGGGAAGGGTCTGGGGAGCGGTCGAGAGGATCCTGGAGGAAACGGCGCGGCCGAAAGCGACGAAACATCGAAAGGAAACGACGGAGAACGCCCGGGAAACGATCGTTCCCCGGGTCTGACGGACGCATGGCGCGGCCGACGCCCACATACGGGAGGGAAGGTTCATGACGATCCGGAGCAAGCTGATTGCAATGGCGGCGGTTGTTCTTCTGGCGATCGCGACGATGGCGGCGGTGACGTACTACCGGGGCGAGAACATCATCACGGGGCTCGCCGAAACCGCGGGCATGGATGCCGTGAAGAGCGCGACGAAGAACATCGACGCGCTGTTCGAGAACACGCAGAATGTCCTTCTCATGGCTGCGGATTCGGCGCAGTACGCGTGGACGCAGCTCGGCGCGAACGACGAGGAAAAGATGGAGCGTTTCATGCTCTCGATCGCCAAGCAGGCGTTCAGCGGCGGTCTCACGGGCGTTTACATGGGGCTCGATTCCACGGGCAAACTCGCGCACGGAACCGGGTGGAAAGAGCCGGCGGACTATGACGCGCGCACGCGGCCCTGGTACAAGATGGCCGTCGAGGCCGGCAAGGGCAAGGTCATCTTCACGGATCCCTACCTGAACGCCAACACGAAGACGTACCTCATCTCCGCCGCGACCGCAATATACGACGATTCCGGCAAACTGCTCGGCGTCGTGACCGGGAATATGGATATCGGCCCGATCACCGAATACGTCCTCGGCATCCGCGTCTTCGGCAAAGGCAACGGCACGCTGCTGCTCAAGAGCGGCCTCGTCATGGTCGGACACCGCAAGGAAGACATATTGAAGGCGAACCTGACAACGGAAGAAAAATACCCGGAAGAACTCCGAAAAGCTGCGAAGAAAATGATCGCCGGAGAATCCGGAATCGCCTCCTACACCTATCAGGGCGAAACAAAGCTGGTCTTCTACACGCCGACGAATCTCGGCTTCTCGCTGTTCCTCCTCTTCCCGGCCTCCGAGATCAGCGCGATGGTCGGGGCGCTCACGCTCGTCCTGCTCGCGATCGCGGCCGCAGCGCTTCTCGTCACCGGCGGCGTCATCTTCCTCATCACGCGCGGACTCACGAAGTCCATCGGATCGATGAAGGAGACCACAGGGAAGCTCGGCGCAGGAGATCTTACCGTCCGCTACAGCGATTCCGGAAAGGACGAAATCGCCGATATATCCAGGAATCTCAACACGATGGTCGCCGCACTGCGAGAGGTCATGACTTCGATCCGGAAGGAGTCGATCGAGACGGCGAAGCGGGCGGAAACGCTCGCGTCGCTCTCCGAGGAGACGCTCTCCTCGATG
>CAYVKE010000242.1:0-2743 GCA_964451935.1 uncultured Synergistaceae bacterium | reverse complement strand
CTGAAGACGCTCTCCTCTCTCGGGCCCGACTTTCCGGCGATCGCGAAGGCGAGCCGCGAGGGGGACTACGTCGGGTTCTCGGTCTTCTCGCTCGAAACGCTCAAGCCGGAATCCGCCTACCACATCCGCTCCTTCGCACCCGTCGTGAACATCGACGAAGACCCCGTCTGCGGGACGTGCAACGGGTGCGTTTCCGCCTACGTCGTGAACTGCCGGGCCGTTCCGCTCTCCGATCACGTCTGCATGACCGCCGAAGCGGGCTACGGCGTCGGCAGGCCGGGACGCGTCTCGACGATCGTCGAACGCGATGGCGGCCGGATCACGGCCGTCCGCGTCGGCGGTCCGGCGGTCACGGTCCTCGACGGCTCGATCGAAACGGGGATCCGGCGATGAAGCTCATCGGCCTGATCGGCGGCACGAGCTGGGAGTCGACCATCGAATACTACCGGATCCTCAACGAAACGGCCGCGAACAGACTCGGGGGGCTCAGCTCCGCCGAGTGCCTGCTCTATTCGCTCGATTTCGCGCCCGTGGAGTTGCTCCTTCGGGAAGGCAAGTGGGACGAACTCGGCGGGATCATGCGTGACGCGGGACGCGCCGTCGCCCGGGGGGGCGCGTCGTTCCTGCTGATCTGCTCGAACACGCTTCACCGCTACGCCGACACCCTCGAAAAGGAGACGGGGCTCCCCGTGCTCCACATCGCCGACGCCGCGGCGCAGGAGGCCAAGAGACAAGGCTTCACGCGCGCTGGGCTTCTCGGGACGAAGCCCCTGATGCGCTCCGAGTATTACCCCAGCCGGATGCGCGAAGGCTTCGGGATCGACGTGATCGTCCCCGGCGACGACGACATGGATATCGTGAACCGGATCATCTTCGACGAGCTGTGCCGGGGGATCCTCCGGGACGAGTCGCGGACGGCGGTCCTCAGGATCATGAACGGACTCGCCGCGCGGGGCGCGCAGGGGATCGTTCTCGGCTGCACAGAACTGCCGCTGCTGATCCGGCCGGAGCACACGGAGCTTCCTCTCATGGACACGACGCAGCTCCACGCGGAGGCCGCGGTGGAACGCGCGCTGGAGTCAGAGGCGGTTCACTGAAGGCGACGCGTCCGTTCGCACGCTCCCGAAAGCCGAACATGCCGGCGGTCGCTTCCCTTCGGAGCGCCTCGCCCGGTATGCAGATCGAAAGGGACCTCCTTTCCTGGAGGCCCCTTTCGATCTGTCCGCCATTCATTCACCCGCCGTGAGAATGTCGAGACACTCCTTCACGGCATGCGGCGACAGAGAAGACACGCGCTCCCAGAGGCGTTCCAGATGCTCCCTGATGGCGTCCCGCGACACGCCGGGAACGCCGTAGACGAGATACAGAACGTTCTTCGTTTCCGGACCGATCGGCGAGCGGTCGTCCGGGCCGTACAGGATGCTGCCGATGACGCCGCGCCGGTCCGCGACCCGGAGGTCTCCGTCCTTCATGTTCTGGAGCGTTTCCTTCCCGAGCAGCGCGTACGCCTCGTCCGGCGACGCGAGCGACACGTCGAGCGGAAGATCAAGCAGGTCGAGGTCGTGCCCCGCTGTGAGAACACCGCTCGACAGTTCGGCCGCGAACATCGCGGTCACGAGGTTCGAGACCTTCGGGACATGCTTTCCCTTGAGAACGATCGATTCCAGCTGCATCAGGACGTGGTACGACTTGTCGAACCGCCGGTAGTACGCCGCGTACTCCCGGTAGACCGGCAGTTCCCGGAGCGCCGCGCGGTCCATGGAATCGCAGCGCGCCCGAAGCGATTCCTCCGTCTCGGTCCGAAAGGCCTCGACCGACGCGCCGACCGGTCCGTTCGGCGCGTTCCGGACGACCAGTATCCCGGCCGACGTCCCGGGCGTCGCGTCCTTCCAGCGCGTTCCCGTGTGCAGGATGCCCTGCGTTTTCGTCTGAAGCATCATTGCATCGCCCCTTCCTTTTCGGCCGATTGTAGGATGCGCGTCGGGCGTCCGGCTTGTACGATATTGCAGAAGATCACAGCGGGCGGACATTCCGCCCGGGAGGGCGCGATGACGGAAAGGGTCGAAAACCCGGAAGGCGGCGAGTCCGTCCGCCTGTGGCGCAGCGCGGCGCTGCCCCAAGCGGACATCCTGCAGGCGACGTACGTGACGCAGTCGTTTTCATGGCACAGCCACGAGACGTTCGCCTTCGGGGTCGTCGAACGGGGCGGGCTGACCTTCCGCTTCCGGGGAACGACCGAGACGGCGCCCGCCGGAAGCGTCACGCTCGCAATGCCCGGCGAGGCGCATACGGGACACGGGGCGGACCGGATCGGATGGCGGTACCGCATGTTCTACGTCGATCCGAACGCGCTTCTGGACGTCGCGCGTTCGGTCGCCCCGGGGCGCAGCGGAACGCCGCCGCTCGTTCGGGGCGTGGTCGACGATCCCGTCCTCGCCCGGGCGATCGGAGAGCTTCACCGGCGGACCGAAGCCGCGGATGCGACGGGCCTCGAACTTCAGGAGCGCCTCCTCGCGGTCCTCGCGCGTTTCGTGCGCGTCCACGCGCGATGGGACGCCGCTCCGTCCGAAAGGCCGTGCACGGGCCCGGCCCTCCGGGCGCGAACATTTCTCGACGACCATCCGGCCGAGAACATTTCGCTCGCGGAACTGGCGGCCGTCGCCGGGTGCGATCCCTTCCGCCTGATCCGGGCGTTCCGCGCGTCCTTCGACGTTCCGCCCCACGCGTGGCAGCTCCAGACCCG
>CAYVKE010000241.1:2474-2746 GCA_964451935.1 uncultured Synergistaceae bacterium | reverse complement strand
CCTGAGGCTCTAGATGTATGGGCAACTTGCACAAAGTGGGGGAATGAAATCGTTGACGAATGAGGGAGGGAACGTTGACGAGTGCCGGGGAAACGTCGACGAGTGAGGAGAAAACGTTGACGAGTGGGGAGGAATCATCGACGAGTGAGGGCAAAACGTCGATGAGTGGAAAGAGAACGTCGACGAGTGGGTGGGAGACGTCGACGAATGGGGAGGAGTCGTTGACGAGTGGGAAGGAAACGTTGACGAATGGGGGAGGAATCGGTATACTG
>CAYVKE010000241.1:0-2464 GCA_964451935.1 uncultured Synergistaceae bacterium | reverse complement strand
TCGGCCAAGTTCCGTCCAAACAGAGACCGTCCCGAACTTTGTGTAAACCTCGAAGCTGTGGTAGAATAAAACGGCACGGAGGTTTAGGAGTATGGCGAAGCGAAAGATCACCCCGGAGCGGGCGGCGTTCCGGAAGCAGCTCGGGACGCTGATGTCGGGAGCGGGAATCAAGTCCATGGAGGAGATCCACGAACTGTTCCGAGAAATGATCGGAGAATTTGTGGATCAGGGACTGGAAGGCGAGTTGGACGAAGAACTCGGCTACACGAAGTACGATTACCGGAACAAAGAGACGGACAACAGCCGCAACGGTCACAGCGAAAAGACGTTGAAAACGAGCTACGGGGACGTGGAGCTCCAGATTCCGCGGGATCGGAAGGGCGAGTTCGAGCCGGAACTGATCAAGAAGCAGCAGACCACGCTGAGCGGCGACATCGAAGAGAAAATCCTGTCGATGTACGCAAAGGGAATGACGACGGCGGATATCGAAGCGCATATCCGGGAGATATACGGCCTATCGGTCTCGGACAGCACGATCAGCCGGATCACGGACAAGATCCTCCCGGTGGTCAAGGAATGGCAGGCACGGCCGCTTCAGGAGATCTGCGCGGTGGTGTACATGGACGCGATCCACTTCCACGTCCGTTCGGAAGGGCAGATCGTGAAAAAGGCGGTGTATCTGGTACTTGGTCTTGACATGAGGGGATGCCGGGATGTGCTGGGGATGTACATCGGGGAGAACGAGAGCGCGAAGTTTTGGCTAACGGTGCTCAACAACCTGAAAAACCGCGGGGTAGAGGACATACTCATCGCCTGCGTAGACGGCTTGACGGGTTTCCCGGCGGCGATAGAGGCGGCGTACCCGCGGACAGAGTTGCAAAAGTGCGTGATCCATCAGATCCGCAACACCACGCAGTTCGTCTCGTATACGGACATCAAGGCGCTGATGGCGGATCTGAAGCGCGTCTACGCCGCGGCAGACGAACAGGCCGCGCTCGCCGAGCTCGAGCGATTCGACGGAATCTGGGGCAAGAGGTACCCGAAGATCGCCCAGTCCTGGCGCGCCAACTGGACGGGCCTGAGCACATATTTCAAGTACCCCGCCGAAATCCGCAAGATCATCTACACGACCAACACGATCGAAGGATTCAACCGTCAGCTTCGGAAGGTCACCAAGTCCAAGGGCGTGTTCCCCACGGACGACAGCCTTCTGAAGATGCTGTACCTGGCGACGATGGACATCACGAAAAAGTGGACCGGTCGGCGGCAGGATTGGGGGCTCATCCACTCCCAGCTCGAGATCTTCTTCGCGGACCGGCTGCCCTGCTAGGAACGACAGGAAAGCACAAACCGGCCATCCCGTCAAGGGTAAAATGAACGGCGCTGAGCGCCGCCATTGACAAGCCGTCCGGTTTGCGCTACGATGCAATCAAGGGCGGGCAAGCTGGAGCTTGCTCCGCCCTCCAGCAAGTCTCGGGCGCGGACAAGATCGACGATCGCAAGATTCGAGCCTGTTCAAAATTTTCTGTAAGCGGGGCGCCTTCTGTGGAAGAATAATACACAGGAGGCGTTTAATATGCCACGGAAAAGCAAGCACGCGATCCCGGAAGAGAAGAAAGCCCTGCTCATGGACCTGATCGAGACCTACAACGTGAAGACGACGGCAGATCTACAGGAGGCATTAAAGGATCTGCTGGGCGGAACGATCCAGACGATGCTGGAGCAGGAGATTGATGCGCAGATCGACGAGCGAGAAGCGGAGGATTCGGCGTACAGCGACAGCCGGAACGGGTACAAGGACAAGACGCTGCGCAGCAGTTACGGGGAAATCCCGATCCAGGTGCCGCAGGATCGCAACAGCGACTTCGAGCCGAAGGTGGTACCGAAGTACCAGCGGGACATCTCGGAAATCGAAGGGAAGATCATCGCGATGTACGCACGGGGGATGAGCACGCGGCAGATTTCGGATCAGGTACAGGACATCTATGGGTTTGAAGTCAGCGAAGGACTGGTAACAGGGATCACGAACAAACTGCTGCCGGAGATCGAGGCGTGGCAGCGACGTCCGCTCAGCGCGGTGTACCCGATCGTGTTCATCGACGCGGTGGTGTTCAACGTCAGGGAGAGCAATGTAATCCGCAAGCAGGCGGCGTACCTGATCCTGGGCGTGAGCGAGGAAGGGCACAAGGAGAGCGCGAAGTTCTGGCTGAGCGTGCTGAATGAGCTGAAAAACCGCGGTCTGAAGGACATCTTCGTGCTCTGCGCGGACGGCTTGAGCGGGATCAAGGAGGCGATCTCGGCAGCGTACCCGATGACAGAGTATCAGCGATGCATCGTGCATGTTGTCCGGAACACCCTCAGGTACGTGGCGGACAAGGATAAGAAGGCGTTCGCCACCGACCTGAAAACCATCTACCACGCCCCGGACGAGGAGCAGGGCCGCGCCCGGATGATGGCCGTCTCC
>CAYVKE010000240.1:0-2752 GCA_964451935.1 uncultured Synergistaceae bacterium | reverse complement strand
TTTTCAGCAGATGCGGCGCAGCTTCGAGCACGGCGGCGATATACGCGCCCTGAATCTCTTCCTCCCCGTTGTCCGATTCGGCGCCGTATGTTTCGATGTACGCGATTTCGGACGCACCGTCACGGACCCGGACGTTGCACCAGCACCGCTCGATGTTGAGCCGGTAGGCATGGACTGCATCCGACAGACGGCGCAGGGTTGCGAGCGTCATTACGAGACCTCCTCAAGAGAAAATAGATTCGGCACCGTCGCTTCAGCTTCCGCTATGTGCAAATACCGGATACCGTCTCTGAAATACTCTTCGCACAGTTCCGAAGCCCCGCCCCGGCGACCGAGCGTAATGGCCCTGTACGGAACCGTCATAAGCCCGCCGAACGGATCGTAGACAAGATCCCCCACGTTGCTGTATCGCGTTATCAGCCGGTCCACGATGTCGATCTGCAATGGACAGAGGTGAAGCTGCAACCCTCTCCGTTCCTGATCTCCGTTCAGCGTCAGCATCCGGTTCACATCGTCCCAGACGTATTCGGAATGGGATTCCGGGACGCCCGGCGCAATGGCCATGAATGTTGCCGGAAGCCTGCCGTCTTTTTCAAGCGTCTCTCCGACTGCCACATGCTGGCTATAGTCGTAAATCGTCGTCCGTGTCGCGTCGCGGAACACCGTCGCCAGTTCGCCGGGTTGATACGATTTCAGTTCTTCGGCGGAAAGCAGGCGATTCCCCGATGATCTCCAGAACGAATGCGCGTCAATCTGCCATTGCGCCCTGGTATAGTCGCGCTTGCTCTTCGTCACCGGGACGTCGGCATATCCCCGCGTCCGATCGGTTTGGGGCTTCCGGAAGAGAAGAACGTACTCCGGGGAGCCGACGCCCATCTTCGTGCCGTCCTTGGAATTCTCGGTCCACCCGAGCCGGTACGTCTGGTTGTTCTCGCGCACAACGTCCGTGACAACCGTAATCATCCCCATGTAATCAAAGCCGTGCCTCCTGTAGTGGAATATCGCTTCGGCATGGAGCGGCGATATCGTAGGCGCACCATACCCCGTGACGTTGCCGAATTGAACGCGGTCCTTGACGTGGATGCACGCGAGTCTGCCCGGTTGGAGAATGCGCAGGAGTTCGGGCGTCAGGAAGTCCATCTGCGCCCAGAAGTGATCGTTGTTATCCGTGTGTCCGAAGTCGCTGTAGCATGGGGTGTATTCGTAGTGGTTACTGAAGGGGATCGACGTTATGACGAGCCCTACTGAATTTCCCGGTTGCAGATACGCCTCTTCGACGCAATCGTTCAAAGCGACCTCAAACAGTTCGCCTTTTTCGACCTTCCGAGTCACGCCGAGAGAACGCTTCAAGCCGTCGATATTCAGGTTGTTGAGCCCGAATTCCTTCATGGTATCGCTCATGTTCTGCATGAGTCGCTTGTGCTCGTCCCACTTTCGCAGCAGGACGCGCAGAACCTCCGCTTCCGTCTCGGAATAGTTGACGTTGATTTCGACCGGCTTCGTCTGCAAAAAGCGGTGAACCCTGTGAATCGATTGCAGGAAGTCGTTAAACTTGTATCCTATCCCGAGGAATATAGCCTTGTGACAAAACCGCTGAAAATTGCACCCGGAGCCGGAGAGTTCCGGCTTCGTCGAGAGATACTTGTATTTGCCGTCTGAGAAGTCGATGGTGCGTTGCTCCCGGATATCAAGGTCGAGCGAACCATAGACGCTGACGGCATCGGGGATAGCCTTCTGAATCGCGTGCCGTTCGGATTCAAGATCATGCCACAGGATGTAATGCTCGTTCGGGTCCGACTTGATGATCTCGACCATTTTTTCAATCCTTGCGTCGAGCGATTCCCGCTTCTCGCGTGCGGCTTCCTTGAGTCCGAGCGTTGCCTCCGCGAACATCTGACACTGGCCGTCAGGATCTGTCGGAAGTTCTCCGCGGCGCTCGACCTTGTGATAAATGACCGATAGTTCCGGAAGGTCGTACCCCTCATCCGAATAGCCAAGCTCCGAAGGCTTTTGCAGGAATACGGCCCACGAGTGCATCCATATCCAAAATTCCTTTTCCTTGTGCGGATAGAGCGTCAGGTTGTTCGCCTGCGTGCTGTCGCGTTGGAAAAACCTTGTGAGCGCCTGCCCCGTATCCATGACGCCCAGAAACCCGGCGTAGTGGATCAGCTCCTTGTAACGGTTCGGAGCCGGCGTAGCCGTCGCGACGAATTTGTACTTGCAGCCGGCGCACAGCACGAGGAATGACTGATACGTCTGCGAGCCGTAAGATCGGAGCGTACTCGCTTCGTCGAGCGAAATGCAGCCGAACAACGACGGATCAAGCCGTCCGTCGCGGATGCTTTCGTAGTTGGTCAGGAAGAAAAACCCGGAAGAGCTTTCAACGTCGGCCGTCCACCTGACGAATTCGTATTCCACCCCGAGCATCGCGGCGTCGCGCAAAAACTCCTGTCGAACGCCGAGCGGACATACGATCAGCGTTCGGCAGCCGGTCTTTTCGTGGATGATCCGAGCCGTTTCGATCTGAATAACGGACTTCCCGAGCCCGAACTGCGCGAATATGGCCCGCTGTCCGCCCATGACGGCCCATTGAACGATGTCGCGCTGATGCGGGAAGAGTATCGGGTTGATCTCCGATTGCTCGCACGGTACGCCATTCAGCGCGGCCATTTTGATTTTCGATTCTATGAATGCGCGATACTCGATAAGTCGCCGTTCTCTGTCGTCAGTCATGTCCCCTCCTGCAATGCGA
>CAYVKE010000239.1:0-2765 GCA_964451935.1 uncultured Synergistaceae bacterium | reverse complement strand
ACGGAGGACTGTTGGAAGAAGCTCGGCAAGGGCGACTACGACTGGGCGCACCTGGCCTACACGATATGGCCCGACCGCGTCCGGGAAGTCTGTAAAAGGGACCGCTCCATCGCCATCGCGCACGGGCTTGAGGACCTCTGCGAGGTAGAAGCCCCGGAATCCAAGAAGAAAAGCGGCCGCGGCCGTCGGAAAAAGAAAGAACCCTGATAAGGAGGACGATATGAAAAAGAGAATTCCAGTCAGGCTCAAAAAGGAGCCTCTGCTTGAAGCGATATGGGAAATCCGTTTTTCCGGTACGCAGTCGCCGGTGGCCGACCTGCTCCCGGGAATGCTTTTTAAATCGTTTCCCGACAAATACGGAAAAGTGTCCAAGTTACCCGTCGCGGATATACCAGCCCCTGTCGTCGAGCATGACCCCAATCTACGGTATGTGCCGAAAATACGACTTGAAGGGGCAGATCAGACCGTCCAGGTCGGGGATCGTGTCGTTTCGTTGAGCTGCCGCCGGCCTTATCCCGGATGGGCGACGTTCTCCGCCGACATCCGGAAACTCGCCCAAGCGGTTCAGGAAACCGGTTTGGTCGACCGGTTGGAAAGATTCTCTCTGAAATACATAGATTTGATCGATTTGGAAAAACCCGTCGGTCTTGCACACCTCAATCTTTCCTTGAATATAGGAGAATATGAGTTGGCCGCCAAACCCGTCCAACTGCGAACGGAAATCAAGGAAAACGATTTGATTCATATCATTCAAATCATCTCGCCGGCGGAAGTGGGTCTGCCTGGAATGGAAGGACGGCTCAAAGGCGTCCTTGTGGACATTGACAGCATCAGACCCATGGCGGACGGCGAATCATGGGATGTTCTTTATCAAAGACTTGATGAGGTTCACATGTCGTGCAAAGAGATGTTTTTCAGCATCTTGAGACCGGAAACGGTTGAAGCTTTGGAACCGGAATACGAAGGGTGAGCATATGACTCCAACAATGGCTTTGACGAACGAGATTTCAGGTCGCATGACCGGAAGCAGCCTATTCTCCTTTTCTCGAGAGGACTGGCCGGGATTAGCGCGACTGTGTCCTGAACCGGATATCAGACAGGTTTCTGTTCCCTGGATAGTTTTTATCTTCCCTCTGGAACAGGAAAGAAGCACTTTTCAGGCAAGCCGGGTTACTCCGTCCCGGTGGGAAAGCGATTTCGTTCCGAGGACCGCATTGGGGAAAAAACTTTTGGATTTAAGAAACAGAGCCATTGCATCAGGGATCCGCCTCCTGTCCGAAGACGAAGTCCTTGAAGAAGTGAGACGCAGACGAGGAGAAATCGAGGGCGATGAAAAGGACCTATATTGACGCGGGAGTCCTGATAGAAGCGTTTCGCGGCACAAATCCCAGGGCAGTTAGGGCTCTTCGAGTGTTGGACGACCCGGATCGAAAGTTTGTGGTGAGCGACTATCTTCGGCTCGAGGTCCTGCCGAAACCGACATTCCATAATAAGCGGGGGGAAGTCGAATTCATGCAGGCGGTTTTTGAAAATGCCGAGAATGTGAAAACCTCTTCAGAGCTGACCGGATGTGCGCTCGCTATGGCTTCGAAATATGACATGACCGCCATCGACGCTCTACACATCGGGGCCGCGGCGGTCGCTGGCGTGGACGAATTCGTCACGATGGAAAAGCCGGCGAAGCCCATTTGTAAGGTTAAAGAAGTCAAAGTGATTTCAATCCATTCTGAATCTGAGGCCGCCCGATGAAGTTCACCTCGTTCCTGCACAAGAAGCTTGTCGATCTCTTGAGCGACCGCCGCATCGTCGTCTGGTACGACGCCGAGGGGGATTTCAAGTCCTTCGCCGCGGAACTCACCGCGCCGAACTGCGAGGTGCTTTCCGTCGAAGCCTCCGTCCTTAAGACCCGCCGCCGGGCCGACGAGATTTACCGGCTGATGAACGAATCCGAGAACCCCTCGGAACGGGACCGCTGCCTGCTCATCTACATACCGCGCCGCCGGGGCGCGGGCGAGGAAGAGAAAATGCGGGACCCCTTCGAGGTCTACGCCATGGCGGGCGCTCCCTTCGGCGACGCCGAGGACCAGAAGATCGAATCGCTCGCCCGCCAGGCCATGCCGGGCAAGGCCGACGAGATCACAAGGCTTTTCCGCGAGGGGAAGCCGGACATCGCCCTTCTGGACGGTTTGGAAAAGACGCAGCGTTGGCCGCTGCTGAACGACGTTTTCCGGACGGAAACCCCGGCGGAAATCATCGCGGCTGCCCTGTGCAACACGGCGAAAGCAAAGGAAGCCGCCGCCAAGCCGGGCTGCGTCGACGAGCTGCTGCGGTTGCTCGCCGCCGCCGTCGGGTTCAAACACACAGGCGGCGACCGCGATTGGAATGTGCTGAGGCCGAAAGCCGCCGAATACATCTTTTTCAGCGAGTTCGTGTTCGATCTTCCGGAAAGCGTTCCCGACGCCTTGAGCGCCGTGCCGCGCGCCGGCGTCGAAGCGAAGTCCGTGGTCTATGCGGCCTGCGACAGGATGCGCAGCGACACCGGTCTGCGTGAAACCTATGTCGAGCTGGCGCAGGGGATCGAAAGCGGACTGCGCCTTCCGGACCTCATGCCGAAGGATTTCGACCCCGGCGAACGCGACACCTTTCCCTTCGAGGAACGGCGTCTGCTCGGCCGCGCGGTCGGGCTTGTCGTCACCGGCGACCCGGCGGCGGCCCGAACGGTGATCGAAAACCGCAAACGGTCGATCTGGCGGAGAGACCCGCAG
>CAYVKE010000238.1:0-2808 GCA_964451935.1 uncultured Synergistaceae bacterium | reverse complement strand
AGTGGGGACTTCCACCCCGTTCCGAGATCGAAACGCGCCTATTCAACGCCGTTTTTCGTCCGCTGTCAACGGAGAGAATGTTCCGTCGTCTCCGGCGACTCGTGGTCGCGTCGCGGTCCCCGGGGAGCGTTCGGCAAGGGGCGGAGGATATTTCGGGGCGGCCTTTTTCCCTTGAGGCTGCGCCTCGGCCCGGATACAATATGTCGGCAGCGGACAGAAAATCCGAACTGAATGGAGAGAGGATCGACATGTCGAAACTGACCCGTTACGCGTATATCTTCAAGGCTCCGGGCTTTGCGGGAGAGCGGACCGTTATGGATTCGGGCCTGTTCCGCGCCGTGATCGTCGCGGCGGCGACCTTCGACGAAGCCTGCGAGGCGGCGAAGGAACTCGCGGCCGAAGGGGTCGAACTCATCGAACTCTGCGGCTCGTTCCACGCCGAAGGCGCCGAAGCCATCAGCCGCGCGATCGGCGGCGCGATCCCGGTCGGGTACGTCTCGGAGGAGCTGCCCGCGAAGGCGTGACGCCGGGCCTACCCGACCTCCCGCTCAAGCGCCTTCAGGACCGACGCGCCTTCCGCCTCCCTTCCCGGGGGAACCGGGATGTGAATTGTGGTGTACTGTCTGCCGTTCTTCGCGGGCGACGAAAAGTAGATCTCGAGAACGTCGCGGCTCCCTTTCGCCTTGGCGACGGATTCGAGCCGCGCCCCCGGGAAGGCCCACGTGTAGAAGTCCCCGTTCTGCCAGACGCCCTCGCGGCCGATCAGAACTTCGGGGACGGATCCGGCGGCCGCGTCGCCGCGCAGGCAGCGCACGCGATGCCACGCCGCGAGCGCGCAGAGCGCGAGCGTCACGGCGAGCGCCGCGCCGACCCACATCGCGGCCCGGACGTCCGCGATCAGGACCGAAACGAAGACGAGTCCGCACAGCGACGCGACGATGATGAAGAGCCCGCGCATCTCGCCCTTCACCTCCCGTTCCTCCCGGGCCAGGAACGCCTTCCAGAACGCGGGGTCGTAGGTCCAGCGCGCAAGGACGCCCTCGCCCCGGATCATGCGGCCGAGCACTCGCGCGAACTTCACGAAGAGCAGCGCGACGACAAGTCCCGTGAAGCCGATGAGCAGGCCGACCATGATCATGGCCCCGCCCCCGGCGGAGATATCGATGTCGAACAGCGGAACGGACGTCGCAGCCAGAAAGCCCGCGACCCCGACCCAGAGCGAGATCCACACCCGCCGCATCTGCGTGTTGCGTATCGCCATCGTCCCCGCCTCCCTGCGTTACGGCGCGGCCGTGATGCGAAGCTTCGAGAAGACCGCGTAGTCCCCGGCCCCGACGTCCGACCTCCCGATCGCGTAGAACCCGACCTGCCATGAAGGGAAGAACGCGGGGATGTCCTTCCGGCCCGCGAGCGGCAGCGACAACACCCTGCGGCCGTTCGCGAAGCCCGAGAACGTCTTCGACGCCGCATCGTAGCGGACGCGGATGACGGCGGGCCAGGAGACGCTCCACAGCTCGCCGTTCATGATCGTCTGCCCCTTGTCGCCGGTCAGCCGGTTCGCGCGGATCCGCGTCCTGCCGTCGGAGAGCGCGTCGAAGCACATCGAGCCGTCCTTTCCGGTCAGGACGAGGCCGACGAGCGCCCCGTCGCAATGCTGGACGAGAATTTCCGCCTCGAGGGACGACGCGGTCATGAAGGTCGAGGGAAGCGCCCTGTTGACCGTCACGCCCTGCCCCTCCTTCTTCGCGACGAGCGCCGTGCCCCTGTCCGTTATCGATTCCGACGCGTACTGCCCCTTGAAGAGCGGCCGTCCGGGGTCTTTCGTGAGGTCGAGTTCGATCGTATTCGCGTCGGCCTTCGGCGTGATGACAGGGCGAGGCGTCGGAAGGGGCCCGCGTGTCGGAACGGGCGTCGGGCGGCCCGGAGGCGTTCTCGTCGGCGCGGCCGCGCCGCCAAAGTTCGCGACGATATCCCCCGTCAGCCGGACGGTCGCGTCGTAGAGCCCCGCCTCGCCGGTCGTCGACACCGACTTGAAGCCCGAGAGCGACGTGCCGCGCTGGACGTCCACGAGCCGCGCCGCGAGGATGTACGTCTGCTGCATCGCGTTGACGCTTCCGACGATGACGTAGGCCGCGCCCGTGAGTTTTCCCATTCGCACGGCCGTCTGCGCGTCAACGAGTCCCGAGGCCTGGAGCTTGTGCTCGCGGGCCAGGCGTTCGAGCTGGCCGCGCTCGACGACCTCGCATCCGGCCGTTCCGGTCAGGTCCGTGATGATCAGCTCCGCGACCGACCGGCCCAGGTGCGCCTCGACGCCGTTGACCGCGAAATCCATCACCGCGACGCGCGTCGCGGCCGATGCGGGAGCGCACGGAACCAGAAGAAGCGACAGGAGCAACAGAACTCCCGCCGCCCGGGCCGGGAAAAAATGGGGTCGTCGCGTCGTTCCGTTCATCTCGGCGTCTCGCCTCCCGGTAAGATTTCCGGACTTCGGTCGTTTTCGTTATTATCGCACGAAAAGACGGAATTCTTCCACGCCGTTCCCCTGCGGCGACAAAAAGAGGCGCTCCGCCGAAAGCGGAGCGCCTCCCGTGCGTTTCGAATGTCGCGGACGCCGTTCCTACCGCCTGCCGCCGCACCCGCCCGCCGACGGGCACGAGCCGCAGCTTCCCGAACACCCGGCCGCGTCTCCCGAGCATTCGCCGGGGCATCCGTCCGGCTGGTCGGCCGTCTCCAGCAGCGGATGGAACGCATCCGCCCGCCGGGGAAGCTTCGACACCGAGTCCTCGAGACATCCGAAGAGCGCGTCCA
>CAYVKE010000237.1:0-2815 GCA_964451935.1 uncultured Synergistaceae bacterium | reverse complement strand
TAGCGACGCTCGACGATCCGACCGTCGCCATCCCGGGGCCGAAGGAGTTCGGGGCACAGCGGCGCGAGAAAGAGCGGCGTCTTTTCCAGGGGATGCAAGGGGGCGAAGCCCCCAGCCGAAAGGGGGAGTTGCCGTCAGGCAACGCACCCTTGAGCCTTGCGGGACGAGGACGGAAAATCCCGTGGAGTTTCACTCGTTCGGAACGCGGGATCGAAGCTTTGGTATGGCGGAGGGGGCACGAAAGGATCGAACGGCCGGGCGGACGAAGGGAGCCGATGCGATCGATACACGAAATGAAGCGGGCTCTTCGAAAAGGGGAGCCGGACGCAAGCTTCTCGTCCGGCTCGTATTCTTTTAACGCGGGATGTCTTCGAGTATTCGTCCGGAGCGTTGCGTGTCTCCGGTTTTTTCAATTTTGCCAAGCGCGGTCATCATTCGATCGACCACCGCCGCCTTCGCCCCGAGGATCCGCCGGAGCGCATATTCCTTTCCCGCGTCGTCCTCGAGAACCTAGGTCGTTCGTTTCCCTCGCCGCTTTTTCGAGAGCTTCCAGCCTCTCGAGCCCAGGACTTCCTGAAGGGACGCACGCTTTTCTACGGCCGTCAGGGCTTCGATGTGTTCCCGAACGATCCGCCTCGCCTCTTCGCGAAAGAGCATCGATACGTTCCTCTTCGCCATCGCGAGATCGGCCTGAAGCTGTTCCTCCGCCGACGCGAGCGTTTCGCCCCGTTCCGCGATGGCGATCTTTCCGGCCGAGATGCGGCGTCTCGGCCCCGGATGGTCGAGCGCGTTCCGGTCAATCTCGCACCCGTGTTGCTCGAGCCAGAGGGCGAGTGTTTCGCGAAGACGCGCGACACTTCTCCTGATAGAACTCCTGTGTTTGAGTCCCTTTTCGCCTCTCGGGCGGCAGCAGATATGAAGATGGAGGTTCTTCTCGCGAGAGGGAGGCGCGCCTCCTGCGTTTTCATTCGGGAGCCACCGGTGAAGCGACCAGAGGACGTCAGTCGAGTCGAGCGAGAATCCCTGCATGAGGTTCCCTATGGAACGCCGCTTTTCGTCGTCCGTCATTCCGTCAAAGATGTCGTTCGGGAGCGGAAGAAAGAGGCGGACCTGGATGCACCCGTCGCGGCGGGAGCGCCCCGCCTTCGGGCTGAGGAACAAAATCAGCCGTTCCCGCGTCTTCGAAACGTCCGCACGGATGGTGACTGTCCGGCCGTTCAGGTCGATATCGTCGCGCATCAGATCTGCGATCGCGGCGTCGGTGGTATTGCTGAAGGGGAGGGTTCGGGACACGCGAGTCTTGGCGGATTCCGCACGGATATACACTTCATACGCCTTGAGATTCACGTCGTCGGTCGTGAGCGCGAGAGCGAGAGCTTCGCTGGGGCGAATTCCGGTGTCAAGGGAGAGTAATATCAGGGCATAATCCTGAATCCCGCTGAAGTATTCCCTGTTCGGAAGTTTGAGAAGCGCGGTCAGAACGCCCGGACCGATCCGCACGATGCGCCCCGCGGCTTTCTTCTTTTTCAAGCCGCGGAAAAGGTTCGGGTATTCCGGCAGGTAGCCCTCGGCATGGCGCCAGTCGAAGAAAACCTTGAGATTGGTGAACCGGATGTTGTATGTCGCGGGTTTGACGGGTTCGGAGAAATAGGCGAGGAGCGATTGCCGAAGGGCAGGACCTTGCGCGAACGCACCGGGGTATTTCTTGAAGAAAAACCTGATGTGTTTCCCGTAATCGGAAACCGTCCGCGGACTTCGCCCCTCGGCGGTCTTGAAAATGATGAAGTAGCGGGAAGCCTCTTCCCAGCCTGCTTGAGCGCCGTTTTTCGCTTCTTCGATCCCTGACATTAAAAAACCTCCCCGATTTCCGCCGAAAACGGAATCCGGGAAGGTCGTGGAAAAATCCGTCGCGGTTCTCCTGTTTTTAACACGGCGGACTCACAGTTTTTTCGAGGAAAAACCGCTTTTGCTTTCGTGCTGTAAAGCGCATTGCCAAGCCTGTCCCTATCAAGGTTTGGTGCCGAAGGGGAGACTCGAACTCCCACAGGGTCGCCCCCGGCGGATTTTGAGTCCGCTGCGTCTACCATTCCGCCACTCCGGCAACGGACACTTTTTTATCATAAACATCGAACTTAGTCCAGTAGTGGAACGGAGGCGTTTCCCGTTCTCCATCGCGGGAGCGAAACGATACCCCCAAAAAGCGGTTCATTCCGGTTCATTTTGAGTGGTCCGTCTAGGCAGAAAAGCGACGAGTCGCACAAACTGACGCTTACATACTGTTTCCTCTCCCCGGGATTTCATCGAAGGGAGAGTGTAGACATGGCGCAGGTTGTCACGATCAGACAGGAAAAACCGCTTTCGTGGAAGGAACACCTTGCCCTCTTCGCCCTCACGCTCAAGGCGCAGGGAAGAGCGCCGCGGACGATCAGCGATTACGCCTATAAGATCGGGCTTTTCTTCGCGCGGTTCCCGGATGCTCTCGATTCCCACGAGAAGGGAAAGCTCGCCGCGCTTTCCTTCCTCGCGGAGGATTCCATCGGCCCCGTCTCGTTCAATCATCGCCTGATATACCTTCGCGTTTTCTTCCGCTGGCTTATGTCCGAAGGGATCACGGCCCGCAACCCGTTTGATGGTATCGGCAAGCGCAAGGAGCGAAGCCGTATCGTCGATGTCGATATGGATACCATCACCGCACTGCTCGCCCTTCCGGATCAGACGACATGGACGGGAAAACGCGATTATGCCTTGATGCTCTTCTCCGTCGATACGGCGACGCGCCCGGGAGAATCGTTGCAGCTTCAGCCGGCGGATTTCG
>CAYVKE010000236.1:0-2823 GCA_964451935.1 uncultured Synergistaceae bacterium | reverse complement strand
CCCCGCTGGTTCGGTCCTCCGTGGGTTTCGTCAGATCCTCTCGGCGTAGGCCACAAACGAGCACCGCATTCGGCAACTGGCTCATGTGCGGACGGTCCCGACTCGCAAAGTGCTTCGGACCATTCGCACCCTTCCAGTCTCTCTGTGACGGCGTCGGCCACATCCGCTCTTGCCGCGACGACAAACAACCGTTCTCTCCGGTGCGGCGCTCCAAACGCAGCAGCAGGTACGACGAACGGCCAGACGGCGTATCCTTCATCCTCCAGACCGGTGCATACTGTGTCGAGCGCGAGATTGATCGCTCCACGAACATTTTCAGCAACGACCCAACGGGGCCGTATTTCGCGGACCACCCGGAGCATTTCGAACCAGAGTCCGGAACGCTCTCCCGATAGACCGGCTTGTTTGCCGGCGCAGGACAAATCTTGACAGGGCCTTCATTGAGGAAAGCCTCCGTAAACAATATCAATTGTTCCGTGGCTTCCATCAGGCACCACCTCCTTCGTGAGCTTCCGCACATCGTCGAGCACCGGAACATCCGGCCACCGCTTGCGGAGGATGCTCGCCGGATATGGCTCAATTTCGCAGAACAGAACCGGCTCGATTCCGGCGGCTTCGGCGGCAGCGTCCAGACCTCCGATACCCGAAAACAGCGATATGCCGATCACGGGTCGAACGGCCTCCGACCGTCGGATGACGGAACCGGACGCAATCTCGCCTGCTTCGCGTTCCACTCCCGCCATGCGTTGCACCGATTTATCGGCGTCGTGTACGCCACATAGATCACGGCGCGGTCGAAGTGTCTCCCGTCGTGGTCGTTGTCCCGGAGAAGAATCGCCTGATGATTTTTCGTGCAGTTCCATGGGGTCGATCCGTGGCATTCGTCGCAGCGGCGTTCAAGCAGCATTTCGGAGTGGAATTTCGCGAGTTCGGGGTATCCCGGCGCCAGATCCGACAGTTGCGCGTCCCCGTATGTTTCCCTGACCCATTCAAGCGCCTCGTTCCAGCGTTCTTCGTCGGTCCTTCGCCGCACCCCCCTCGTTTCGTTGCGCCTTATGACGGCCATGATCTCCCTGACGGCTCCCGACATTCCCTTCGGCGTGTCGCTTTGCCGCAATATCAGCGGGTTATTTTGGTCCGGTCCCATACGTGGCCTCCTTCACTTTCACGAAGTTCTCGTAGATCATCAGCCAGTCGAACCCGCACCCGGACAATTCGAGGAATCCCTTGTCCGACGCGAGCCACAAAAAGAATTTCCTCCACGTGTCGATCGAGTTCCAGCGCGGGACGCCGGTCCATATTCTCGATACGGCCGCGCGTCTCTCCGCGTGCATTTCCGACAGCTCCGGCTTGCCCTTCGGCGCAACGATGGAGTTCCAGAGTTTCCGTATTTCCTCGAACGGAATACTTGCACCGCGTGCAAGCCTGTCGTTGGCGTAGTTGCCCTCGACGGTCTTGATCATGTTCTTCGGCGACAGAAACCAGTCGAAGCCGAACGTCCCGCGCTTCCCTGTGCGCCCGGTCAGGAAGTCGGACGCTTCGATGCTTTTGAAAAGGTCACGCCACCAGTCGAGATTCTGACGAAGGTCGCTCTCTTTCCATCGGGCTTTGATCGCTTTTTTGCGCGTCTCGGAGAGTTCGACGACTCTCGGGAGGGAAGTACACGTCTCGTTCCACAGTTCCGCGATATCGGAACACGGGCAGTCGATTCCTCGCGGTTTGGGCTTGAGCTTCGGGGAATCGGCATGTGGCGCGGGGCACACGTCCGCGACAGCGGACGAAAGGTCTTTTTCTTTTTTCTCTTCAACTTCTCTTTCAGATTCCAATTCCAATTCAAATTCATTTTCTCGAAGGGGTATACCATCCCCTTCGATGGGTATAGATACCCCTTGAAGGGGTATAGATACCCCTTCGATACCCTTCGAGGTGTCGCCAACGGTTTTCCCGCCGAGAAACGGGTACTTTCCCAGAAGCGCGGCCCTAAAAATCCGGGATTCCACCAAAGGGAAGATCATGTAGAGGTGCGTCTTCATGTTCTGGGAATTGTATGTCTGGTTCTTGATGAAGTTGATGAGCAAGATAGACGTCCCATCAACGAACAGTTTTCCCTTCGACCGTAGATCTTCGATTTGTGTTTCGACATCTTCAACGGTCATTCCCGTCTCATAGGCGATCTTTTTTCGCGAAATGTCGAGTATCCCGAGATTGTTCGTGTGCGGCGAGGTGATGAGGTAGAGATACACGTACTTGCCCATGTATGGCAGATCTTCTATGAACGGGTCGCTCCAGAAGTCCATCTTGAGAGTCCTGTATTGTGCCATTCACATCACTCCATTTGCCATTAGTGCCATAGGCACTATAATTATACGATTCATCCGTGGTATTGTCAATAGTGCCGCAGGCAACCATTAATTAGGGAGTGGATAACCTTGGAAGGTGTTTACAGAACGCAAGTACGAATCCCCGATGCTGTTTTCGAGAAGTCAAAAATACTCGCGTCGATTCATGGTGTTTCGTTCAACCAACTTGTCGTTGACCTTTTAACGCAGAAGATATCGACGTGGGAAGCTGGTCATGGTGCGATTCCAACGCTTCCGATAGAAGATCCAGAATAGCGGCGTTTGCAGATCGGCCCGTTGAGGCCGCGACGTGCCGGACCGCCGAATAAACGGCTTCCGGGATACGTATTTGTGTCCGTACAAGGGCGGCTGTCATTGCTCCATCCTCCTTTCTTGTCGCGTTACCGTAACGTTATGCGTCACGTGACAGTAACGTGACAGTAACGTTACCCATAACGTGACGGTCACGTGGTTGTCACGGATA
>CAYVKE010000235.1:0-2898 GCA_964451935.1 uncultured Synergistaceae bacterium | reverse complement strand
GCCCGACGCCGATATCGTGGTGTACGAACGAAGCGGCTATTGTTCCTATTCCGCCTGCGGCATGCCCTACTACATCGGCGGCCTCGTTGACAGCGAACGGCGGCTCGTGGTGCGATCGCCCGACGAGTTTCGCAGCCGGGGGAACATCGACGTCCGCGTCCGTCACGACGTTCTCGCCATCGATATCCCGAAGCGGTCGCTCCGCGTCCGGAATCTCGAAAACGGCAGGGAGCATACGGACTTCTTCGACAAACTGTTGATCGCGACCGGAGCCCGACCGATCGTTCCGGACGTTCCGGGCGCGGACGCCGAGGGCATTTTCAGCCTGGGAACGCTGGAGACCGGCATCGCGGTCTACCAGTACCTTCTGGGACAGGAACCGCGAAAGGCGGTCGTCGTCGGCGGCGGGTATATCGGCCTCGAAATGGCGGAGGCCTTCTGCCTGAAGAAGCTGGATGTCACGCTCGTCGACAGGGCGTCGCAGGTCATGGGCGGATTCGATCCGGACATCGCGTCGCTCATCGGGGACGCCATCGGCCGGACGGGGACGAAACTCCTCCTGAACGAGGCGATCACGGGGTTCGAAACGGCATCGGGGCGCGTCCGGGCCGTCGTGACGGAGAACCGGACCATCGAGGCGGACATCGTCGTCCTTGGGCTCGGCGTACGGCCCAACTCGGGGCTGGCCGCGTCCGCGGGACTGCCGCTCGGCCCGAAGGGGAGCGTCGCGGTGGACCGGCGGATGCGAACGTCGGTCGAAGGGATCTGGAGCGCCGGAGACTGCGCCCAGGTCGTCCACCTGCTGACGGGGGTTCCGGTCCATATAGCGCTCGGGACGGTCGCGAACAAGGCCGGGCGCGTCGCGGGCATCACGATGGGCGGAGGCGACGCCGTCCTTCCGGGCGTCCTCGGAACGGCCATGAGCAAACACTGCCGGTATGAAGTCGCCCGAACCGGGCTGAACGAGAGGGAAGCGGCCGAGTGGAACATCCCGGTCGTTTCGTCGACCATCCGGAGCAAGACCCGTGCGGGGTACTATCCGCAGGCGGAGGACATCCACGTCCGGCTGACGGCCTCGACGAAAAACGGCCGGCTGATCGGAGGCCAGATCGTCGGCGGTCAGGGCGCCGCGAAACGCATCGACATCCTCGCGACCGCGATCCAGGGCGAAATGACCGTGGCGCAGATCGTCGACCTCGACCTCGGGTACGCGCCGCCCTTCTCGATGCCGTGGGATCCGGTGCAGATCGCGGCCCGCGAACTGCTGAACGCGCTCGGCGGAGAATAGGCGGGCGAGCGGAGCCCCCAAAAAATCGGGGAAGATCCCCGTGAGATTCGGGATCTTCCCCATTTATATGTGTAACAGCGCGAGCGCCCGTCGTGCTACGACTGCGCGCCGCCCTGGTCCACGAACTCCGCGTCCACGACGTTGTCGTCCTGCTTCGCGGAGCCCTTTCCGCCCGAGGGCGATGCTCCCGAGCCGCCCGAGGCCGAACGGGACGTCACGATCTGAAGCATCTGCTTCACGTCCGAGATCGCGACTCGGATCTGTTCGATCGTCGCGGCGTCGTTCTTCAGGAGCGAACGCGACTCGTCGATCAGCGTCCGCGCCCTCGCCGCGTCGTTCTCCGGCAGCCCCTGCGCGCTCTCGAGCGCCTTCCCGAGCTGGTACGACGACGCCTCGAGTTCGTTGCGCGCCTCCGCCGTCTCCTTCTTCTTGCGGTCTTCCGCCGCATGCTCCTGCGCCTCCCGGATCATCCGGTCCACCTCGCCCTTGTCGAGGCTCGTCGAGCCGGAAATCGTGATGCGCTGCTCCTTGCCCGTGTCGCGGTCCTTCGCCGTGACGTTCAGGATGCCGTTCGCGTCCACGTCGAACGTCACTTCGATCTGCGGCGTGCCGCGCGGCGCGGTCCGGATGCCCTCGAGCTTGAAGTTCCCGAGAACGCGGTTGTCGCGCGCCATCTCGCGCTCCCCCTGGAGAATCACGATATCCACGGCGGGCTGGTTGTCCTCGGCGGTGGAGAAGGTCTCGCTCTTGCGAACGGGGATCGTCGTGTTCTTCTCGACGATCTTCGTCATGACGCCGCCCATCGTCTCCACGCCGAGCGACAGCGGAATCACGTCGAGCAGCAGGACGTCCTTCATCTGGCCGGAAAGCACCCCGGCCTGGACCGCCGCGCCGACCGCGACGACCTCGTCGGGGTTGACCGACATGTTCGGCTGCTTGCCGCCCGTCATCTTCCGCACCAGCTCCTGCACGGCCGGAATCCGCGTCGAGCCGCCGACCAGGACGACCTCGTCGATATCCGAAACGGAGAGCTTCGCCGATTTGATGGCGTCCTCGACCGGCACGCGGCAGCGCTCAACGAGATGCGCCGTGAGCTGGTCGAACTTCGCCCGCGTCAGCGTCGTCGACAGGTGCTTCGGTCCCGTCGCGTCCGCTGTGATGAAGGGCAGGCTCACGTCGGTGCTCGTTCGCGAGGACAGCTCGCACTTGGCCTTCTCCGCGGCTTCGGTCAGACGCTGGAGCGCCTGCTTGTCCTTCCTGAGGTCGATGCCGCTCTCTCGTTTGAACTCGTCGGCGAGCCAGTCCACGACCACGCGGTCGAAATCGTCGCCGCCCAGGTGCGTATCGCCGGACGTCGACAGAACCTCAACGACGCCGTCCCCGATGTCCAGCAGCGACACGTCGAACGTCCCGCCGCCGAGGTCGAAGACCATGATCTTCTGTTCCTTCTTCTTGTCGAGACCGTAGGCGAGCGCCGCGGCCGTCGGTTCGTTGATGATCCGCAGAACGTTGAGCCCCGCGATGCTCGCGGCGTCCTTCGTCGCCTGCCGCTGGGAGTCGTTGAAGTACGCAGGCACGGTGATGACGACGTCCGTGATCTTCTCGCCGAG
>CAYVKE010000234.1:0-2975 GCA_964451935.1 uncultured Synergistaceae bacterium | reverse complement strand
ACGTGGGAAGAGATTGAATCGGTTATCGGACACGAACGCAATACGTGCCGGTTCAAGACCGTTCAGGCGGCATGGCGCAAAAAGCTGTTCGAGGAAAACAACCTTTACATTGCGGCGGTCGGACTCAACGGGGGGTTGATCGTCGAAAAGGCGAAGGATCGCATATCAAGCTCGGTCAAGATCGTCGGACGAGGACGGCGCACGATTGAGAAGGGGCTTCTGATCGCGACGACCACGCCGAAGGACCAGATGGACGAGGACGACGAGCGAACCGTCGCGTCTATGTCTTCGATGTCGCGCACGCTTCTCCGGTTGACGGTTCCGCCGAAGGAACTGGAAGTCCCGGACACTGAAAAAGCGCAGTGTTCTTCGTTCCAGCGTCCTGAACTTCGTGCAGTCTAGCGCGGGGAGCGAATATCCCATGAAAGAGTTCTGGACGACCAAGGAACTTGCTGAAGAGTTCGGCATGGGGCTTTCAAACGTCAAAAAGTTCATCGTGAAGAACGGTATCGAGACGTACAAGCGCCGGACGGTTGAAACCGGGAATCAGCTTTGCACAAGTCTTGACCGGAAGGGCTATGAGGAATTCAAGGGGCTTCGCGAGGGGTTTTTGGCCGTGCGTCCGCCGGTGGAGGTCGAAACTGGCGAAGGTGTTTTTTACTTCATTCAGCTCGTTCCGGAAGCTCTCCCGAACCGGATCAAACTCGGGTTCACAAACGACCTTGCGCAGCGGCTTCAGTCGCACAGATGCGCAGCTCCGACGCTGAAATTGCTTGACACGTGGGCGATCAAACCGAGCTGGGAATCGATGGCCATTGCCGCGATATCGAACATCCCGGGAACGGTACAGGTCGGCGCGGAAGTTTTCGACTTCCCGGACATGGAAAGGGCGCTGGAACGGGCGAACTCCTTTTTCTCCTTTCTGGAACCGGCTGCGGAGGAAGAGGAATCGGATGCTTTGCCGGAACTTCAGACGGCTTAATCTAACGGATGGGAGGCGACAACGATGTACACACGCATTCTCCTCCTGCCGCGCGGCAAGGAGCGGCGGGAACTGCTTGAGCGGACGCAATGCAGGATGATCGAAGAGCACGCCGCGCTGCGGGACGAAGTGCTGTCAGGCAAGCGGCAGGTTCGGGAGTTGGAACGGCTGGAATTCCGCATGTCGATCAACGACGCGGCGTTCCGGATTCATCCGTTCGGGGGAGGGGACGCGGCATGACTCGGAACAACATTCGCGGCGTATGCCGCATGAGGGATATCCAGAAAGACATCCAATACGCGCATGATCTGAAATGCGCGATGGAAGAAAATAACTGGAACGAACAGGTGTACGTATCCCTATCCGACGCGGCATAGCCCGCCATTGCACGGTATTGCACGACGTGCATAAGCCCATTCATAGGGGGCGATGTGAATTACAAAGAAACGAATGCCCGAAGTAGACGAATGGTTCAATGATACAAAGAAGCGGAAACCTGCACGGCGCAAACCCACCGGAACACAAATTCGATTCGAGGAATTGAAAGACAAAATACAGGCGTTTTTAGACGACGGCAACACGATGGCAGCGGCGGCGGGACGGTTCGGGTTCAATTACGAAGCGTTGCGATCCTGTTTCAGGCGGTTGCGAGAGAAAGAAGGGCTTCCGCCCGCCTGCGTCAAACCCCGTGTGGAGAGCGAACGCAAACGGTACGAAATACCGATACCACCTCCGCTCCCGACGCTCGTTCCCGGGGAGTCGTACCGCATAGTCTCCGGCGTCTACTCCGGCGGGTTCGGGGCGCTCGATCCGGGGGAGATGGTTTTTGTCCGCGAGGTCAAGGCTCCGCATGCGGTAGGGGGGCGACTGTTCATGTTCACGTCGGTGGCAGGGTGCATCGAGTCGTTCACGGCATACCAGCTCCAAACATGCTTCGGGGCGACAAGCACCCGAGAGAGTAACCGAACGAAAATCCCGAGTCTGCTGAAGATGGGAAAGGATGAGGCGGCATGAGCTTCGATCTTGAAGCGGCAGTGGCGCGGCAGCTTGAAAGCGTCAAGGGGCGCATTCTCGTCCCCGTGCTTGAGGACGACGGGACCAAGTCCAGCATGTGGTATCTGCGCTACCCAGATCAGCGGGCGCAATCCACCCTTATCATTTTCTCCCCCGAAGGGATCATCATCACCGGCGATCTTTGCCCGGGCGATAACCGGGGCGTCGTTTCGGATTACGGGTACGGGCTTTCGTGGTTCGTACAGGATTTGAACCCGGACTACCTTGCGGAGAAGTTCCTCCGGAAGCGATTCGTCTTCGAGGTGGCCGACCAAGAGTTCCGGGAAACGGTCAGGGGATACGTCGAATGCGGCGACATGACTGCGGAGCTAGGGGAAAAGGCGCTTTCCGATTGGGGCGAGGTTGACCCTGAGGACGAAAGTGAGGCACTCGACGTGTGTGAAGCGTATTTCGCGCAGCATGGGATTGATGACTTTGGGATGTGGTACGACCCGCACGAAATGAAGCTGCTCGTTGCGACGCAACGGCAGTTCGCAGAGCTATACTGGGCGTTAAAGGGGGTTGAGGCGGCATGACGCTTGACGTCAAATCCATCAATCCCAAGCTGAACCCGGCGTACTCGCCGAACCTGTTCAAGTTCGTGAAGAAACATCTCGGCAAGGACATGCCGGAATGCAGGATATTCGGGTTTATCGGAGAGAGGGCGGGATATTACAAGGCGCAGCTTTTCATCGGGCATCAACCCGACGACTGGAACGACGGGATGATAGCCGGGGCGTATCTGGATGCGGTCCTGTGTCACGGTGCGGGAGTCGAAACGGTTGCGTTCCCGTTCCGATGGGAAGAAACGGAAGAGGTCAGGGACTTCTGGGAGCGTTACCTGAAAATCGGCCGCTGCGTGATCGACCCCGGGCATCAGGTCAGATTCATGTTTGACGACCCTCTTTACTCCCGTTACCGCTTCTCTGGCGACGAGCGA
>CAYVKE010000233.1:0-2983 GCA_964451935.1 uncultured Synergistaceae bacterium | reverse complement strand
TCCGGTTCGAGACCGAGCCGGAGGCGCTGCTGCCCCTCATTCCGGAGGCGTTCGAACTCCGCGGGCCGACCGTGTCCGTCCAGTACGCCAACGCCCGAGACGTCGAGTGGATGGCCGGGGGCGAGTACCGGCTCATCCAAGTCTCCGCGCCCGTCCGGTACATGGGGAATTCCGAGGGGCTCGAAGGGGAGTACGTCTTCGTCATCTGGGAGAACAAGGCCTGCCCGATCATCGGCGGCCGCGAGGAAGACGGGATGCCCAAGGTCTTTGCCGACATCGCCTCCGAGCGGCACATCGGCGACCGGTGGTTCACGTCCGCGAGCTTCGAGAGCTTCGGCTTCCTCTCGATGGACTTCACGTCGGATGGCGAGCTGTCCGAACGCGACGTCGCGGCCATGAACGAGAATCCGAAGGTCAACTTCTTCGGCTGGCGCTATCTTCCGAACCTCGGGAAGGGCGGCGCGGCGCTGAGCCACGCGACGCTCTATCCGCAGGAGATGCGGGCGAACCGCGCGTGGACGGGGCAGGGCGCGATCCGGTGGACGAAGCCCTCGTACGAACAGCACCCGCTCCAGTGGAGGATCATCGGGACGCTGGCGGATCTTCCGGTCGTCCGGAGCCTCGGCGCGTCGATGTTCCAAGGAGTTGCGAGGCTCAACGTCGGCGATTCGAGAATGTTGCCGTAAGGAAGGGGGACGAAGGCGTGAGCGGATATTACGAAAACAAGGTTGCGGTGGTGACGGGGGCCGCTTCGGGCATCGGGCTGGGGATCACGGAGCGCCTGCTCTCGAAGGGCGCGAAGGCCGTATTCATGGGCGACCTGAAGGAGGGCAACCTCGGGAAGGCGTCCGACCGGCTGAACCGCGAGTATCCGGGCAGGGTCGTTCCCGTATGCGTGGACGTCACGAAGCAGGAGCAGGTCGCCGGGCTCGTCGACAGGGCGAAGGCGTTCGACGGACATCTCGATTTCGTGTTCAACAACGCGGGAATGGGAATGACGCTTCCGACCGAGAAGATCACGTTCGAGATCTGGCGGTTCATCCTCGACCTGAACGTGATGGGCGTTGTCCACGGAACGTATTCCGCGATTCCTATCATGCGGGAGCAGGGCTTCGGCCACATCGTCAACACCGGCTCCATCACGGGGCGGGTTCCCGTCCCGTACCAGGCGGTCTACGCCGCGAGCAAGGCGGCCGTCATCGCCATGACGGAGAGCCTGCACTACGAGCTGGAAACCGAGGGGCTGCGATTCAGCGTCTTCTGTCCCGCCAACGTCATCACGCCGATCTTCGGCGACCTGACGCCGCCGCCCGACTCCATCAGCGTCGACGAGGCGGTCGCATACGTCCTCGACGAGGTGGAAAAGAACGCGCTTCTGATCATCCTGCCGCAGGCCGCGCGCGACTTCGACGCCCTGTACCGGGAAAAGCGGGACGAATTCGACGTCTTCGCCCGAAAGATGGCGGCGGAGCGCCGGGAGAACTACCGCACCAAGGGAACGTACTTCTAGGGGCGGCGCGCGCGATGGATGACGTCCTTTCGCGCCTCGGTCCGCTGAAGCGGCGGCTGTTCGAACGGGCGGACCTTCCGCTGGAACCGGCGATCCTGCTGATCGCCGGAATGACGATGCTGATCGCGGGCGTCCTGCTGCTTCCGGCGTCCGCGGGGCTGATTCCGTACTACGAAAACGGCCTGTACGGCCTGCTCCTGTTCATGTTCGCGTTGCAGACGGTCACGCTCGGCAAGACGCCCTTCGGCGACGTCCGGCGGTCGAAACCGCTGCTCGCCGCGGGCGTCGGGATCGCGGCGCTCGGGATCGTCACCTGTTTCGTCCCCGACGTTTTCGGCCGGATCCCCCGTGCGGCGCTGTTTCTCTGTTTCGGCCCGGGCGGGGTGCTGCTGCTCGTGCAGATGCTGTTCGCCAAGGACAAGTTCCGGTCGTGGATGCGGTACGGCGGGGTCTTCCGGCAGCTGGCGTCCGGCTGCGCCGCGGTCTATCTGCTGTCGGCGCTGATCGGGCTGCTGCTCTGGGACCGAACGCTGCTGACGACGGCCGTGACGGCTCTCGTCGTTCTGGCGTACGGCGCGGCGATCGTCTTTCTCGCGGGCGTCCTCCGGAAGGTCTATCGCGCCTATCCGGAGGCGGAACGGAAGGCCGCCGGAGACGCGGCGCTTTCCGACGACAGGGCGATGCTCCTTCTGACGGGCGTGTTCATGGTGCTTCTCGGCGTGCTGCTGATTCCGGTGAACCTCGGCCTGATTCCCTTCTCGGGCAGCGCGCAGCTCGGGCTGCTGATGGTGATCAACGCGATCCAGATGCTCGCCTCGGGCGATACGCCGATCGGGCCGTTTCCCCGGACATGGCTGATGGTCGCGTTCGGGCTCCTGTTCGCGGCGGCCGGGATCGTGTCGTGCGTCGTTCCGGGCGTCCTCGTCCCGGCGCTGACGGTCCTGATCGGCGCGCTGAACATCGCGGGCGGCCTCGCGACGCTGTGGAGGACGTCTGTTCCCCTCGTCAGGCGGATCGGAAAGCCGCGCGAGCCCATTCCCCCGATCCTGGTCCGGCTCAACGTCGTGCAACTGACGATGGGCGTTCTGTCGGTGCTGTTCGGCGCGTCGATGTTCGTCTCCGGCCTGATCCCGGGGCATGTCATCGGCGTGATCCTTGCGGCGAACGGCCTGGTCCTGCTGTATCTGATGCGCCTGCTGTTCCTTCTGGACGGGATGCGGGACGCTTCGGAGACGTCCGCCTGACCGCGCGGCGAATTGCTTGAAAAGGCAGACTGTGCTGATCTCTCTTGACAGCTATCATGGAAAAAGATAAAACAACAAAATATTTCAAATCAAGGGAGGGGTACTGATGTTTTTGCGCGTGCTTTTGGTTGGTCTTATGCTCTTTCAGGGTGTCGCCGCCTTCGCGGCCGGCGTGGATGTCCGGACGTTCCCCCTGGAACGGAACGGCGTGAAGCTTCATCTCCAGTGC
>CAYVKE010000232.1:1780-3041 GCA_964451935.1 uncultured Synergistaceae bacterium | reverse complement strand
ATGTCTCCATCGCGGGAGCGCGGATGATCTTTACGGCGCGGATCTCGAAGAAGCGGGGGTATCCCGTCGGCGAACGACGCGCGACGCTTCCGGAGGTTTGGCGGGCTTTCAGGGAAGCCGCCGTCGCGCTTCTCATGCCGGGAATCATCCTCGGCGGCATTCTGGGCGGCATCTTCACGCCGACCGAGGCGGCGGCCGTCGCGGTCGCCTATTCGCTCATCGTCGGGTTTTTCGTCTACAGAAACCTGAAAATCGGCGACCTCTGGGAGCTGTTCATGAAGATGGCGCGCACGACAGGCGTGGTCTTTCTCGTCATCGCTGCGGCGTCAATCCTCGGATGGGTGCTCACGATCGACCGGATCCCGGCGAAGGTCGCCGCGCTGATGCTTTCCATCAGCACGAACAAGTGGGTCATCATGCTCCTGATCCTCATCCTGCTGCTGTTCATCGGGATGTTCATGGACATTGCTGCGGCGCTGATCATTCTCGGCCCAATCCTTCATCCGCTTGCGGTGAGTCTCGGATTCCACCCGCTTCACTTCGGAATCGTCATGGTGCTCGCCCTGAACATCGCGCTCATGACGCCGCCCGTCGGAGCGTGTCTTTTCGTCGCGTGCGGGATCAGCAAGCTCACGCTGGAACAGCTGAGCAGGGAGATCTTTCCGTTCATCGTCGTCGTCGTCATCGTCCTCTTCATCATCGCGTTCGTCCCGGACATCCCTCTGTTCCTGCCGCGGCTGTTCGGATACGCGTAACGACGGGAAACGACGAATCGAATCGCAGGAAGGGGAGGGCGTATGATACCGTTCAGTTCCATAATGCAGAAGGCGAAGGACTACAGACCGGACATATCGAAATTTCTCAGGGATATGATCCGCATCCCGAGCGAAAGCTGCGGGGAACGCGAGGTCATCCTCCGCATCAAACGGGAGATGGAGAGTGTCGGATTCGACCGCGTCGATATCGATCCGATGGGCAACATCCTGGGATTCCTCGGGAACGGGAAGCATCTGATCGCGATGGACGCGCACATCGACACCGTCGGCGTCGGCGACAGGAGCCTCTGGACGCACGATCCGTACGAGGGGTATGAGGACGACGACGTGATCTTCGGGCGGGGGGCGTCCGACCAGGAGGGCGGCATGGCCTCGATGGTCTACGCCGGAAAGATCATCCGGGACCTCGGCCTCGGGGGTGACTACACGCTTCTGGTCACCGGGACCGTTCAGGAAGAAGACTGCGACGGCCTCTGCTGGCAGTA
>CAYVKE010000232.1:457-1728 GCA_964451935.1 uncultured Synergistaceae bacterium | reverse complement strand
GTCCCGAGTTCGTCGTCGTCACGGAGCCGACGTCGCTGAACATCTACCGGGGGCAGCGCGGACGGATGGAAATCCGGGTCGCCACGCGGGGCGTGAGTTGTCATGGCTCGGCCCCGGAACGGGGAGACAACGCGATCTACAAGATGGCGCCGATTCTCGTCGAACTCCGGGCCCTGCACGAGAACCTTCGCGACGACCCCTTCCTGGGGAAGGGAAGCCTCACGGTTTCGGAGATCTTCTTCTCGTCTCCGTCCCGCTGCGCCGTCGCGGACGGTTGCAGCATTTCGGTCGATCGCAGGTTGACGAACGGCGAAACGTGGGAATCGGCGCTTCAGGAGATCCGGAATCTTCCCGCCGTCAAGGCGGCGAACGCGGAAGTCTCGATGTACTCCTACGAGCGCCCCTCCTATACGGGGTTGGTCTATCCGACGGAGTGTTTCTTTCCGACATGGGTGCTCGACGAGGATCACCCTGCGTGCGCGACGCTCGTCGAAGCGTACCGGGGTCTGTTCGGCAAGGAACCGCTCGTCGACAAGTGGACGTTTTCGACCAACGGCGTGTCGATCATGGGGCGCTTCGGAATCCCGTGCGTCGGATTCGGTCCCGGGCACGAGGATCAGGCGCACGCGCCGAACGAACGGACGTGGAAGGACGAACTCGTCGCGGCGGCGGCCATGTATGCGGCTGTTCCTTCGATGTATCTGGAGCGGCGTTCCCGTTAGGGAAGCCATATTTTCAAAACCGGGAGGCGCAACGATGCAGACAGTATTTCGCGGACGTCACTTCATTACGCTTGAAGAGTGGACAAAAGAGGAGGTCGATACGCTCCTCGGCGTGTCTTGTGAACTCAAGCGCGATTTCGCGATGGGGAAACCCACGCCGTATCTTCCGTACCAGACGGTCTTTCTGATGTTCTTCGAGCAATCCACGAGAACCAGGAATTCCATGGAAGCCGGCATCACGCAGCTCGGCGGGCACGCGCACTTCCTCGACACGAGCAACATGCAGATCGCGCACGGCGAGGTCGCCAAGGACACGGCCGTCATCCTTTCGCGAATGGGGCACGCGATCGCGTGCCGGAACTGCTTCTGGAAGCAGGGCAACGAATATCTGCGCGAGCTGGCGAAATGGTCGACGGTTCCGATCATCAATATGCAGGACGACCTGTATCACCCCCTGCAGGGCATCGCGGATCTCATGACGATCCGGGAAAAACGGGGCGCCAACACGCAACATCTGAAGGTCTCCGTCATCTGGGCCTATGCGACGAC
>CAYVKE010000232.1:0-427 GCA_964451935.1 uncultured Synergistaceae bacterium | reverse complement strand
AGAAGCCGATCTCCGTTCCGCTCAGCCAGGTGCTGCTCTTCCCGCGGTACGGCATGGACGTGACGCTTGCATACCCGCAAGGGTACGACCTTCCGGACTGGGCCATCGAGAAGGCCCGGAAGAACGCGGAGGCCCACGGCGGTTCGTTCCGGATCACGCATGACCAGGAAGAGGCGTACCGAAACGCGGATGTGGTCATCCCGAAGAACTGGGGTCGTCGATTCAACGCTTGAGGCGAACAGGGGATGGAAGTGCACCGAGGAACGCATGGCGTTGACGGCGAAAGACTCCTTGTACATGCACGCGCTTCCTGCCGACCGGAAGAACGAAGTCGTGGACGCCGTCATCGACGGACCGCATTCGGCGATTTACGACGAAGCCGAAAACAGACTTCACACTGCGAAGGCTGTCATGGCGCTGCCCATGG
>CAYVKE010000231.1:0-3066 GCA_964451935.1 uncultured Synergistaceae bacterium | reverse complement strand
GAGTGAAGTATTCGCCTCAAGGATCAAAAGACATTGCTGAAATGATTGCGCAAGAAGTCGATGGAATTGCGATAGATGCGGATCGTGGAATAGATCATGCAGGCTGGGCGGTTGTAAAACACATGTATCCCGATGGGGATGTTCCGTTATTGGAGCTGAGTTTGGATGTCCAAAAAAGCAACCGGCAGCATTTTTCTTTAGGCAGTCGACTTGGGGCGCCGGCTGCTTCCGGAATTCTTTTCATTGGAAGCGGCAATATGGTTCACAATCTTCGTGACATAAGTTACGATGTCGATGATACTCCGTACGATTGGGCAGTAAGAGCGGATAAATGGCTGGATGCGAAGTTGCAATCGAAAGAATTCGATCAGCTTATTAATTACGAAACGCACTTCCCCGATTACAAAAAATCAATCCCGACGAATGAGCACTACTTGCCTCTTTTATATATTCTTGGAATGCATAATATAAACAATGATATTGAAACGATCTTTGAAGAAATTCAAAACGGAAGCATTTCAATGCGGAGCATTCAGGTTTGTTGAAACTCGTTCTGAAGCCATGTAACATCAATTGAATCATGAGGAGATCCCGGGCGCCGAACGGCTTCCCGCGTGCGAAGGAACGGTGTGACCCCGGGATTCGGAGACGCTCCCGCCTCCCCGGACAGCTCCTTTGGACAAGAGCGACGTTTTTTCTGCATACGGAGGGAAAGATGAAGAAGGCGACAATAGTACTCGGAAGCCCGAATATACGAGGAAACACCGCCAGGCTCGTCGATGCCATGATATCGGGCATGGAGAGCGAAAACATCATCATTAAAAAATACGAGTTGTCTAAATTGAAACAAGTAAATCATTGCGTTGGGTGTAATTCATGCAAGAAAAACGACGCACACAAGTGTATTTTTGATGACGGATTGAATGATATTATATCCGAAGCAAGGAGTAGTGATTTATTGGTAATAGCTAGTCCGATTTATTTCTTTAACTTTAATTCTTTAACGAAAGCCTTTATCGACAGATTGTTTTATTCCTCGGAACTAGATAACGACAATAATCTTCTAAAAGGAAAAAATGTAGTCATGTTAATAACCTATGGACTGGACAATGTAATGGAATCCGGAGCAAAGAATGCGTTGCAATCTTTTTACGATATCTCTAAATTTGTTGGCATCAAAATAGCTGGAATTGTCTACGGCTCTATTGGAGATAACGACAAAGAAAATGACATCTTGCTCCATAAGGCAAGAAGTTTGGGAGAATTGGTCGGCGCGAATATCTTGGGCTGACTGTCGGATGGGAAATGGTGAATGCGCCGTACAAAGAACAGTTGGAAAGGACGTCACAAGTTTCAAGCGAGGAGCTTGACCTATTACTGCGTAGCGGCATTCGCTGAAAAGGACACGCTGGACCCCATTACGAAAAGACTTTCTCTGTGGAAGTAGGCCTGAAATAGTCATCCCGATAGACGCGCCCGGGGGGATTCCCTCCGGGAGATCGTCAATGCCCTGTCCTGCTGCAACGGAAAGCTGGAATCGGGAACTCCGCCAAATGAAGTGGTTCGAGACTCCGGGATCACTTCATTTCGCCGGGCGAGAGCAACGTGAAAGCCGGTGCATCGCCGTCAACGGCCGCCGGCTTCCCGTTATTGGTAATGACGAGATACCTCTGGGCGGGCCGGGCTCTCCCGGACGCTTTGGAACACGAAACGGCTTTCTCAAAAAAGTATTGAAAATTATGAAGATGTATGTTGTGATTCAACGCGAATGAAACCGTCAGGGGAGGCATCGGGGATGATAGCGCATTGCGGCATCAACTGTGACGAGTGTCCTTCGTACAAGGGGACGATTGCTGGCGACGAGGCGGCGCTCGCAAAAATGAATGAGCAATACGGCGACGGGAAAAGCGATGCGATCGACTTCGTTTGCCTGGGGTGCAAGTATCCCGATCTGAAACTTCTCGCCACGGATTGCGCGCGTTGCGCGATCCGTGCGTGCGCACAGGCGAAGGGCGTGGACTTCTGCGCGACGTGCGACGAATACGAAACCTGCGACACGGTGAAGCCGTGCCGGGGCGATGGAACATTGCCCCGCGACCGGATGAACGCCTTCCTGCGCGCCAAGAACGCCCGCGCGAGCCGGTGAGGCCGCGGCCACGCTCTTCTTCGGGAATGGCTCCGGGAACGCCGCAGAGCGACGGCGCAGGGAAGGAAGGAGAATGGCGATGCCGACGGAACACGATGGATTGCAGCCCTCGCGCGTGGGGCATTCATGGGACGGAGACTACGAAAACCGCGAATACTCCCCCGTCTATGAGCCCCTCTGGCGCATGCTCGAGACATTTCTCGGGAATGCGCCGTCCGAGACCGTTTTGGACTTCGGGTGCGGCGACGGAACCTATGCGCGCCTGATGGGGGAAAAGGGACGACAGGTAACGGGAATCGACATCTCGGAGAGGGCCATCCAAAAAGCGGGAACCCGTAAATGCGAAAAATGTATTTTTATCAGATGCGATTGCATCCCGAACGATTTGCCCGGCGACTCCTTCGATGTCGTCGTGGCGCTGAACTCTCTGCACTGTTTGACTCACGACCAGAGGGCAGGGCTTTATGAACAGATACGCCGGGTATTGAAACCGAACGGATATTTTTTCGCAAGCGTATTGTCGATAGAAGACGAGTCGTACCCGAGGCGGGAATGGCGCGAGATCGCCCCGGGCACGTTCGTCGATGGCGACGGCAAGCTGTTCCACTTCTTTGCGGAATCGGAACTGGCGAACGAACTCTCCTGGCTCGAAACGCGCGAGATCGGGAAGCTTCAGAACATTCATCCCAAATGCGGAAGAAAGAGCGCGCTGTTCGTCGTCGCGGCGCAATACCCCGGGCGACCGAGTACGTCGGAAAACATGTCATAACAGGCGCATTCACTATGATCGTGAGGCTGATGTTCGGCGTTATGCCGGTGCTGCCAGAAGGTCACGGTATCCGCACACAATAAGGAGAATAGAAAACATCGCATGGAAACGATACGGACAAACATCGCCGGCATCCCGGCTCTTGTTTACG
>CAYVKE010000230.1:718-3078 GCA_964451935.1 uncultured Synergistaceae bacterium | reverse complement strand
TATGGAAAGAGCGGGGAAGATTCTGTGGAAGCGATGCTTTCCCAAGGGGGGAATGCTGTAATGGACTCTCGTTATACAAAGGCTTCCGCGACTTCCTCGCTCAGCTATCCGGGGCTCAACGAACAACAGATGGCGGCGGCGACCTGCCCGGATTCCGACATCCTCGTCCTTGCGGGAGCCGGAACCGGGAAGACGAAAACCATCATTGCGCGGGCGATTCATCTCATCCGTTCCGGCGTCCTTCCGCAGAGAATCCTCCTGATGACCTTCACGCGACGGGCGGCGAAAGAGATGCGTAACCGCATCGAATCGGTCGTTGGTGAAGAAAGCTCCAGAATAATGGCCGGAACGTTCCATCACTTTTGCCTCATCGCCATGCGCCGCGCCGCGAGGCTGTTTTCGTTCGATGCTGCAACCGTCATTGACCGGGACGACGCCGAGAACCTCTTCCGCCTGTCACTCGAAGAAGTGTTCGGAGCGGGAAAGAAACCGTCCGTGTGCTTCCCCCGGGTTCGGGAACTCCTGGACATCCTTTCCTATGCGCGGAACACCGGCAGGGAAATTCAGACGTATCTCGAGAAATACACCGTGCTTGACGAAGAATCTATGGACAAGGCGATGATGATCTTCTCGCTCTACGAGCAGTTGAAACGAACATACCATTATCTGGATTTCGACGATATCCTCTGTCTTTTTGCGGAGAAAATCCACAGCTCGCCGGATGCCTCCCGGTACGTGAAAGGCCTGTACGATCACATTCTCGTCGACGAGATGCAGGACACGAACCCCATCCAGTGGAAGATCCTCGAGGGAATGCGACAACCGACGCGCCTTTTCTGCGTCGGAGACGACGCCCAGAGCATCTACGCCTTCCGCGGGGCCGACTTCAGAAACGTCCATTCTTTCAGGGAACGAATCCCGGAAGGGACAGTCCTGAAGCTCAAAACGAACTACCGCTCCACGCAGCGGATCCTGGATCTTTCAAACTGGCTGCTTTCCGCCTCTCCGCTGGGGTACGGCAGGCAACTCCGCGCTTTCCGGGGCGACGGCATGACGCCGCAGCGCCTCGACTTTCTCGGAGAATTCGACGAAGCGCGATGGATCGTCCGCGATGTACTGTCCGTCAGAGGGAGCGGAACGGCGCTTGGAGACATCATGATCCTGACGCGCACCGCATGGAGAAGTCGCACGATAGAGGCCGAACTCATCGCGGCGGGGATTCCGTATGTCTTTGTCGGAGGAATGAGCATCACGAGAACCGCGCATGTCCGCGACGTTCTCAGCCTCCTGCGCGCCTCGGTCTCGAACACGGACCGACTCGCATGGCTCCGCTACCTGATGCTCTGGAAGGGAATCGGGGAGCAGTGGGCTGCGCGTGCGTTCAAGGCGGTCAGCAAAGCCGCGGATGTCGAGGAAGCGCTCCGCGTACTGCCGGAGAACATTCCGTTGTCCGCCCGCAACCTCGGCATCGCGGAAAACGTGACGGACATCCGCAAGCTGCGTGACGCTCCCGCGAAAGCCATGAGAACAGCGATAGAAAAACTCGAAGGCGTCTTGTCGAGCGTCTACGACAACTGGGAAATGCGGAAACGTGATCTCGAACTTCTCGCAACGGTCGCGGAACGGTATGCGGATATAGAGAGCTTTCTCGAACGCTATACGCTCGATCCGATCACGACGACGCAGATCGAAAACGCCGGAGACGATGTTCTGACGCTGATCACCGTCCATAGCGCGAAAGGAACCGAAGCGAATGTCTGCTACATCATCGGAGCCGAACCGGGGCTTTTCCCCCACTCGAAAAGCTGCAACGACGACGATGACGTCGAAGAGGAGCGACGCGTCCTGTACGTCGCGATGACGCGCGCGAAAGACCGGCTCGTTCTTACCCGCGCGACATTGTACCCGCCGGAGGAACACTATTTTCTGATGAACGTCCCGGCAGGACTCTACGATACCGGAATGCCGGAGCGGGAATAATCGGCCTAATCACTCACTCTTGTCAAAAAAATAACTTTTTGAGGGCATGAAAAAGCCCCCGGATTCTGGGATATCATCATGTCGGCCTACGCAAGAACATCCCAGAAAACGGGGGCGTCATGATGGTAACGGTATCGAGTTTTTTCGGTCAAATCCTTTTGGAGATCTATTCTCCCGTTTGTCGAGGTTGCACAAGAGTTCGATTCGTAGCCTGACGGTGTTTTATGTCCTGTCGCCCCCGATTTTCTTTTCCGGGGAGCCCTGCTTCGGGCTCCCCATCTCAAGCGGATATCTTCTGTTTGCGGAGCATGTCCTGCAACGAGGAGGTTAATGCCTGAGAGAAGTTGATACCGGCTTGTTTTGCCGCTTCGTTCAAGTAG
>CAYVKE010000230.1:0-694 GCA_964451935.1 uncultured Synergistaceae bacterium | reverse complement strand
CCGGGATGTCGTCATTGTCTTGCTCCATGCCCCACAGGTGAAGCCCGAGGGCGTCTTCCGCCATTTTGACGGCCTCTTCGTCCGTCTTGCCACAGGTATAGCAGCTGGGCAGATCTGGGAAGGATACTGAGATCCCGTCATCGGCGTAGTGGAAAATCGCCGGGAAAATATAGCGATCTCGCATTGTGATCACCTTTTTTATTGGAATAGCGAGGCTATTTCAGTCCCGCCGGTTTCAGTATCGAGTTGATTGTTCCCTTGGGGAGGTCTTTTACGCCGGTCGGAATAGTGACCCTGCCTTTTTTGTGCGGATGACGGAATTGAATGTGGCTGCCGGCAGTGCGGGCGATTGAGCGCCACCCGTCATCGCGGATCAGTTTGATGATTTCGTCCGAACTCATTCCGTCCCCCCTTTGATTGACGGCAGTACCCTAACACGTGTCTGAATACGTGTCTAGTGCAATTTGGAAGTGATGACGACACGAAGCAGGGGAGATAGCGAAGCTTGACGCGAAACGTGACGGGGCGTTTCAATAACCTAGAGGAAAAGGGCGAATCTCTTGGTTATCTCTATTCTTCCGATGTAAAAGGGACGAGCGGTTTACGCTCGTCCCTTTTTTCGTTCTTCTTCCGGTGTTATTCCGGTGTTATTCCGCCGGACAGATGGCGAAGCAGCGGGCCGGGAAGCCGGTCC
>CAYVKE010000229.1:0-3084 GCA_964451935.1 uncultured Synergistaceae bacterium | reverse complement strand
ACCGGATCGAGCGACGCGAGGACGCCGATATCCGGGACGATCGACGCGCTGCTCCACGGCGCGCAGTCGCAGTCCGGCGTAACCCGCAGAACGAAATTCATATATCCGACCCGTTCTTTCTTTCCATGGACCGCCGCATACGCGTATTCGACCACGCGTTCCGTGAACGGACCCAGTTCCGTCGCCCAGTCGAGTTCGATCGCCTTCGCCCCGCACACCGTCATGCATTCCCCGCAGCCGATGCACGCATTCCGGTCGATCCGGGCATGCCCATCCTCGATGCGGATCGCGCCGGCCGGGCAGGTCTCGACGCACCGCCCGCACGCCACGCACGCCTCGGGGTCGACGCACGGGCGCGTGCAATGCTGTTCCCTCTTGCCCCTGGGTGTCGCGCACCCCATGGCGAGATTCTTGATCGCGCCGCCGAATCCCGCCATCTGATGCCCCTTGAAGTGGCTCAGAACGATCATGCTGTCGGCGCTCCCGATCGCGCCGGCGATGAACGCGGTTGCAAAATGCCTGAGACCGACGGTGACGACGCGTTCGTTCTCCCCTCTGAGACCGTCGGCGATGACGATCGGCGCTCCGGCCGTCGCATACCCGAAACCATGGAGAATCGCCGTCGTCGTGTGGTCCGCTGCGTTCGAGCGCATTCCCGAGTACAGCGTATTCGTGTCGGTCAGGAACGGGTTCGCCCCGCTATCCCGGACTCTGTCAACGACGCTCCTGACGAATATCGGATTGATGAAGCCGTCATTCCCGCGTTCGCCGAAGTGGAGCTTGACGGCCGTGAGGTCGTCCTTCCGGAGAAGCGCCGCGAATCCCGCCGCGTCGAAGAGCGCCGCGACCTTGGCGCGTGTGCTCCTTTCCCTGCTGTCCGCCTGCATCGAGGCGAAGAAGACCGTACTCAATAGACATCCCTCCAGGAGTGAATCAGACTCGAAAATGGGACACGACATTATTGGCTGCGTCGAGAACCTTCGGGTGAACGCAGAGCGTCCATCCGGGGTCTCCGCTGCCGCCATAGATGCGCTCCCACGAAAACAGTCCCTCATCGACGACGCAGGGCAACTTCGGGACGACAAGCGGGACCGATCCCGGACGGGCTCCCGCATGCCGCTCGACTTCGACTGGTTTCGCGAGCCTGAGAGACCGCACGCCGAAGAGCGGCGCCAACGCGCCGAAATCGACCTTCCCGCGCGCGCCCGAGACGATGACGAGGTGAAACCCCGCCTCGGAGCGGACGACGAGAGCCGGAGCCGTCTGCGCGATCTCGATCCCGAAAAACGACGCCCCTTCCTGCGCCGAGCGCAGCGGCCGCGCATTCGGAAGGAAGGCGTACGGCAGTCCGGTCGAGTCGAGAAGCGTCCGAAGCGTGAAGAGCGATGCGGGGACGTCCTCCCGCCGGGCGGAATCGGCTAGCTCTTCGCTTCCGCTATCCGGGCGATCCATTGGTCCGTCGTCAGGACTTCGGAAAACCGCGACGCCTGAACGACGAGGATCGTCGTGTGCAACTGTTCCGCCGATACGGACCCGGCGGCGTTGTGACAGGCGAGCGTGCCCGTCGCGTCGGAGAGGAATTCCACGGGATAGCCCTCGTGACACGCCTGTCGCGCGGTCGTATCGCAGCACATCTGCGTCATATACCCCGCGATGACGATGCGGTCGATCATCTGACTTTCAAGCCATTGATGCAGAGGCGTCCCGGTAAATGAGCCGGGGAATCGTTTTTCGATCAGCTTGTCCCGCGGCCTTCGCGCAACCTCCGGATGCAGTTCCCAGGAGTGCGTATTCTTTTGAAAGACGCGCTGGCCTTCGGGAGCCGTATGCTGGATGACGCATACGGGAATCCCCGCCGACGCCGCCGCATCCATCGCACGGAGGATGTTGGGAAAAGAACCCTGAGGATACGAGACCGGCATCGCGCCGTCGAAGTATTCGTTCTGTACGTCTATGACGAAAAGAGCACGTTTCATGAAGTCCACTCCTATTCTCCCGTATAGTGAATGCTTTTCGCGGGCCGTTCGTTCACCGACAGGCGGAACACGTCGGGCCTCGCGTAGTGCCCCATAACGTCGAAATCGAACCGGCTCTGCGCGACGAGGTCGAGGTCGAGATCCGCAACGAGCGTCTCTTCCCTGTCGAACGCCGGAGCGGCGACGTATCGCCCCATCGGGTCCAGGATCGCGCTTCCGCCGGGACACATGTTCTCCGGCTGGTCCGCAAGATCGTCGTAATAGGCCAGATCGTGCGGATACATGGATTTCGTCACGTGCTGGTTGCAGGAAAGCACGAAACACCGGCCTTCGAGAGCGATGTGCCGGATGGTCGACTGCCATTCCTCGCGCGAGTCGGCCGTCGGAGCCGCATAGATCGTGACACCCTTGCCGTATATAGCCGCACGGGCGAGGGGCATATAGTTCTCCCAGCAGATGAGGCCGCCCATCCTGCCGTACGGCGTATCGACGACGGTCAGCGTGCTGCCGTCGCCTTCTCCCCAGACGATTCGTTCCGCCCCGGTCGGCTTGAGCTTCCGGTGTTTGCCGAGCAGGGTTCCGTCGGGCCCGAAGTAGAGCGTCGTGCAATAGAGCGTTCCCCATTCGCGTTCGATGACGCCCATCAGCAGAAAGATGCCGTGTTTCCGCGCTATTTCGGCCAGGATGCGCGTTTCTTCGCCTGGGACATCCACGCTGTTGTCGAAATATCGCTGAAAATCCCGTTTCCCCTCGGGCGTCCGTTTTCCGATGATCGTTCCGAAGGACAGTCCTCGCGGATACGCCGGAATGAACGCCTCGGGAAAGAGGACGATCTTCGCGCCCTTTTCCGCCGCATCGTCGATCAGCGCGACACTCTTTTCAAGGGTCGCTTTCTTGTCCATAAGGACCGGAGCCGCCTGCACAACGGCGACTCGCACACTGTTCCCGCTGCCTTGCATCTGATCCCCTCCCCTTCAAGGTTTCCATTGTGGACGGAGCCGACTCTCCCTGTCAAGCACGCAAAAAAGGCCTTCCTTATGGAAGGCCTTTACTCATATTCTGGCTCCTCGGCGAGGCGGGCGAGGAGCGGGTGGCGCTCTACGCGCTG
>CAYVKE010000228.1:1810-3124 GCA_964451935.1 uncultured Synergistaceae bacterium | reverse complement strand
GATGGAATCGTCTACTTTCTACTCGCACAGACGATACTGCCGGTCCGGCTCGCCGAGGGACATCTCCTGACGGTTCTCAATAGCCATTATCGGGAGATCTGCGCCCTGCTCACCTACTTCGGGTCTCCGCTGATTCCAATTCCGGAGACGCTACGGAGTTCCGCCAAGCGCATGGTCGTAGAATCGTCCGAAACGGTCCCGTCATGACTGATTGTTTCCGATCGTGAAAAGTAAGACGGCGAAGACTGTATCGAGCGAACAGGTTGTGCAGGCCATGCAGCGACACCGATGAAGAAAAACAGACTCCGGGTCGGCATAGCGCGCTTTTGCGCATATGCGGGCACAGCATTGCCCGACGCCGCCATCAGCAACAGCTACCACTCTTTTGCTTTCCATACAGAGCGTCCCTATGTCGCCCGATATGAGGCAGACAAAAAACCGTCCCGCGGAATGCGGGACGGAATCTCCTAATATATGGAAATGATCCGATAGTTATTTTTTTTCGTCATCATCCGAAAGCCAAAAGAACGTGCCATCCTCTTCTTTTCCGCGGGTTCTCGTCGCCTTGAACTGATCGAAACCATATGGCTTCGGCCCTTTCGAACGAGACCTGCCGGAGTCACTCCTATCATCACGTGGCATCTCCTTACGGAAACCGGAATCCCGACCGGAACGCTCACCCCATGGCCTGCGATCACTACCGGAGTCGTCGTAACGACGGGGCTTTGTGACACGTTCCGTGTCGTCCTTACGCACATACGGTCGCTCCGGACGCCTGTCTCCGCTTCCGAACGAACGATGGTCGTCGCGGTCCCGATACGAAGGACGGCGATCGTCGGTGCGAGGACGACTGTCGCGATCGCCATAGGGGCGACGGTCGTCACGGTCCCGATAGGAAGGACGGCGATCGTCGGTGCGAGGACGATTGTCGCGGTCGCCATAGGAACGGCGGTCGTCGCGATCCCGATAGGAGGAACGGCGGTCGTCGCGATCCCGATAGGAAGGACGGCGATCGTCATACCGCGGACGGCTGTCACGGTCACCGAAGGAACGACGGCCATCATCACGCCGGTCACGGTTGCGCGGACGATCATCACCGCGGTCATCGGAACGTCGGTCGCGGCGAGGACGATCGTATCCATCCTCCCGTCTGCGCTCCTTCCGTTCCCTGACCTTCTCAACTTTTTCAACAGCTACGTCCGAACCATCGTCCGATATCTGACGGTCATCGGCATCTTCCTCGTCATCTTCTTCGGACTCTTCGTCATCATCCCAGTCGAGGGAAAGCAAATCGTCCGCAAGGACTTCTTCCTG
>CAYVKE010000228.1:319-1710 GCA_964451935.1 uncultured Synergistaceae bacterium | reverse complement strand
ATCGACTTCCTGATCGACTTCCTGATCGACTTCCTGATCGACTTCCTGATCGACTTCCTGATCGACTACTGCGTCGGCTTCGTCCTGCGGCATCTGTACCGCTGTTTCCGTCACAACCACTTCTTCGAGGGTTTCGTCTTTTTCCATTTTCACTTGTTTCTCTTCTTCAAACGCTTCTCGCGCTTTGTTCTTTTCGCCGACCAAATTCGGCGCTTCTTCTTGCGTTGCGAAGGCATGCCCGTCAGCCTCCGCGTTCTTACCCGCATCAGGTTCCCGCAAATATTCCGAAGGAATCCTGACCTCATGCTCCTTGTTCAACAACCAACTTCTTGCAACTCCTCTCTGCTTGGAGAATCCGGGCGCGGCGACCTCGGAAGTAATCTCCCGCAATCCATATCCTTGGATACTGTTCCTGTCGATCCTGAACGACCCCAGATTTGTTGAGAACAGGAGCAATCCATCCTTCGTCAACAATCTGTTGAGCATCTTGAGCCAGCGCACATGGTCTCGCTGGACATCAAAGTCATGCTCCATCTTCCTGCTGTTGGAAAAGCTGGGCGGATCGAAAATGATCAAGTCAAACCGATCTCCTGCCTTCACAGCCCTCCGCACATAGCTCCACGCATCTTCCGTGACGCAAGGATACGCTTCACCGACGAACCCGTTGGCCTGCAAGTTGTCCTTGCACCACTTCGAATATGTCGCGGACATATCCACGGATACGACACGCTTTGCACCCCCGTTTGCGGCATATACGGAAAACCCACCGGTATACGAGAAGAGATTCAGGACGGAAAGCCCAACGCTCAGATCGCGCACCATCGCCCGGGTCCGTGCATGATCCAGAAATAATCCCGTATCGATACGCTTGGTCAGGTCGACGGTGAACGAAAGCCCATTCTCGCGGACGACGACCCTCAAAGACTCGTCGCTCTGTATTTCGTGCTGCTCCCTTCCCTGCCGTTTCTTCCTCTGGTGGAAAACCACGTGATCCGCCTGGACGTACAGCATTCGTGCGGCGATATCGCAACACGTATCCCGTACCGCTTCGTCCAAGCCTTCCTCGCTATAATCGGTAATCCGCGCATACGAACCATAGAGATCGACGGTGACAGGAAACCCTTCTAGGTTCCTATCGTACACCCGCATGCAATCCGTTCCATCCTTCAGCATCAGTCTCCGCTGAGACAACGCGTTGCGCTTGAGTATTTTCCCGAAATCTTTCTCCATAAAATCCATTGACGCACCGATTCACCTTTCTTGCCCGAGGCAATATATGATAATATAGTAAAAACGGGAAAAAAAAGATAGTGATGATTTGATTGAAGGTTTAAATAATTTAAGCGTTTCAAAATGGCTCAGCCGTGTTCCTTACCCTTATACTAAATCTG
>CAYVKE010000228.1:0-309 GCA_964451935.1 uncultured Synergistaceae bacterium | reverse complement strand
AGATAGTGATGGACGGAGGTCCGGCATGGACGACGATACAAAGAAATTCTTGACCGAACTTGAGCAGAAGCATGGCGGACCAGTACGCTGGAGAACCTACGCCACGTGGTACGGCAACGCCGACGGAACGCTTCGGGAATACGGCGTTTTTCTCTATGTCATCGGCAATCGCTTCTATTTCGAAGACTTCGAACGAGTCCCGTCGATTCTCGGGTATGCATTGAAACCGAAAAAGAACGCTCCGCCCTATGTCAAATACGAAGGAAGTTTTTCAGCGGATGAGATAGTCAGGACGCAAGTCGTGACAAA
>CAYVKE010000227.1:0-3136 GCA_964451935.1 uncultured Synergistaceae bacterium | reverse complement strand
CGGCCAAGCGTCGGAACGCCGCCGCGCCGCGCTCCTTCACGAACGGGGAAAAACGGCTTCGCTCGATGATATCGAGAACGTCGCGCAAATGCCGGTGCGGATGATGCTCATGCGTCGCGACCTCGATCCGGTAGCCGGACAGACCGCCGCGCGCGCCGCGCGAAACGCGGACGTCCACATCCGGCACGTTCAGCGCCGCCGCAACGGCAGCCGGAAACGCCGCCGAAAACTCCTTCGTTCCTTCAAGCCCATCGATCACGTCAAGCATCGCCCCGATTGTCATATCTCCCGCGATGCCGGCGAAACAGTCGAAATACAAAACGCGCACACCGATCCCCTCCCGCTTCGGACGCCTTAGCGCCGTCCGTCCGAGCGACATGTCCCCTTCGCTCAGTTGAAGTTCCATTGGTCACAGCAATTCGTTTCGCACAACTTCAAAATACACGAAAGGCGAGTATTTCCGCAGAAAATCCGAGTCGCATCCGCCCGTGCAATACTCATAAAAGCGTCGCGCACGAATCTCGCGATTTCCCGAATCATCCAATCCGAGTCGATCGATTGTCCTCTGAACAGCCGTTTTTTCCGGGTCGCCCAGTTCGGGATTCGGATAGATGCGCCCACTCGCCGGTTCAAGACGGAACCAGTCGTCTTCAATCTCAAAAGGATCGAGGACATCCTCATACTCCCGCTTCCGACTATTCATGACCGAGCACGCAAGGCGATAGTTGCTCCATTCATAGATCAAATCCGGACGTTTCGATTTGGCGACGAAATGGTCGACTGAAGCGGCGCCCTCCACACGCTCGATGTAAACGGAAAGATACGCACAGACGCCCCGATATTTCTCATGCAGATCATCCAGGCTGTCGCGCCAATACGGTTTCAATTCGATCCCAGTCGGAAGCGGCCGATCAAGAGCTATGTTTTTCTGCCGGAGATCTTTGAGTCCTTTCTGCCGAACCTTTGTTTCAAAACCCTCCGGTTCGGGCTGAGGCTCCACGTGAATCATGAAAGCCAACCCTTCTTTTCCGCTATGAAACGCCAGCGCACCCAAAAGGGGTCCGTATCTCCCAAGACCGTCCGCAGCTGCGCATCCAGCTCACGCGCACGGTGCGAATCGAAGGCGTCATCGCTGAGCGCAACGGCGGCGTCTCGCAATACTCTTTCCGCCTCAAGAGAACGTGCGCTCTCCAAATCAAACGCCTCGCTGGTCAACCAATTCGATACATCTCCCCGACGAATGAACGGGCGTTGTTTCAGTTCTACTCGAACGCCGTTCTTTTCATCACTGACACAATCCAGATCAAACCATGCGTCCTTTTCCGCATCAAAAAAAGCTTCAGCGGAGGCGAGCACCAACGGCGAATGAGTCGCGGCCACAATCTGGACATTGACATTCGGCGCAAGGGTATCCATCACCGACAGCAGGGCGCCGACGATTCTTCTCTGCCACTTCGGATGAAGATGGGCTTCGATCTCATCGATAAGGAAAACGATCTGGGCTGTAGACTCCTGGTCAAGCAGCTCGCTTGCCTTGAGGTGTTCTTCCCAGCTCCACACCAGCAGATAGGCCAATGCGATGATTCGACGGATTCCGGCCGATGCGTGCAACACAGGAACCGATTGACCATACGGCATGACAAGGGTCGGAATATCTCTCGGATCATCCAGACTGATGCGGGTCAGTTCTCCCGGTACGATTTTCTCTCCCTCGGACGGCGAAAGCGCAGCCAATACCGCACAGAGGCTTTTGAATGCCCGTCCCCTTTCCTTTTGCCACCCGCCCCAATCCGAAATCAAGCCGTTGCACAACAATCCCCGCTCCTCATCACGCAAGCCGTTCCAGACATCGCGAGAACTGAAAACATACGCCGGAGGGCGGTCCTGGACATCGATGTTTCCCTTCATGCGCCAGTAATTCCGCGCCGGATCCCATAAGGCGAAGCTTCCATCCACCTGTGCGTACAGAACCAGTCCCGGGTTTGACGGACGGCCGACCTTACCGCTCCACGCCTGCAACTTCCGATCATAAACGCTAACATAACTGACCGGTTTGACCTTTGCGGTAAACGAAAACGCTATCGATCCCTTGCCGCTTTCCATGGGTCTCGCCATCAGCCCCGACGATAGGCGGGGATTGATCTCGGCGGGCCACTTCCGGGTCAGCGACCACCATGCGATATCAAGCAGAAAACTCTTTCCCAGACCGTTATCGCCGGTAAGAAGGTTGAGACGTTCTCCAAGTTTCAATTCCATGCTCGGCGAAGGACCGACATTCGTCAACTTCAAGTATTCCAGCATGTTTTCTCTCCCTCCCACAAGAAACGCCCAGTCAGCCGGGTCCGAAAAACCGGCCCCTGCTTGTTATCAGTTTTATCTCCCGCACACACGTGAGTATTCTATCAGTCCAGCCGCCGCCGTGCCCGGATTGTCTCGTAACCGCTCCAGATCAACGATGTCCGCGAAAATTTTCTTCGAACCGCAGACAGGCAACACTATAGCCCCGGTTACGTGTTTCTCTTTTCGGGGCGTTTCCGGTTCGCAGCGAACATCCGGGGAAACGCTTCCGTGCTTCACTCTCGCTCCTCTCCGTGCTATTCTTTAAATGATCGAACCGGAGAGGTGGAGGAGACACATGAGCGAACGACTTGAAGAACGCATCCGAAAGCGGGCCGCCGGCGACGGGGCCGACAGGCTCCTCTGGAGCTCCGGAGCCGCGCCTGCCGAAGGACGCTGGATGACGGGACGGGAATACCTGCTTCTCGCCGACCGGTGCGCCGAGACCCTGCACATGAGCGGCTTCCGCGAGGGCGACCGCATCGTGGCGTTCCTGCCGAACTGCCCGATGGTGCATATCCTCTCGCTCGCGGTCTGGACGCTCGGAGGGACCTTCGCCCCGATCAACCCGCGCGGCGGCGAAGAGTGGACCGAACGCATCCTCGCGCACCTCGACCCCGCGCTCGTCGTCACCGGCCCCGGATTCGACGCGATCGCCGAAATCGCCCGAAGATGCGGCATCCCGTCCGTTCAGGTTTCCCCCGCAGGGCCCATGCCGGAAACGAAGCTCCGGACAATGGAATTCCCCGGCTCCCCCGACACGGCCGTCATCTTCGCGACGTCCGGAACGACCGGGCTC
>CAYVKE010000226.1:0-3149 GCA_964451935.1 uncultured Synergistaceae bacterium | reverse complement strand
GGACCGCGATCATCCGCAGACGCGCATATCCCGCGGCGAAACATCGAATAATTTGTCGGACTCTTCACTTGACATTGACATCGTGTCAGAGCGCATACTGCGCTTTGATCGTACAAAACCACTGAGGAGATGAGATGTATGGCGCGCAACGACGGATATGTGTTTCGGGTTCTCCTGGCGGTCATGACGCTCCTGCTGTTCGTCCCGGCGCACGAGGCTCTCGCCGTCGTCCGGACCGTGACCGACCCCGGCGACGATCTCGCGAATTGGCCGGACAAGGCGGGAATGCTCCGAACGGTCATCTACGATTGTCAGAACGGGGACGAAATCCGGTTCGCGGACACCGCGAAAACCGTGTATCTCCGGGCGGATATCTGTTTCACTCCCGGGAGGACCGTCACGATCACGGGTCCGGCGACGATCACGACTGCGCAGTACTATTCGGGAACCCGCTATTTCATCGTTCCGAAAGGCGCGACGGTCGTCATGAAGAGCCTGGCGCTCTCGGGAGGCTTCCCGCCGGGGACCGGGTCCGGCGGCGCCGTCATCAACCAGGGGACGCTGACCATGGAGGGATGCACGATAAAGGACGGCCAGTGCCGGGGCAACGGCGGAGCCATCGACGCAGGCGAGGGGTCCGTAACGACGCTGACGAACTGCGTCATTTCCGGCAACAAGCTGCTCAACTACGGCTGCTCCGGGGGCGGCATATGCGTGTACAAGGGAACACTGACGATGACAGGCTGTTCGGTGACGAACAATACGGGCGCGTTCTACGGCGGCGGCGTCAACTTCTGGGGAACGGCGACGCTGACGAACTGCATCATCGAATCGAACGCCGCGTACTCGTACGGATACGGGGGAGGCGTCTACAGCGGCGGGACCCTGACCATGTCGGGAGGCGCCGTCCGAAACAACTCCTGCGGGCTATTGGGAGGCGGCCTCTGCCTCACGGGGGGGAACGGCGACGCTGGCGAGCTGCGCCGTCGAATCGAATTCGGCGTCCCTGTCGACGGGCGAGGGCGGCGGCATCTACAACGGCGGAACCACGCTGACTCTGGTCAAGTGCGCGGTCAGGAACAATACTGCCGGAAAGCGCGGCGGCGGAATCGGAACCTCGGGTTCGCTCTCATTGAAGAACGCATGCACGATCACCGGAAACACGCCGGACAACCTCTACGCCTATTACGGATACACCTCCGACGGCACGAATCAGATCGGGACGTCCCCGAACAAGTCCGCCACGGCCTTTTCCGGCTACTCCGGCGAAACCGAGCCCGAGCCCCGCTCGATCGTCGGCGACGCTGACGTGGCGCAGGTGAAAAATGGCCTGGCCGACCCGGCGAGCGACGTGTTCCGGGCCGTATCGACCGCATTGTCGCAGGATCTCGGCGGGGTTTCGGGCGACGCGGCGGCGACGCTTTCCGGAATGACGGCGTCGCTCTACTACGCGAACACGTTCGAAAACGTCGCCGTCACGAGCGCCGACCTCGTCGTCGAGTACACCGCGTCGTACCCTGCGCGGGCGCGATACTACGCGCTCTTCGCGCGCGCCGACGGCTCGGGCTACGACATTCCGGACAGGGGCGTCCAGTTCGAGCTGCAACCCGGACAGAGCCTGCCCGAAGGCGTGACGCCGCCGGACTTCTACGAAAAGGGCGAAGGGCTCATGACCTGGCGCAATGTCGTGACCGACAACGGATCCTACGACCTCGAACCGGCCGTCGGCGTCGTGACCTTCCGCGTGTGCTCGGTGCGCGCGGCCGAAAAGGCCGTCGGCGACACGGGCAGCGGCGGCGGGTGCAATGCGGCCGAAGGGGCGGGCTTTGCGCCGCTCGCGCTGTTGCTCGCTCTTCCGTTCGCCCTGCGACTCGCAGCGTTCGCGCGGACGCGGGACGGGAAGAACGCCGCGACGAAGCACTCATCGTGCGGATGGAGATGACTCGGGTGATACACATGGTTCGGATCGGAAGGGGTTTCCGGAATTTCGCGGCGTTCGGCGTCGCAGCAACGCTGTTTCTGAGTTGTGCGGCCGCAGGCGACGCGAAGACGTGGACGGTGACAACGACCGCCGATTCCCCGACGGATGCGGGGTCGCTCCGGTGCATCGTTTCGAAGGCGGGTAGCGGAGATACCATCAAATTCACGAGCGGCGGAGCGAACCTGACGTCCGAGCTGAAGCTCGACAAAAGGCTCACGATACAGGGCCCCGCGACGATCAGGCAAGTGGCCGGCTCGATCTTCTTCCTGACGATCCCGGAAGGAAAGAAGATCACGCTCACAAACCTCACGCTCTCGGGGCTCGTCACCGACCGCTATGTCTCGAGCATCGGCAACAACGGGGAATTATCGATGAAGAATTGCGCCGTGAACGCCGGAGGCGGCATCGATAACGACGGCAAGCTCTATATGGAAGGCTGCACGCTCGCCGGGCTTATCGCCGGCGTCACCAACTACGGCGTGCTCACGATGGAAAATTGCGTCGTCAAAGATTGCGTCAACAAGGACACGTCCTTCAATTTTTCCGGAGTCTCCAATTATATTGGAGCCAAGGCGACGCTCAAGAACTGCACCATATCGAACAACAGAACGGCGAGCTGGGGGGGAGGGATCATGAACTACTGGGGAACCGTCGACATGGAAAAGTGCACTATTACCGGAAACTACGCCGGCGATTACGGCGGCGGCGTCTGCAACGCGGGCAAGCTGACGTTGACGCGATGCGTCGTTACCGGAAACAGCACGGGCAGGACGGTCGGGGGAGGAATCATGTCCTTCTCCAAAGCGGAGGATACGAGAATCAAGGACAAGAACGTCATCAAGGATAACACGCCGGAGCAGATCTCGGGCGCATACAAGGCCGACAGCGACTGCACGATCGGGACGACCCCGAACAGGTCCGCGACGGCCTTCTCCGGCTACTCGGGCGAAACCGAACCGGAGCCCCGCTCGATCGTCGGCGATGCCGACGTCGCGCAGGTGAAGAACGCCCTGGCTGATCCGGCGAGCGGTCTGTTCGCGTCCGTGAGGACGGCCCTGTCGAATGACCTCTCCGGACTTTCCGGCGACATGACGGCTTCGCTTTACTACGCGAACACGTTCGAAAACGTGACGATCACGAGCACGGACCTCGTCGTCGAATACACGGC
>CAYVKE010000225.1:0-3245 GCA_964451935.1 uncultured Synergistaceae bacterium | reverse complement strand
GCGCGGAGGAACTCTGCTCCATCATGCCCTGGACCTTTTCGATCGATCCGGAGACTTCTTCCATCGAGGAGAGCGACTCCTCGGAGAGCGACGCGAGCGTTTCCGCACGTCGCGCCGTCTCTGCCGACTCCTTCCGGATCGAGGTCATGACCTCCCGCAGGGACGCGACCATGCCGTTCAAGATGCGAGAAATGTGGGCGACCTCATCCTTGCCGGAGCCGTCGTATGTCACGGTGAGGTCTCCGGCTCCGAGGCGTTCGGTGACGCGCTCCATCGACCCGATCGACTTCGTGAGGCTCCGGACGATGAAGAGGATGGCCAGCCCGGTAATAAGAAACGCCAGCGCCGCAATGATCAGCAGGATCGTGGTCAGACCGCGCACAATGGCCGTAATCTCCGACACGGGATACAGGATTCCCAGGAAGAACCCCCGCTGCGTCGGGGCGTAGAACAGTTGTCGTTCTTCGCCCTGATACGTGTAGGTATCGAAACCGGTCTCCCCGGAAACCATTTTTTTCGCAACGTTCCGAAGGGGTTCGGGAAATTTTTCGTCCTTTGTCATGTTCGCCGTCAGGACGTACTCCTTGATCCGATAGGCGACGAGAACGCCGCTTTTCAGCGTCAACGCCCCGTTTCCCTTGCCGAAGATCTTGAGATTGACGATATAGTCGCTCAGTGCGCCGATATCCATTTCGCCCGCAACGACGCCGAGCAACTTGCCGTCCATGTTGTTTATGGCCGTTGCGATTAAAATCACCGTATTCCCGGTGACCATGCTTTTAAAGGGATCGGTAAAAATGATCTGGTCCTTGCCGGCCGCAACGGCCTGCTTGTACCACGGGCGCGTTCTCACATCGTACCCCGCGGGCGACTTCCAGCCGGTGCCGTCCGAGATGCCGCCGTCCGCCTCATCTGCTATGTATATATCGAGAACGCCGTCCGCTTTGACCTGTTTCGTGAGGCTCCTGGCGATCTTTTCAAGACCGGCGTCGTCGCTCACGCCGAATTGCGTCACGGCATACTGCACGGATGCCGCCGCAGTACGGACGACTCCCTGGATTTTGTCGAACTGTCCGTTTATACTGTCCGCGGCGCTTCGGACGATTTCCATGCCCGCCTTGTCCACCTGGTCGCGCATCATCGAATCTCCCCGATAGTACGTAAACCCGGCCATCGTCGCAATCATCAGCAAAACAACGGCCGCCATCCCCATGAGCTTGTTCCGAATCGTCACACGTGCGCCCCCCCGTCGATGATGTCATTGCAGCATGAGATCCATGCACAAAAAAACGCCGAATAACGCCGAATTCCGCAAATGCGCCCCGCCCTATTTCGCGCTCCGGTCCGGGACGGCTCTCTCTTCGAACGTGAACATCCGGTCGAGATCCAGGATGATGATCAGCCTGTTTTCCACCTTGGCGACGCCGCGGATGAAATCCGACGCGGCGCAGCTTGTTTCGCCCGCAACGATGGGCGGCGTGGGGTCGATCGATTCGTCCGGGATCCGCAAAATTTCGGAGACGCCGTCAACGAGGACGCCGATATCCTGTTCTCCCTGGTTGACGACGATGATCCTGCGCCGGGATTCGTCCGCTGCGGACTCGATCGCGCCTCCGAAACGCCTGCGCAGGTCCGCGATCGGGACGATCTGCCCCCGCAGATTCATGATGCCCTCGACGAAATCGGGCGATTGCGGAATCGCCGTGATGTTCTGAAGCCGGACGATCTCCCGGACGCGGGAGATGTCGATTCCGAATTCTTCCTTTCCGATGCCGAACACGACCAGTTGCTGTTCCGCCATACAAGCGCCTCCCTTGGCATTGTTGAACGAAATCTTGTTGTAGTTCGCATCAGTGCGATTCATCCGTATTGCCTGAATGGATTGTCTCAAAAGAGAGGCGCTGGAAACAGTTTTGTTCCCTTTTAGAATGATTTATTCCCGTTTTTTTCAAGCGAAAATCGCGTTACGTCTTGCGATACCGAAAGACGGGGCGCCCGACGGAACGGAATGACGGCGTCTTGGAGAGGAGCCCGCCCGTCACAAGATGTTCCAGATAGCGCCACGCCGTCGTGCGGGAGACGCCGCAATCGCCGGCGACATCGTCGACGGACAGCGTTCGCGACGGATCCCTTTCGAACGCGCCGAGGATCCGCGCGACGCATTCCCGCTGCAGCCCCTTCGGCGAGGCGCCCTCCGTGACAATGGCCGCCCGCCGCAGGGTCAGAAGTTCATCGACATCGTCCTGTCCCAACCGGCCGGAAAGGCGGGATCGCCGTTCGCAAAACTTCTGGAACGCCGTAAGCGACGCGTCGAGGCGATCGACGCCGAACGGTTTGAGGATGAAGTCGAAAAACCGGTACCCGAGGAGAGCGTCGACATCCCCAGCTTCGCTGATGCGGCTCACCGCGATCATCATCGCGGCGCTTTCGTTTTGAACGATCCGGACGGCTTCGAGGTTCCCCCTGCGCGAAAACGCCGGCTCGATGAGGACGAGGTCGACGGGACTCGTTCGCAGCATCCGCCGCAGGTCGACGCACGTGAAGACGCCTCCGACAAGAACGTACCCGCCGTGGCTCCGGACGCACCGCTCCACGATGCGCATCACCATCGGATCGGACCCAGCAATCAATGCGCGTATCTTTTTTTCGCCCTGTTTTTCACCGGTTGCGTCTCCCATTGTTCGACCGTCTCTCCCTTTTCTCGTTTCGATTCCGGACATTTCAAAAAATGCCGTGTATCGCGCGGAACGGCGACGCGATTCTCTCTTTACTCGGCGCTTCACGAATCTGCAAAAAGCGCGGAAGATTGAAAACCTTTCTTTCGGAAAAACGCCGCGTAGTACGAACGGCACGTTATGATACAGCGACGACAACTCGCGCGCCGCATGGAAAAGAAAGAACAAATAAAACTTTATTTTTCTTCGGAATTTTCATCGCGATTTTCCGATCGTTTTCAAAGGAAAATATCATTGAAAGGGAGGACATATGCAGCGATTTTCTCAATGACACATGGAGCACAAAAATATTCGCAATACATCATTTCAAAAACTAATCGTGTTTTACATTTATAATTATTTTTTTATCATATCGATATGTTGCAACTTTCCACAAAAGAAGGACCCCGTCGCATATCGCGACGGGGTCCTTTTCACTGCAATGTCCGTTCTATTTCTTCGGCGCAAGGCCCCTCTGCGACGCGTCGTCCAGCGTGAACCGCGCGACCAGGTTCTGAAGGTTCTCCGCGG
>CAYVKE010000224.1:0-3311 GCA_964451935.1 uncultured Synergistaceae bacterium | reverse complement strand
GATGAAAAAGGTCGAGTTCGTGCCCGGCTCGGCGCCAGTCGGACCGACGACGGTCGAACGGCTCAAACGCTGGACCGGAAGGATTCCGAGCGTCCGCTTCGGCTCGACGGAGACGTGTTTCCACGTTCTCGGGACGCCTCTGGATCTCGATGACGGGCGGAGGAAGGCGGCATTCGAGCGGGGATGGAGCCACACGCCCGAGACGGGATACTGGATTGGACGGCCGCATCCGCCCCTGACGGAGGTACGGATCGTGGAGCAGGTCGATCCGTCGAACGACGGATACATGCGCGACTGCGCCGAAGGGCAGGCGGGGTACATGGTCTGCCGAGGCGGCAACGTGATGCGGGCGTACGTGAAGAACGACGAGGGGACGACCCGCGTGTTGCGGGACGGCTGGTACCTCGGACTGCTCGACGTGGCGTTCCGGCTCGCGAATCCCGACGACGGACAGGACGACATCTACTGGGTCGGGCGGGACTCGGCGCTCATCATCCGCGGCGGCGCGAACTACGCGTGCGACCAGATCAACGTGGAACTCTGCCGTTTCGTCGAGAAGCGCTACGGCCTTCCCTGCGACGATTTCGACCTCGCCGTCGCGGGGCTCCGCCTGGTCAGCGAGCATGAGGACTCCTGCTGCGTCACGATGGAACTCAAGAGCGACCGCGCCCTGGAGTGCGCCGAAGAGATCCGGAAGACCTTTCTGACCGAGGCGAGGCATTCCGTCTCGAAGGGGGCGAAGCCGGACTTCCTGCGTTTCGGCCGGGTATTCCGGACGTTCAAGGGGACGATCCGCCTCGCCGAGATCAAGAAGGCCTGGATGGACGACTTCCGTTCCGCGAAGTGACGCCCTTTCCGCCGAACGGAGCGGCTGTTTTTGTGCGACCGGAGAACGAAGCGATTCCCTCCCGTAATGCGTCGGGAGGGAATCTTTTTTATCCGAGCGGATCCTTCCCGAGAAGCCGGAGCGAGAGCAGGCTCGTCGCCATCGCGAGAAAGACGGCTGAGAATCCCGCGAGATACCCGGCGGCCGTGTACGTTCCCGGCGCGCCGGCAGGGAAGAAGTTGATGATGATCCCGGTCCCCCACTGAAACACGACGGCCATCAGCACGACGATCATGTTCATCGCGCCGAAGATCGCCCCCTTGTTCCCCGCGCGCGCGAGGGCGTTGACGCCGGCCATCGCGAACACGCCCCGCATTCCGGAAGTGACGCCCACGAGAAGCGTCGCGATCCCCGCGACCTCGAGCGAAAGGCCCGTCGCCACCACGCAGAAGAGAAGCCCCCAGCTCAGCGTATTGCCGATGCAGACGTTCCGGATCGACCCCGGCAGCGTCTCGGGGCGGATGATGTGTCCGCCCGTGATCAGCGGTCCGAGCATCATCCCGAAGCTGATCATCGAAGCCCAGAACCGGGCCGCGCCCGGTTCCGCGCCGTAGGCCGCGACGAACCACGAGACGCCCCAGAGTCCCTGGAAGGTCAGCATGGACGCCGAGGAGACGGCCCAGAGGATCAGGAGCCCCCGTATTCTCCGGTATCGCAACACGAAGAGCAGCGCCTCCCATATTTCCGGGAACAGGGCCGACAGCGGCTTGCGCTCCTTTCGCGAAGCGATTTCGCGCAGCGGGTCGCGCTTCGCCGATCTGCCGAGGACGACGGCGACCGCGAGGCTGACGAGCGTCAGAACCCCGAACGTCGCCGTGATGCCGAACGTGTCGAGCGCGTAGCCCAGCGGAGCGACCGAGATGATGGCGCCGAGGTTCGACAACGCGAAATTTATCCCCGCGTAGAAGCAGTATCGTTCCTGTGGAAAGGCGAAGGACTGGAACACGAGCGTCGCCGCGTACATCGGCGCCACGCCGAGGCCGGAGAGGAGGCGCCACGCGCCGAGCGTCAGCGGGGTTCGCACGAAAGTCATCAGCAGGCTCGAAAGGGCCGTCACGAACAGTCCGGCCGTGACGACGCGCACGGGGCCGAAACGGTCGTGAAGGACGCCCGCGACGGGCTGCATGAGCGCGTACGAGTAGAAGTGAAGGCTCGAGATGAAACCCGTCATCGCGGCGCTCATGGCGAGACGCTCCGCCTCCATGGGCATCACGACGGAGGCTGAAATCCGGAAGAAGATCCCGAGGAAATAGGCGGAGACGAGGAACAGGAAGATCGGGAATGAATGGTCCGAAAGGAGCGCGCGGAGACTGTTTTTCGAAAGGGACATGAGGATTTCCTTCTTTCAGCGGAGACGGCCGCGGGGCAGAACCCGCAGCGCCGACAGACTCGCGAAGAGCAGCGCGACGATCCCCCCGAAGCACACGAGGTACCCGGTCGCGTCGTACGTTCCCGGAAGCGCCCCCGGGAAGCGGTTGATGATCCACCCCGTTCCGAACTGGAAGGCGACGGCCGTCCCGACGACGAGCATGTTCATCATCCCGAAGATCGCTCCCTTCTCGCGCGGATTCGAGAGATCGTTGACGCCCCCCATCGTGAAGACGTCGCGGATCGCGCACGAGGCGCCGAGCAGCAGGCATACAGCCCCGGCGGCCGCGATCGGAAGCCGGAACCCGATCGCGAGGACGAGCGCGCTCCAGCAGAGCGTGTTCCCCCAGCAGGAGAGCCGGATCAGCCGCGGCAACTGTTCGGACGTCGCCGTGACCTTGACGGTCAGCAGCGACCCGATCATCATGCCGATGCTGAACGATGTGGCCCAGAAGCGCGCGCTCCCGGCCGGGACCTCGTAGGCCGCGGCGAACCACGAGACGATCCAGAGCCCCTGGAGAGCGAGGAACGCGGCCGCGGAGAGCGCCCAAAGGACGAGAATGCCCCGCAGCTTCCGGTCGCGCACGATGCGGACGAAGGCGTTCCGGAGTCTCGAGGCGACGGATGCGATGTCGCTTCGTCCACCCGGCGCGGCGGACATCCGTGTCGGATCGCTTGTGCGGCGCGAGAACAGGAGGAAGGCCAGGAAGATGCAGATGCCCGACAGCAGTGAGAAGGTCGCGGGGATGCCGAGCGCATCCATCGCGAAGCCCAGAGGAGCGACGGACGTGATTGCGCCGAGGTTCGCGACGGCGTAGTTGATTCCCGCGTAGCGGCAGTAGAGCGCGGCCGGAAAGGCGAACGCCATGTAGACCAGAACCGCCGAGTACATGGCCGCGACGCCGAACCCCGAGAAGAAGCGCCACAACGCGAGGAGCGCGGGCGTGCGGGAGGGGAGCATCAGCAGACACGCGCCCGCCGTCGCGAGAAGCGCCGCGGCGACGACCCGGACAGGGCCGAATCTGTCGTGGAGCGACCCGGAAACGGACTGCATCGC
>CAYVKE010000223.1:0-3328 GCA_964451935.1 uncultured Synergistaceae bacterium | reverse complement strand
CCTCGCCGTTCCCGGACCGGGTCGCGAGGCGGCTTTCGCATTTGGAACAGTCGATGCCGCAATAGGCGATCATGGAGCACTCCCCCTATGACATATTTCGTATCCGGATTATAAATGAGCAGTATATCATTTTAGGGCGGACCGGGGAGGAAAATGCCGGGTATTTCCGGGGAGTTCGTCGGGATGCCCCGCGTCGCACCAACCGGTTTTGTCTATAATATTTATCGAGGGTGCGGGGAAACCCCGAATCCTGAAGCGTCATACCATGTGTGAGAAACCACAAATTTGGAGGCCGACAATGTCCGTCACGCAGCAAAACAAGCTTCTGATCCGCCGTTTCATCGAGGAGATCGGCAACACGGGCGATGTGACCCATCTGGATCGATTCGTCTCCCCCGAGTGCGTCGCGACCGACGGCAAGGTCCGCGTCCGTTGCGGCGTCGCCGGGATGGCGGATCATGTCCGTGCGGTGCGGGAAACGTATCCGGATCTTCACCTGACCGTGGGGAACCAGATAGCGGAGGGAGAATGGGTGGCGACGCAGGTCACCGCGCGCGGCACGCACCTGGGCTCGTGGCTCGGAATGGCGCCGACCGGCAAGCCTGTGGTGATTACCGGCGTCAATGTGGACCGCATCGTGGACGGCCTGATCGTCGAGCATGGCGGCGCCGCCAACACGTTCGAAGCGCTTCTCGAAATCGGGGCCATCCGGCCGGTGACATCCGCGGAGCAGGATTGAATTCGTGAGAAACGACGCAGCGTCCGTTCGATGCAGAGCGGGAAGCGCTGAAGAGGCGCGATCCGGGGTCGGACGAGATGCAAATGCGTCTTGTCGATACCCATGAATTCAGACTTGATGCCTCTTGGTTTCACTGGTAGAGTACGTTTCACCAAATTGTGAAAGTAGCTGATACCAATGAAGCAAAACCGTCTTCGTTCCAATTTCGGCGACGCATCGCCGCATTCGGGCGCTAGCCAAAAAAGAAGAGAGATGCGATGAAGCGCTATGCTAATGATGTCGAAGCCGCTGAGGCGATAGTCGCCGTCCTTCCTGATTCCCGGTGGATTGGAACGGGGTTGGCTCAAGCATACCTATGGGCGCTCAATGGCGACAAAACCGAAGAAGACATTGTTCGGCATCTTTACGAGAAGAATTTCTATACCCTTTCGATGGCGAGGGAAATAGTTCCGACATTGGCTGAACGCGGTTTTCTCGGGCAGATCAAAGCCCGAACCAAAACAGGGTCGGCAGAGAATCCCATTACCAAACTGTTCCCCGCCGCTATTACGGAACAGCGTTTTCTTGAGCAGATTGATGCGCTTCGAGCCGTTCGGAGAACGGTCAATTACGAAGATGACAGAGAGTCGGGGCATACGCTCGTTGATTTTACGTTGACCGAAGGCGACGTGCGCCTTCCGATCAACGTGAAGAACGCGGGAACCCGTTTCGAGAACGCGAAGCCGCTTGTCGGCCTGGAACCGGATGACTGCATCCCCATTCCCGTCTACAAGGCATACGACGCCATGGAGAAGGAGCAGAATCTTCTCTATGCGGTCGCCGTCGATTACGATCTTGTGAATTCGATCAATGCCCGCCTCATTCCCTTGTTTGATCGGAATGAAGCCGTCGTTTGGCGCATTCTGAACGACTATTCCGGAACCAGAATTCGCCACGCCGAAGACACGTTCATATATGGAATCACCGCCAGACACTGGGATTCCATTCGAGACGGCTTTGCGGACCCGGAGTTTCGATTGATTTCCGCACGAAAATCTGTCAGAATACTCCAAAAACAGCCGAAAAGAACCCCGGGTATCGGCCCCCGTGCGTGGGGGACGGGAGCGAATGCGGAAGTGAATGTCCATATCTCCATTGCGAAGGAAACAACGCCATGGAGGGACGTGTTCGAGCGAATCGTTAACAACGGCCCGGGCGACATCGTCGCGGCGATTAACCGGAAGAAGACGGAGGTTGTCGATGACCCGGAGATCTGAGCTGCAGGTCGTAAGCCTCTTTTCAGGATGCGGCGGTCTTGACTACGGGTTTGAAGCGGCAGGCTATCGCGTTTGCTGTGCAAACGACTCCGATGCGTTTTCGTGCGATACCCTTCGGAAAAATCATTGCGAGAATGTGTTTCAATCACCGATAGAGGACGTGAGCGTCTCCGACGTCAAAAGGATTTTAGGCTCGGAACCCGGCGCATGCGATGTCCTGATTGGAGGCCCCCCCTGCCAGCCGTTCTCGAAATCGGCATACTGGAGCACGGGAGATACGCTTCGTCTGAATGACCCCCGTGCGGACACGCTGGGCCAGTACTTCCGATTTGTAGAAGAGCTGAAGCCGCAGGCGTTCTTTCTGGAGAACGTGCATGGACTGAACTACGAAGGCAAGGAAGATGGCTTTCGGTTCATCATGCAGCGGATCAGGGACATCAATATGAAGACGGGTGTCCGTTACGAACCGTCCTGGGCCGTGCTCAACGTCGCCGATTACGGCGCGCCGCAGCTTCGCGTGCGGTTCTTTCTCGTTGCTTCGCGTCGCGGGGGATCGTTCCGTTTCCCCGACCCGACGCACATTCCTTCCGAAAAAGCCGAATCCTCACTTTTGGGGGAAATGGGCATGCCGTCGTACGTCTCTGCATGGGAAGCAATCGGCGGCATTCCTCTGGACGCCGGCCAGAACCTCAAGGTGGGGGGGAAGTGGGCCGATCTGTTGCCCTCGATTCCGGAGGGAGAAAACTATCTCTGGCATACCGACCGGAAGGGAGGGACGCCCTTGTTCGGATGGCGGACTCGCTACTGGAGCTTTTTGTTGAAGCTGTCCAAACGGCTGCCGAGCTGGACAATCCAGGCGCAACCCGGCTCGGCCGTCGGTCCGTTCCATTGGACGAACAGGAAACTTTCCTGGCAGGAAATGGCCCGCCTTCAGACGTTTCCCGAGACCTTCACTATCGATGCCCCCAGAACGGAGATCCAAAGGCAGATCGGGAATGCGGTCCCCTCTCTTATGGCCGAAATATTGGCGCGGGAGATCGCCGCTCAGGTTTTCGGCGCAAGGGTCAGCGATCAGCCGACGCTTTCCGTTCCCCGTTGCGCCCGAATCCCGGAACCGGAACCCGTTGAATCGACACCCGCAAAGTATATGCACCTTGCCGGAAAGCATGACGCTCACCCCGGAACCGGCAAGGGCAACAGCTACAGAACGAAGGCGCACGGCGCGGATACCCATGCGCGCGCATACTGACGGAACGTTTTTCAGAAAGGGTGACATGCGATGCGACACGTTCTCGTTTCACTGCTGATGTTCGGATTGTTTCTGATTCCCTCC
>CAYVKE010000222.1:0-3412 GCA_964451935.1 uncultured Synergistaceae bacterium | reverse complement strand
TCAGCAGCAGCCGCGCGAGCGGATAGAGGACGAACAGAGCCAGCAGCAGCCAGACCGCCGCACGAGGGGCGATCCCGGCTGCCGCTGACAGGGCGTTTCGTAATGCGTTTCGCGGGGCTATTTGAGGATCTCTTTCACCCATCGCTCGACGAGCCGTTTGCGGTTGGCGCCGGACCACTCGATGTCGAGGTCGAGAAGGTTCACGCCGCTCATGTCGAGCGCCGGGTTCTGCAGGCGGACCTCCGGGTGCGTCGGGATCAGGTTGATCTTCTGCGCCTCGTAGATTTTCTGCATCTCGGGGCCCGCCGCCCAGTCGAGGAACTTCTTCGCGAGTTCGGGCTGCTTCGCGCCGCGGATCAGGCCCATCGCCTCGACGCCGTAGACGACGCCTTCCTTCGGATAGCTGATCGCGACGTCGTACCCCTTCTGCTGCATTTCGAGCGCGTCGACGATGAAGAAGATCCCGCCCGCCGCCTGTCCGCGGGAAATCGGCAGCGCGCCGCCCGCGCCGCTCTCGGTGTACTGCTGGACGTTCCCGTCGAGTTTCTTCTGGTAGGCGAACGCCTCGTCCTCGCCCATGGCCTTCACGAGGCTGAAGATCCGCGACACGGCCGTGCCGGACGTCCGCGCGTCGGCCATGAGAAGCCCGTTTTTGTACGCGGGGTTCAGCAGATCCTGCCAGGACGCCGGGGCCGCGAGCCCGTTCTTTTTCAGGAACGACGCGTTGACCATGAAGCAGATCGGGTCGATCGCGACGCCTGTCCAGTAGCCCTCCGGGTCGCGGTATTTCGCCGGAATGGCCTCCGCGCCCTTCGGAACGTACGCCTCGAAGACGCCCTCCTTCTTTCCGGCGACGAACGCGTCCGCGATGCCGCCGAAGAAGACGTCGACCTGCGGGTTGTCCTTCTCGCCGATGATCCGCGCGAGGACCTCTCCCGACGAAAAGCGCAGATGCCGCACCTGGATTCCCGTATCCTTCGTGAACGCCTTGAAGACCTCCGTCGCGTACCGCTCCGACCAGATCGTGTAGACGTTCAGCGTGTCCGCGGCGTACGACGCCGACCCGCACGCGAGCGCCGCGAAAACCGCAAGCGCCGAAACCGCTCTCCTCAAACCGCGCGTCCGAAACATATTCATCCGACCTCCTCATGGCAGTCTCTCGCACGAATATGGTACACACCGCGCCGGGAGAGTTCCATATCCAGTTCGGGGCGAAACCTGCGCGATTCTGGAATCGGCGTCGCCCGTCGAACGGTTTATTGTCGCCCCGGACGGTTCGGAATATACTGTAAGAAACGGACGACAGGCATGCGCGCCTGGAAGGGGGAAGAGCGATGAACTTCGGGAAGGGCGTCCTCGGGCTGATCGTCATTCTGTCGTTTCTGCTCTCGTTTTCGGCGGCGTGATGACTCCGCCCCGGGCGAAAAATCTGTCTGAATAACGGAGGAATCCCGTGACGACAAAAACCGTATGGCTGTATGTTCTCGACACGATGTCCGACTGGGAGCCGGCGTACGCCGTCTCCGGCATCGGAAGCACGCCCTTTCAGCTCCGTCCCGGCGAGTATCGCGTGCGCACGGCGTCGATCGGGGGGCTGCCCGTGACCACGATGGGCGGCGTCCGCATCCTGCCGGACGCGGCGCTCGGCGACATCTCGCCGGAAGGCGCGGCGATGCTGATCGTCCCCGGCGGCGCCACATGGGACGATGACAGCAACCGCGAGGCCGTCGAGGTCGCTCGGTCCTTTCTGAAGGCGGGCGTCCCGGCGGCGGCGATCTGCGGCGCAACGGCGGGTTTCGCCCGCGCGGGGCTGCTCGACGCCGTCCGGCACACGAGCAATTCGCGGGACTACCTCCTCGCGACGAACTATCGCGGCGCCGCGCTGTACGAAGACGCCCCCGCCGTGACGGACGGAAATGTGATCACTGCGCCGGGGACCGGGGCGCTCGAGTTCGCGCTGCATATCTTCCGGAAGCTCGACGTGTTCGCGCCGGACGTGACGGACGCCTGGTACAACCTCTTCAAGACGGGACGGCCCGAGTTTTTCGACGCGATCATGCGCGTGACGCAGGAGGCGCGGTAGGGCGGATTTTCGAAAAAGCGCCGTCGCGTCCGGTCTTCCCGTTCCGCTTCGCTCCGGCCGCATCGCTGTCCGGCTGCATTCGTCCGGAGAACGTCTTTACGCGTCTTTGGCATCATGTTAAAATTCTGAAAATATAATATTGTAGACGTAGGCGATGGGGGTGCGGGCATGAAGACGAAATTCGGCGGGTGCGCGGGGAGCTTCGCCCGCTTTGTCGCGACGCTTTTTCTGTGCATTCTCCTGATTCCGTGCGTTTCCGCAAATGGACGCGCCGACGCCGCGGTCACGCTTGCCGTCACCCCGTTTCTCTCCCAGGGGACGAGCATCCTGCTCGGTTCGGCCGTGAGCGAGACCATCACCTCCGAACTCGTGGGACACAGGGATCTCGTCATCGTCGAGCGGAGCCGGTTCGCGGCGCTCGCGAAGGAGCACAGGCTGGCCCTGTCCGGACTCGTGGACGAGAAGACCGCCGTCCGGACCGGAAAGCTCGTCGGCGCGAACTACTTTCTCGTCGGAGCGGTGACCCGCTTCGGCTCCGTCGTCGTCGCGACGGCCCGTCTCGTCGATGTCGGCTCGGCTGTCGTTCTCGCGAGCTTCGAGCGCATCTCCCGGGACGGGGAGGACGACATCGCGCTCGCGTCGAAAAACCTCGCGGCGGACATCCTCGCGACGGTGACGGGGAAGAAGCCGGCGAAGGGAAAGGCGACCGAAGACTACCGCTACTACCTCTACGAGGCTCTCGGGCGCTACAACCTCGGGAATCCGTCCGCATCGATCCCGTACTGGGAGAAGATGACCCGCATGAGCCCCGAGCATGCGCTGCTCCGCTTCATCCTCGGCGGAATCCTCTTCGAGAGCGGCCGCTATCAGGACGCGCTCCTCGCGGCCCGTCAGGCGGCGATGTTCGACCCGACGCTTGCGGAAGCGTCCCTTCTGGCCGGAAAGTGCTACTTCATGATGGGCGACTACTACAAGGCGACGCCTGAACTCGAGAAGGCGATCAAACTCGCGCCGAACCTTCCGGAGCCGTACTTCCTTATGGGGCAGTCCTACAAGAACCGGAGGCGGACCGAAGAGGCCGCGGATTTCTTCGCGCGCGCGGTCGCGGCGGACGAGCGGTACGTTCCGGCGTATCTCGCGCTGGGGCAGCTCTTCTTCGAGGTGGGCGCGCTCGACGAGGCCGCCGAGGTTCTGGAAGACGCGCTGGAGATCGACGGGAAGAACGCTGAGGCGATGATGCTTCTCGGAATGATCCACGCGCTTCGCGGAGAGGACGCGAAGGCGCGGCGCATGCTACCCGCCCTGGAGAAGAACGATCCGAACAAGGCG
>CAYVKE010000221.1:0-3420 GCA_964451935.1 uncultured Synergistaceae bacterium | reverse complement strand
GAGCCCGGAAACCACATCAGCGTGCGGATGTTCGCCGACTACCTCGGCATCCCGGAGGACCCGGCGACCGGAAGCGGCTGCGGCTGCCTCGCGGGCTACATGGTCCGTCACAGATACTTCGGAAGGCCCGAGGTCGACATCCGCGCCGAGCAGGGGTACGAGATCGGCCGCCCCTCGCTGCTTCACCTGCGCGCGCACGAGCGCGACGGACACATCGAGATCACAGTGGGCGGCTCGGTCGTCCCGGTCGCGTGCGGGGAGTTCGGCGCATAGGGCGCACATTCGGAACATAGTCCATAATGGAGGTGGGTTTCATGAAACGCATCATCGCGACACAGACGGCGCCGGCGGCGGTCGGCCCGTACAGCCAGGCGGTCGTCGCCGGGAATCTGATGTTCTGTTCCGGACAGATCGCGCTCGACCCGGCGACCGGAATCATGGTCGGCGTCTCTCCCGCGGAGCAGACGGAACAAGTGATGAAGAACGTCGGCGCCCTGCTGGCGGCCGAAGGACTCTCGCTCACGAATGTCGTCAAGGCGACCGTCTTCGCGACGGACATGGGCGCGTTTGCTGCCGTCAACGAAGTCTACGCCCGCTTCTTCACGTCCGAGCCGCCCGCCAGGTCGTTCGTCGAAGTATCCGCGCTCCCGAAAAACGCCCTTGTCGAAATCGAGGTCATTGCGTATAAGAGGTGACGAAGGCGAAAACTCATGCGGCCCCGTGGGCATTCCGGCGGCCGGGACAGGGGAGGCGCGTTTTCAGATGAACGAACATTTGGCGCGGCATCACGACGTAGTGGGGAAGAGGGTCGTCGAGGCCCTGACGAAGAACGGCTTTCAGGCCGCGTATTGCGCGACGAAGGCCGAGGCGGCGGCGGAGGTTCTGCGGCTCGTCGCGAAGCCCGTTACAGTCGGCGTCGGCGGGTCGTGGACGATCGCGGAACTCGGGGTTCTCGAGACGCTGAAGGAACGGGGCTGCACGATCCTGAACCACAACGCCCCGGGGCTTGACGCCGCGGAGAAGCTCCGGATCCGGCGCGCGCAGCTGACCTGCGACGTCTTCTTGACCGGCTCGAACGCCGTGACGATGGACGGAAAGCTCGTGAATGTCGATGGGACGGGAAACCGCGTGGCCGCGATGATCTTCGGCCCCGGAAAGGTCATCGTCGTCGCGGGGATCAACAAGGTCGTCCGCGACTTGGACGCTGCGGAGGAACGCATCCGGAGCGTCGCCGCGCCCGTGAACAACAGCCGGATCGGCCTGCCGAACCCGTGCGTGAAGACCGGAGAGTGCATGGACTGCCAGGGGCCGACGCGGATCTGCAACGTCACGACGATCATCGGCAAGCGCCCGAACACGACCGAAATGCACGTCGTCATCGTCGGGGAGGATATGGGGTTCTAGGGGGGCTCCGACGACCCCGGCGGAAGAAGGAACGACGGAGGCGGCCCTTTTGCGGCCGCCTCCTTTGTATCTCGATTTGAACGCCCTCCGTTCACTTCGGGGTGAAGGGCCGTTGTCTGATTCCTACCGCCTTCGCGAAATCAGGACCGGTGCGAGGAGCAGCAGCGCCGCGAGGGCCGCGCCGCCGTTTTCGGGGATCGAACAGCCGCCGCCGCTTCCCGTGCTTCCCGTTGTCGGCGTCGCCGTCGGGGTCGCGGTCGCCGCTGGAAAGACCGCGACGACCGCCGCGATCTGCGGCGCGACGGAGTCGTCCAATTTCGCGTCGCCGTCGCTCGCGCTTCCGTCGCGGACCGTCACGCGCCAGGCTTCCGTCCATCCCCTCGCGCCGCGTCCCTTTCGGAACACGTTCTCGCCCTCAAAGCGCGGAACGACGGCGTACCCCGTCGGCTTGCCGTTAGCGTCGAACGTCCGCGTCAGCATGAAGAGCTGCGCCCGGTATCCGGACGGGACGCCCTCGACCCGTATTTCAAGCAGGATCGTGAAGTCGAGGACTCCGTCGTCGAGGTCCGCGACGAGCGAGAAGAACCGCACGAGGTCCATGTTGTAGGTCCCCGACAGGATCGCGGCGGGGTCCGTCGCGAGGAGCTGCGCGAGGAGCGTCGGGGAGGCGAGGAGGCCCGAGAGCGTCGCAGGGTCGGTGACGTCGAACGGGCCCGCGACGATCGTGCCGCCCGCGTAGAGCGTGATCGTGAGCGTCACTTTAGGCAGCGGGATGTCCGGGTCCGGCGTCGGGACGGGCGTCGGCGTCGCCGTGGGAACGGGCGTCGATGTGGGCGCGGGAGAGTCCGTCGGCGTCGGATTCGCGGCGAATGTCGCCTCGATCGAGTGATCCGCGCTTACGTTCGCGAACGTGTATTTCGAGCCCGCGCCGAGAATGGAAATGACGCCGTCGACGCGGACCGAGCCGATGGAATACCCCGTGTCCGGGATCACTGTGAAGGTTTGGTTCCACCCCTCGCGGACCTTGACGGTCGTCGTTCCAGCGCCGCGAGCGCCCGGCGCTGACAGGACCGCGCTTCCGACTCCGGGGGCCGACGGCGTGATGTCGCCGCCCGCTCCGGCCGAGACCGTGACGAGCCACGCGACGTCGAAGGACGCCCCGACGTAACGATCGCAGCTCATGGTCACGCTCGCGGTCGAGGTCGTCCCGGATGCGTCGCCGCTCCACGTCACGAACCAGTCGCGGGATTCTTCGACGGCGAACAGCGTTACGCTCGTGCCGTTGGGATAGCCCCAGCACTTTCCGGTCGTCCCGACGACGTCGCCTTTAGGGGAGCGCGTCACAAAGCCGTTTCCCGCGATCCCCGCATCATCGACTTGAACGGTGAGGATCTTTTTCTCCCAGTATTCGTACGCGCCGATGTCGAAGGCTGATCCTTGCGGCCGCGCGACGCCGCGCTGGTCTCTGTCCGGAGCGATGTCCGGACTCGCAGCGTCGATCGCGGAGCTTCCGGCGGAAAGCGCGTGCGTCTTCGTCGGGCCGCCGTTGTAGGCGAGGGACCCGAGAAGCGGATCGGCGGAGATGATGTCCGACGAGACCGTTCCGGTTCCGACATCGTCGCCTGAGACGACGCAGTACGAGACGTCGAGAGTGGAGCCGAAGTTGGAAATCTCTCCGCCGGAGCCGTTCCAAAAGATGCAATTCGTCACGGTCGGGCTGCTGTTGAAGTTGCTCATTCCGCCGCCGACATCAGCAGTGTTTCCGGAGAAGGTGCAGTTCATCACGGCCGGAGTGCTGCTCTCGTTGCACATTCCGCCGCCTGCGTAGGCCTCGTTCCCTGAGAAGGTACAATTCGCGACGGCCGGATTGCCGCCGCTGTTGTACATCCCGCCGCCCGCATCGCCGCCGACAGGAATGGAGTTCGCGAAGAAGGTGCAGTTCGTCACTGTCGGATCGCTGTTGTTGTTGTACATTCCGCCGCCTGCTTGTTTCGCGCTGTTTCCCGAGAAGGCGCA
>CAYVKE010000220.1:0-3474 GCA_964451935.1 uncultured Synergistaceae bacterium | reverse complement strand
ATGACGAGCAATATTCATGATCACACTAAAAAGCTATCGCAAATGAAACAGACAAAACAGATGGTCGAGATGATGCAGACGAGTCAGTTCGCAGCGGAATTTCTCGGGACGTTCTGGCTCGTTCTCGGCGGTTGCGGCAGCGCCGTTCTCGCCGCCGCCTTTCCGAAAGTGGGGATCGGATTGCTCGGCGTGTCGCTGGCGTTCGGGTTTACTGTGGTGACGATGGCGTACGCGATCGGCCCGATTTCCGGCTGCCATCTCAATCCGGCCGTCTCGATCGGCTTGTGGGCGGGCGGACGATTCCCGGCGGAAAACCTCGTCACGTACATCGTTGCCCAGGTGCTCGGCGCTATCCTGGCGGGCGGCGTGCTCTACGTGATCGCGAGCGGCGCGGCCGGATTCGAAGCGTCGAAGGGATTTGCGGCGAACGGCTATGGCGTTCATTCCCCCGGGGGATATTCCCTGTTTGCGGCGCTGGTCACCGAGGTCGTCATGACGATGTTCTTCCTTATCATCATCCTCGGCGCGACCGACAAACGCGCGCCGGCAGGTTTTGCGCCGCTCGCCATCGGCCTGGCGCTGACGCTGATCCACCTCATCAGCATTCCCGTGACCAATACGTCCGTCAACCCCGCGAGAAGCACGGGCGTTGCGCTCTTCGCCGGCGGATGGGCGATCGGCCAGCTCTGGCTCTTCTGGGTTGCGCCGGTTCTCGGCGCGATCCTTGGAGCGATGGCGTACCGCGGCGTCACAAAAAGCTGAAAACCGTTTTTTTGTGTCCACCGCTTCGTCCGGCCTCCTTCATGATACGGCTCCCGAAAAGAAGGGCGCATCATGAGCGGGGGCCGGAGAAGCGCGGAACGCGATCACCGGAGAAACCGGATTCCGGTTATCTGTGACCCTCGAACGGACCGCGCCACTGCGGATCCATCGGATTGGAGACGTCCGGCGTATCGACGCGTCTGAAACAGGTGACTCCTTCGAACGGGCCGCGCCAGGAACCCGAGAAAAGATCCTCCAGATGCCGGTCATCGCGACGGAAATAGGAATACATATTTGCAAGGCTTTCGAATTCTTTCTGTCCCATAATGTCACATCTCCCTTTTTCTATAAAAGCGAATGAAATAACGTCTGCGATTCATTTTTCGTACCTCTTCGGCGCGTATGCACTGCTTCCGGACGTTCCTGCGTTTCGCGAACCACCCCCTTCTCATAAAAAAAGAGCCGGGACCGCTCTCGGCGGTCCCGGCTCTCGATTTCAGGTATGCGGCTTAGGCGCCGGACCCGAAAACGAGGGGACCGCCGTGGCCGATAATAACGAGGACGAGGAGAAGCTGTGCGTTGAGCGATATATTCGAGACTCTCATTATGATCCCCTCCTTCTGTCTAAAAATTTAAAATACGGCGCTTTTCGCGTATTGCGTAGGATGATACCGCCGTTCCCGTCACGTGTCAAGCGAAAATTTTCGTCCGCATTCGCGGTTTCATTCGTTCCGGGAGGATATCAACGGTTGCGTCGCGTCGCTCTTCTCGAACGGCGCGCCGAAGAAAAACCCCTGGCAGTAGTCGATTCCGATCTCTTTCACGAAGCCGTAGATCTTCTCGTTCTCGACGAATTCCGCGACGCTCTTCTTTCGGGCCAGTCTGCAAAAATCGACGATGCTCGTGATCAGGAGCCGTGCTTCGGGGTCGTGTTCCATCCGGAGGATCAGGGAACCGTCGATCTTGACGATATCCGCTCCGATGTGCAGGAGGTTGACGAAGTTCGCATAGCCGGAACCGAAATCGTCTATGGCGATCTTGCATCCGAGCGAGCGGGCCTTCTCGAAAAAAATCGTGCACAAGTCGATTTCCACAAGATCTTCGGACTCGAGAATTTCGAGAATGAGCTTGCCGGAGCGATGCGCGGTCTTCTCCGCGAGCGAGAAGATCCGTTCGGACGTCTCCTGATCGAGGATGTCCGCGAGACCGATATTGACGGAGACGTCGCAATCGTTATGGAGGAGCAGTTCTTCCGCGTAGGAAAGCATATGTTGCGTAAAATGGAAATACTGTCCGGTTGTCCGGGCGACGGCGAGGTACGGAAAGACCGATTCGTAGGTTCCGTCGCTTCGTTGCACCCGCAGCAGGGTCTCGTACCAGCAGACGTTTCCCGTGAATGTGGAGACGACGGGTTGGACGTGGGCTTTGAGGGCGCCGTTCCGAATGTTTTCGTGGAGCGTGTTGTACCGCGAAAGCGATTGCAGGGCGGAGTCCCGTTCCGTGTTGTCATCCTCATAGATCGTTACGGACCTTCGGAAGCGGATTCCCGTCGCGAGTGCGACGCCCGCCCGGGAGAGCGCCTCTTCGGCGTCCGCTTCTCCGACGACGACGCCCCCGGCTCTGTAGGAGAGACATAGCTCGATGTCGTTCCAGCGGAGTTTCGCCTTTTGAAGCTCGCGTATGACGAATTCGAGGATGTTTTGAGCGGCGGCGACGCCGATGCGCTTTCCCGGATTGAAGCATATTCCGAATTCGCTGCCCATCAGTTTGTACGCGTCGATCGGAAGGATGCGTCGTATTTTCGACAGTTCTCCGGAGACGAAGACGATGATCTTCTCGGAAAGATCGTACCCGAAAATGGTGGAAAGCTCCCTGTAGTTCCCGATCTGAACGATTGCGACGAGGCCGTTCGTTGCTATGTTTTCGCACATCACTTCTTTGTTTGGAAGGCCGGTTTTCCTGTCGCGGACGAAACTGTCGATCAGTTGCAGCGTTCGTGCCTCGTTTTGTTTTTGCATGGAGGACGTGATGAGATAGGTGATGCTGACGCCGAACATGTAAAAGAAGATGTTGTTCCTGTTGACGAGGGGGATCCAAGGCAGAAAGAGACCGAGTTCGCCGAGCATCCAGGATGACAGGACCGACGCGATGAAGGAAAGCGACCAGATTTTGCCCTGTCGGGATCCGCAAAGAAGGAACGAAAGGGGAACGAATGCGAACAGAATGATGACGAAAAGGTCCCAGGCGCCCCGGAAATAGACGGTGCAGAAGAATCCGACCCAGGCCGTCAGCAGTGTGACCGGAGTCATGATCCGCACGTTCCTCCAAAAATAGAGATATGCGGTCATTGCGGTCATGATGATTGCGGCAGGCACGCAGTTATAAATGAGATCGTACTCTCCGAGGCGATAGTCCAGAATGATGAGAATGATGGGGATGAGGCTCGATGACGCGTAGGCCGACAGAAGGACTTTGAACGTGTGGGCGTCCCTGCTTTTCGCCAGTTCCTCGGGCATTTGCAGCGCCTTACGGTCGTCCGCCGGAAACGTCGGATGTCTGTCGGGGTCCAATGGAAGGTCGCCTCGGTGTTCTTTCCGGCCGCTGCTGCGCAAGGGAGTCACACCTCTTCCATCCGGAAGGGCTCCCGTGCGTGCAGGTGTGTCGCTCGGGGAAGCGGAGCCGCCGGAGTGAGCGTTTGTCGTTCTGGCGTCA
>CAYVKE010000219.1:2569-3559 GCA_964451935.1 uncultured Synergistaceae bacterium | reverse complement strand
AAACCTCTATTCCACATGCCGTCTGTTTCGCGGTCTGTCGTCGCTCCCCGTGCGGGAGCGTGGATTGAAACCTCAAGGGAAAACGAAATGAGCGCGGGTCCCAGGTCGCTCCCCGTGCGGGAGCGTGGATTGAAACTCTGGATCGTCCGTGACTGGAAATCGACGAGGGTGTCGCTCCCCGTGCGGGAGCGTGGATTGAAACGGCCGCCGTCTTCGCCGCCTGCGCCTGGGACGCAGTCGCTCCCCGTGCGGGAGCGTGGATTGAAACTCCTTGTACGCGTCCTTGTCACGCTCGTCGGTCGAGTCGCTCCCCGTGCGGGAGCGTGGATTGAAACCGGGAAGGGGAGCGGAGCATGCCAACGGTCGTTTGTCGCTCCCCGTGCGGGAGCGTGGATTGAAACGCCGTTTCGGCGGCCGATTGGGCGGACTGCGCCGGTCGCTCCCCGTGCGGGAGCGTGGATTGAAACGTATGTGCCGACGCAAACGCCGCCATCATCTCCAGTCGCTCCCCGTGCGGGAGCGTGGATTGAAACTATGCTGATGTCGGGCGACGTGTTTGCGCTGCTGGTCGCTCCCCGTGCGGGAGCGTGGATTGAAACCGGTGACCGCCCCGGACTGCGCCGTTTCCGCGGCGGTCGCTCCCCGTGCGAGAGCGTGGATTGAAACGATGCGGTCGATCCGGCGCGTTTGGTCCTCCGCGGTCGCTCCCCGTGCGGGAGCGTGGATTGAAACAGTTCATCGGAGTCGTCACGGATCTGTACGACGGCCGTCGCTCCCCGTGCGGGAGCGTGGATTGAAACACATACAGCGCGACCGCCGCGGATACGACGCATCGTCGCTCCCCGTGCGGGAGCGTGGATTGAAACTCGACTCCGGGTATTCGCAGCACGGAGCGTCGCGGGTCGCTCCCCGTGCGGGAGCGTGGATTGAAACCATTTGTTTTGCGCGAGTGAGCGTTTTGCCCAGGCGGTCGCTCCCCGTGCGGGAGCG
>CAYVKE010000219.1:0-2432 GCA_964451935.1 uncultured Synergistaceae bacterium | reverse complement strand
CGGCGCGCCATGAGCGGACCGCGCGGATGGTCGCTCCCCGTGCGGGAGCGTGGATTGAAACCAGCGGCCCTCTACGCGCGTCGAAGAAAACGACGAGTCGCTCCCCGTGCGGGAGCGTGGATTGAAACCTGTTGGAGCTTGTCACACAAACAACGGGGATTTGTCGCTCCCCGTGCGGGAGCGTGGATTGAAACTGGATGAACGGATTGAACGACTGCATCGTCGAAGTCGCTCCCCGTGCGGGAGCGTGGATTGAAACACACGCTATTGCATGAGTGATTCGATCATCCATGGTCGCTCCCCGTGCGGGAGCGTGGATTGAAACTTGTATTCGATGATATTGATAGTTTGTTTGAAGAGTCGCTCCCCGTGCGGGAGCGTGGATTGAAACTTTACTGCGAGGACGAAACCGCGACGCAGCAAGTGGTCGCTCCCCGTGCGGGAGCGTGGATTGAAACATTGCGCCGCGAACCGTTGCGGCATAGCATTCCGGTCGCTCCCCGTGCGGGAGCGTGGATTGAAACCTGCGCAAAGGGAAGACGACCATCGACCTGCCGGGTCGCTCCCCGTTCGGGTGTCGCCGGACAGCGATAATGTCATATCGAAGCGGGACAGGGAAAATGTCATGCCATGAAGACAAGGGGCGATGTTTTCCTGAGCATACGGGAAGCGGCGATGATGACGGTGTTGGAGGAAGTGCTGTCGGGGAATGTGACGGCGTCCGAGGGAGCGAGGCGACTGCATTGCAGCGAGCGGAAGGTGTTTCGTCTGAAGGCGGGGATGAAGAAGGACGGTCCGTCGGGATTGGTCCACGGCAATCGCGGACGATATCCGGCGAACAGGACGTTCGACGAGGTTCGCAGGATGATCGGGGAACATGCCGGGGGAAAGTACGCGGGCGCGAGTTGCGCCCATATGGCTGAACCTCTCGCGCGTTGCGACGGGATCTTCGTGAGTTCGAAGACCGTGGGACGGATCCTGAAAGAATCCGGGATCGAGATTCCGCAGACGCACAGGGCTCCGAAGAAATACAGGAGCCGGTCGCGTCGGGAACGGATTGGAGATCTCGTCCAGATAGACGCCTCTCCGTTCGACTGGTTGGAGACGGGAGAGATGCTGTCGCTTCACGGGGCGATCGACGATGCGACGAGCACCGTCCTTTCCCTGCAGCTGGAACCTCACGAGAGCATGAATGGGTACTTCCGGGTTCTCGAACGCATGCTTGTCTCCTGGGGAGTTCCTGCCGGGATCTATTCGGATCGTCATACGATCTTCTTCTCTCCCATAGCGGGAAAGCTGACGGAAGAGGATGAACTCATGGGGCGAAGGGCTCCTCTGACACAATATGGGACAGCTCTGGATCTTCTCGGAATCGAGCACATCGCGGCGCGGACTCCGCAGGCCAAGGGACGAATCGAACGGCTGTGGGGAACGCGGCAGAGCCGCCTTGTCGTCGAGATGCGTCTTCGGGGAATCAGGACCATTGATGAGGCGAATGCGTTCTTTCCCGTCTTCCTCAGGGAATGCAACAACGAACGGTTCGCTGTTGCGGCGAAAGACGCGGAAACGGCCTTTCTCCCCTGTCTGAAACCGGATATTCTCGCGCTGATCCTTGCGACGAGAGCGGAACGAGTCGCCACGGCTGGGTCGGAGATCTCGTGGGAAGGGGAAAAATACCGGCTGGTCGACTCCCGGGACCGAATGCTTCCGCTCCGGCGGGGAGAGACGATTACTGTAGTCCGTTCCATGATGACGGAGGACAGCGGGATCAGGGCGATCCGGAACGGTGAGGCGTACGCGATGGAACTCTCTCCCTCGACTGTTTCCGCCATAAGCAGACGACCGAACGGGCGGTTTTCCCGTTCGTGTCGGTCGCTTAGTTTCTTCACCATTCCCGCCAATGCGCCGGAACCTCCGAAGAACAGAACCGCGCCTTCGCCGAAACCACACAGGCCTGCCGACAACCACCCGTGGCGTCAGCTCCGAAAACAAAACGCCGGCCCGGCTTATATTTCAAAACAGGCCGGCGTCTATGACAGCTCCCATGAAACGTGATTCCGATCCGTACATACTATCCGGGGATGACATTTTCCCTGTCCCGTTTTTGCGCTTTTACTATGTGACCTTCCCCGGAATTGACGGACACAGAAAGAGTCCGGAAAATGAAGGAGAAAAGCGGGGGCGGACGGGCTTTCCCAGACTCTTTTCGACGCCGTCCGGAAATCCGTGACCGTAAAGAAATTCATCGGCATCACATCCCTCCGATAAAGTACACCATCCTGTATCTCCGTCAACGTGTTGTGTTCAACTTTATACCGGACAGGGACGACGCGAGGGACGCTTTCCCGACAAAAAAGGGGCGCGAGAGCGCCCCCGTTCCGTCACTCTTTTCAGCGCAGCTCCCGCGTCGTGTGGAACTCGACCCCCGGCCA
>CAYVKE010000218.1:0-3567 GCA_964451935.1 uncultured Synergistaceae bacterium | reverse complement strand
GCGATCGACGTCAACGTCGGACTCCCGCAGATCGACCGCGTGCGCGCCATGAGCGAATGCGCGGATGCCGTGTCCCAGGCCGTGGATCTTCCCCTCTCCCTCGACAGCGACGACATCGGGGTCCTTCAGGCGGGGCTCCGTTCGACGGTCGGCATTCCGATCCTGAACTCCGTCACCGCCAAACACGCGGCGCTCACGCGCGGACTCGAACTGGCGAAACGGTGGGGGACGAATCTCGTCGTTCTCACGATCGACGAGGACGGCGTTCCGTCGACGGCCGAAGGCCGAATCGCCATCGCTCGGAAGATCGCCGAAGAAGCGGACCGCATCGGCGTTCCGAGAAGCGCGCTCTTCGTCGACTGCCTCAGCATGGCCGTCGGCGCGGACCAGAAAGCCCCCGGCGACACGCTGGACGCGATCCGGGCCGTCTCGAAGCTCGGGGTCCGCACGGTTCTGGGCGTGAGCAACGTATCGCACGGCATGCCCGTCCGGCCTCTTCTGAACCGCACCTTTCTCGCGATGGCCATGGCGTCCGGGCTCGACGCCGCCATCGTCAACCCGCTCGACGCCACGCTGCTGGCGACGATCCGGGCGGCGGAACTCCTCGCCGGAAGGGATCCTGGCGCCGGACGCTACCTCGCCGACGCTCCCCTTCTGTCGGACATCGAAACGTCGGCCGGTCCGGCGCTGCGTCCGGGCCAGGCCGGACAATCGAAGGCTGAGATCGCCTGCGACGCGCTTCCCTGCTTCAGAGCCCTCGCCGACGCAATCATACGCGGCGATCACGAAGCGGCCGTGAATGTAGTGAACGTTCTTCTCGAAGAAGGGCGTCAGTCCGTCGAGACGGTCAACGGAGGCGTCATCCCCGCGCTCGATACGGTGGGCAAGCTCTACGACGCGGGGCGCTATTTCCTCCCGCAGCTCATCGCGTCCGCCCATGCGGCGCAGCGTGTCTGCGACACGGCGCTCGCTCGGCTCGAAGCCTCCGGCGCGTCGGCGTGTCCCGGACGGATTCTTCTCGCCACGGTCGAGGGCGATCTTCACGATCTCGGGAAGAATGTCGTCGGCACGATCCTCAAAAGCCACGGATACGCCGTCACCGATCTCGGCAAAGACGTTCCGACGGCCGAAATACTTGCGGCGGCCGGGCGAGAACGACCGGACGTCGTCGGACTCTCCGCGCTCATGACATCCACGATGGAGGAAATGGAACGCGCGACGCGGCAACTCAAGGCGCGATTCCCGGAGATCCGCGTGATGGTCGGGGGGGCGTCGGTGAACCAGGCGTTCGCCGACAGAATCGGCGCGGACGGATACGCGGGCGACGCCGTCGCCTCGGTGCGCCTGGTCACGCGCCTGCTGCACGGAGGAGAGGCGCGATGACGCTGATTCGGGACATCCTGAAGACGAAGCGCCCGACCTTCTCGTTCGAGATCTTTCCTCCAAAGCCCGACGCTCCGCTGGAAACGGTCTATGAAACAGTCTCCGCGCTCCGGATCCACAAGCCCGACTTCATCAGCGTCACCTACGGCGCCGCGGGCAGCAGCAGAAGCCGGACGGTCGACATCGCGTCCATGGTGCGGAACCGATGGGGCCAGGTCGCGCTCGCGCACCTGACCTGCATCGGATCGACCCGCGCCCAGGTGACGGAGGTTCTCGAAGAGCTGGATCAGGAGAGCGTGTCGAACATTCTCGCCCTCCGCGGCGACCCACGCGAAGGGGAAGTTCCTTCCGATTTCCGCTACGCGCTGGATCTGATCCGCCAGATCCGCGCAGGGCAGTTCGGCGATTTCTGCATCGGGGCCGCGGCGTATCCGGAGGGACACATCGAGTGCGATTCTCTCGAACAGGATCTCCTTCGTCTGAAGTTGAAGACGGACGCCGGCGCGGACTTTCTCGTCACGCAGCTCTTCTTCGATAACGAAATTTTCTACAGGTTCATGGATCTCGCGGCCCGTTCCGGGATCTCCGTCCCGGTCGTCGCAGGCGTCATGCCCGTTCTCAACACGCGGCAGATCGGCCGGATCGTTTCGCTGTGCGGCGCTTCCATTCCCCCGAAGTTCGCGCGCATCATGTCGCGATACGAACACGCGCCCGACGCCCTTCGCGAGGCCGGGATCGCCTACGCCACGGAGCAGATCATCGACCTCGTGTCGTGGGGCGTCGCCGGCATTCACCTGTATACGATGAACCGCCCCGACATCGCGGAACGCATCATGAAAAACATCGGAACCATCCGCGAGAGCGTGACCCGGGAGCGATGAACGTCCTTCTGGTCGAGCCCGGATATCCGACCCGGTATCCGCCGATCGGCCTTCTGAAAATCGGACGGTTTCACCGGAATCGCGGCGACGATGTCCGATTCGTCCGGGGATGTTCCTCGGAGGCGGCTTCCCGGGGATGGGACCGGATCTACGTTTCGTGCGTCTTCACGTATCACTGGAACGCAGTCGTCCGTACGCTGCGATTCTACGCTCCGTACGTGAACGCCGGGGCGGATAAGGCCCTGTTCGTCGGCGGCGTCCTCGCGACGCTCATGGCGGACGAGCTGACGCAAGCGGCGCCGTGCCGTCCGATCGCGGGGACGATCCGAAGCGCCCGGATGCTCGACGTCGACGACGACACGGATATCGACGCCCTTCTTCCCGACTATGACCTCATCCGGCCCTTCGCGAACGAATACGTCGTCGCGAGCGCGTTTCTGGCGACGGCCACGCGCGGATGCGCGAACCGATGCCCGTTCTGCACCGTTTCGCGCATCGAACCGGACTGCCGGGAGTACGTTCCGATCCGCAGCCAGATCCTTGATTTCGAACGATCCCTCGGGGCGCGGCGCGACCTGCTGATGCTCGACAACAACGTTCTCGCGTCGCGGCATCTGTCGCGGATCGTCATGGACATCGCGGAACTCGGCTTCTGGGCGGGCGCGACGTGGGGGCTGAACGGCGCGCGTCGGGCGCCGAGGCGCGTGGACTTCACGCAGGGGTTCGAGACGACGCTCGCGGCCGATCCGAAAAACCGGCGCCTTCTCGATCTGCTCGCGCTCATTCCCGTTCATCCGGTCCGCATCGCGTTCGACGGATGGGACGAGCGGGAAGAGTACGGCGCGGCGATCGGCGCCTTCGCGGAGCGCGGGTTCCGCACATTCGAGACGCCGGTGCTCTACGACTTCCGCGACACCCCGGCGGAGCTGTACCGCAGGCTTCGCGCCGCGTCGGAAACGGCCGAAACACTCGGCGTGTCGCTGTCGCTCCAGCCCATCCGCTACATCGCTCCCGGACAGAAGACGAGACATTCCTCCGCGCCGCACGGGAACGCACAGGGCGCATGGGACGCGGATGCGCTTCGTTCCCTGAATCGGATGCTTTCCGGCCAGCCGCTGCGAACGCCGGAAGACGTGACGGAACGGCTCGGAACGTCGGAAGAGCTGTTTTTGCGGGCGCTGCGCGCCCGTTGAGGACCGCGGGCGGCACGATCTCTCCCGGAGCCGTCCGTTTTCGCCGCGAAAAAGCGAAAACGGACGGCTCCGAAGCGACAATCGCATCGCCGCCCGAAACCGTCCGCACG
>CAYVKE010000217.1:0-3594 GCA_964451935.1 uncultured Synergistaceae bacterium | reverse complement strand
CAGTCCGTCAACGCCCTCTTTCTCGAACGCACTGCGGCGGCGTTCACGTGGGTCAACCGCGAGGAGGACCTCGGCGACCCGGGGATGCGGGAGGCGAAGATGAGCTACCACCCCGCCTCTTTCATCCGCAAGTGCCGCGTGACCTACCTGAGCGAATAGGGCCAGCCCATCACGCCGCCCTCGAGCGCCGCGACGCGCTCGAACCCGAGCCGCCTGAGGATGCAAAGCGCGTCCCATCCCCGGATCGAAACCTTGCAGAACGTCACAATCTCGCGGTCCTTCGGAAGCTCTCCCGCGCGATTCCAGAGCTGCCCCAGAGGAATGTGGACGAAGTCGTACGGAAGTCGTCCCTGCGCGTCGAGTTCCGGCGCCGTACGAACGTCAAGCAGCAGCGGATTCTCGCCCCGCTCGAACTTCGCCGCCAGCTCCGTCGCGCTGTACGACGGCATGAGGCCGTCGAGCTTGTTGCGCAGCGTGTTGGCCGCGTGCGTCAACATGTCGAGCGCCGTCGAGAACGGGGGAGCGTACGCGAGATCCGCGTCGGCGAGAGCGTCGACCGTCATGCCTCCCGCGATGGCGGTGACGGCGGCGTCGAGCCTCTTGTCGGCCTTCCCGGCCCCGAGTATCTGGAGACCCAGAACGCGGCGGCTCGCCCGGTCGCACGACAGGCGCATCGTCAGCGAGCCCGCGCCCGGCATGAAGTGAGGGATATCTCCCCCGACGACCGTGACCGCGACCGGGTCGAAGCCCGCGTCGCGCGCCTCGGCGTCCGAAAGGCCCGTCTTTCCCGCCGTCAGCTCGAAAAACCGGAGAATTCCCGTTCCCTGAACGCCCTTGAATGTTGACGGAAGCCCCGCAATCGCGTCCGCGATCACGCGTCCCTGGCGGTTCGCGGTGGAGCCCATCGGCTGCCACACGCGTTTGCCGGTCAGCGCATTCACGGTTTCCACGCAATCCCCGCCGGCGTATATAGAGGGATCGCTCGTACGCATCCGTTCGTCGACGATGATCGCGTCCCTCGCCCCGAGCGCCAGCCCCGCGTCCTTCGCGAGCGCAGTATTGGGCCGGACGCCGACGGAAAGAAGCGCCATGTCGCACGGGATCGTCCGGGCGTCCGTTCGGACGGCCTTCGCGGTTCCGCCCTCGCCGACGATCTCGATGACCTTCTCGCCGCCGTAGAACGCGACCCCGCGGCGTTCCATGCACTTTCGCAGGCGCAGGCCGAACTCGCCGTCGAACATGGCGGGCAGCGGCGTCGGCAGGGCGTCGACGACCGAGACGCGGATCCCCTTGTTCACGAGACTCTCGACCATCTCCATGCCGACGAGCCCGGCGCCGACGATCACGGCGTCCGTCACGGCCCCCGAGTCGACCGCCTCGCGCATCGCGAGCGCGTCGGGCATCGTCCAGAGCGTATAGACGCGCCCCAGATCGACGCCCGGCAGCGGGGGACGGATCGGCGAAGCGCCCGTGGCCAGAACGAGGACGTCGTACGCAAAGAGCTTCTCCTCGCCGGTGTTCATGTCCGTCGCGCGCAGCACCTTGTTCTCCCGGTCGATGCGGGTCGCAAGATGCCGCGTCAGAACCTCCACGCGCTTGACATTGCGGAAGTACGTCGCGTCGCGCATCACGCCGAGCGCCGTTCCCGCGAGCTGACGATATTCGGACACGATCCCTCCGACATAGTAGGGAAGGCCGCACCCCGCGTAACTCACCCAATCGCCCTTCTCGATCATCGTCACATCCGCGTCCGCGCAGACCCGCATGAGTCTCGACGCGGTCTTCGCGCCGCACGCGACGCCGCCGACGATCACAACCCGCTTCGTCATAGAAGTCTCCTCCTTATATAATGAACGTTAGCGATATGCGTCCGTGAAAATTCCTCAGGAACGCGCTAGTCCGGATCATCCATCGTATGGAAGCCCGCGGCTTCGATCTTCCGCTCGGCGCACGCCGCCTTTACGCGCTCCTCCGCGTCGCAGGGAAACTCGCACGCAAGGCCGCAGCTCGCCGAAAGGGCGCGCGGCACGGGGACCACCTTGACCGAGAGACCCTCCTTCCGGAGCGTTCGCTCGAACAGAATCGCCATGCTCGTGATATGGAACGTCGCCAGACACTTCATCTCAATCGCTCCTGTCCTTGTACCGGGTGTATGCGCCGGAGATTATACCATCCAGGGGTGTTCCGCGTGAATATGCCCCGAAACCGCATCGGTACAGGGGAAAACGCCGCCCTTTAAGAAAAGGAAAATACTTGACATCGCAAAGGGAGTGTGTAAACTTGGTCCGTATATCCTGCACCCCGCGCGAAAGTCTCTCCCGAATGTGGTCTCCACGGGACATATTCGCTTGCGTTTCTTGGAGAGATTCCGTAGAATCTGGTATAATCGCGGATGCGGGATGTCCGCCTTTCGGCGGACCGCATCAGACGGGTACCAAGAGATATTCTGGCAGCCTGATTCATTCGAACGGAAGGGGGGATCCGCCCACCGGAGAACGGTACCGACAACCGAATATCGCGCGCGTGGTATGAAGTGTTGGTGTGTTTTCGGAAGCGGCGACCCGGGGAATTCGGACTCCGGCGAGCCCGATCGGTTTTCATAATGCAGATTCTTTCCGAAAAGGAGGAATTACTGGATGAAGAAGCTTTCATGTTTTGCGCTTGTGGTCGCACTGGTTCTTGCGGCCGGAGCGGCGTTTGCGTTGCCGAACTCGGAATACTCCAAGCTCGCTCCGTACAACGCCACCGAGTATGATATGTTCACGATTCAGGGGTCGTTCGACGTCGTGAGCGGCAGCCACAACGATATCAACCACGGCTGGAACAAGTGGATCGCCTCGGCGGACATCGCCGGTCTGTTCTTTTATGGCGTCTACCCTGGTTCCTTTGATGTGTTCGCTTTCCAAACGGCCCACGGCACGGTAAGCGCCGACTGGCTGAAGGAAACGGCGAACTACGGTACGGCCACCCAGGTTCTTGGCGCTCCGTTAGCGATCGAGAGCGGCGACTGGATCCCGTTGCTTGTCCGTACGACGAAGGAAGCGACGCAGAACTCGCCCGTCAGTATCCCGATCTACATGGTTGCGAGCGATGATGCGTCTTTTGCCGATACGTATTTCCCGCTTCTGAGCTACGACGTGACTGCAACAGCTGCTCATGGTTTTCCGTATGCATATGCTTGTGAAGTCCCCTGCTGCGGCGTGAACTTCTACATCGATTGCTGCACGCCGTCGGATTACAGCAAGACCGTTAAGAACCATGAGCTTCAGGTGTGGTTCGATGACGAGGAAAAGTTTGCGGTCTATTGCTGCCCCGGACTTCAGTTCGGGTTCGTAGACGGCACCACTGGGACGCTTCTTGATTCAAAGGACATCCCCGTGACCGTTGCGCATCTGAATCCCGACGAGAACATGGTCCGGGTGCGGGTCGCCAGGAACTTCCGGTATGCCACCGACCCGACCGACGCCACTGTAAGCCCCTACGACAGCGCGTATTACAAGCAGACTTGGTTTAGCTACCTCGCGTGGGGCAGCTACAATACTGCGAAGGTATGCGAAGCCGGTGCGTATGAGTTCTGGCCGGTCAAGGAAGACG
>CAYVKE010000216.1:0-3607 GCA_964451935.1 uncultured Synergistaceae bacterium | reverse complement strand
CTCGATCTTCCGGCGCTCGATACGCTGGTGCTGGCGGCTCCTTCCCGAAGCCCGGGCCGGACCGAGCAGCGTGTCGGGCGCACCCTCCGGAATCTCGAAGGGAAGCGTCGGCCCATCGTGTTCGATCTTGTGGACGAGCATCCCGTGTTGTACGGGCAGGCGCGGAACCGGTTCTTTGAGGCGTACAGACGACTGGCTCCGGAGACGGACCTTCCGGACTGGCTCGACGGAAAGAGGCATGCGGCGTGAAAGAGACCTTCGGGCAATGGCTCAAGCGGATTCGGAAGGAACGCGGACTGTCTCAGGGGCGGGTATGTCTTCGTGCCGGAGTCTCGTCAATGACGTTGTTCGACGCGGAAAGAGATAAAACCGACCCGTCGGAAATGACGGCGCGGGTGCTCTACGGACTCGCGGTCACGCTCGACATCGATCCCGGGGAGGTCCTGAAGCGCGCCGCGGAGACGGATACGTTCCTTGCGAAATGGTGGAGCGACCCGAAGCGCGGGGAATGGAGATAAGGCCGGGTCGGTTACGAAAAGTAACGCCCGCGCCCGTCGCCTGATAGACAAAAATAGACGCCCGCAAAACGGTGCATACGTTTCGGCTGGTTGTAAGAACCTGTACTGTTGAAAAATGATGAGGTCCGCACACGGTGGAGCGGATAGGCAAAAATAGACGTTCGCGATGAAGAACATACGGCCGGGCCGATAGGGAAAAATAGAGTTCGGAAAGGGAGATCGACATGGAAGACAACGTGATTCTACTCTACAAACGCGATATGCCGGAACTCCTGAGGGAATGGATCGTATCGGGGATTTTCCCCTGCTTCGCACGCCTCACGTCCATCGGAGAAATCAGCGTCGCGTGGGGCGCGGTCGACAGCGAGCGGATGGAACGATACCGCACGGAACCGGGGACGCTGTGCGACGTCCAGGCGTGGCTTCGGACTCCACAGGCGGAAAAGGCGGTTCCCCTTCTCGTGGAAAAGGTCTTCGGCTTCGGGATAGACCGGAAGAAATACGAATCCGTCCTGTCGGGAGTGCTGGAGGAATACCGCCACCCCTGCATCGAACAGGGGCAGGCGTGCCCGCCCGTATCCGAAGAGGAGTGGGACGAAGCGGAGCGATACGCGATGCTCGAAGCGGCGACGAAGGCGCTTCACAGTCTCGGGAAGTAGCAAACGCCCGGCCCGGGGGAATGCACCTTCTCCCGGGCCTTGTTCGGGAAAAACTTCGGTTCGGAAAGCGGTGATCGGGAGATGAGAGCGGCGAAGGACGAGAAGGAGAACGTGATTTTTCTCCGGAAGATCGAGCCAGAAGGGGTAATTCGCGAGTGGGTTCAAGGGGGACTCTTCCCACACGTGACGTACGTGAGCGTTACGGGGGAATCGGAAGTCGGATGTGGCGCTATGTCGGAGTTCTGTATGGCCCGGGCGGGGCGAAAGCTCCCGTTTCTGGATATCGTCGTCGAATGGCTGAAGCAACCCGGAGCGCCGGACGCGGTATGTTCCCTCGCCGAAGAGATCCTTGCAGAGAACGGCATTTCGCGTGACGCGTTCGAGGACGAATACGGCAAGGTGATGAAGGGGTATTCGTTCCCGCTGCCGTTGCCGAAGAGGGACGCGCGGATTGTGGTGTCCTGGCCGGAGATCCAGCTTCCGGCGATGCTCGAAGCGCTGACGCGGGCGCACCACAGAGCCGGCAGCGAATTCTGAAAGGGGGCGCCTTATGCCCGGCGACATCCTTGAGCTTCCGGAAGACGAAACCACGAGAAGAGAAACGCCCATTCTCGCCGTTGCGCTTGGCGACATCATGACAAACATCCGCGACGGCGTTCACGACGCGCGGGTGTTCGCCTTCCGGACGTACGACGAACTTGACGGGACGAAGGTTCCCTCTTCCCTCGTGGAAACGATGGCGGCTCTGAACGATCTTGAAGGCTTCGTCGAGCGCGTGCGGAAGATCGTCGGGGGACGTTGATCCGTGGATCTTCCCCCGGAGAAAGCGAGAGTAACGAAGGCGAAGCTGGATGACATGGTACAGAAGATCGTCGACCGCACTCCTTCGCGTTTCTCCCCGGAGTACGTTACGGAGATCGCCGTCGCGTTCCTCGGTCCGCTGATCCGCGAGAGCATGGAACTCCTCGCCGTGATCGATGGGGCGATGTATGCCGGACGTGCGCGACCCGGCGACCAGGTACAGGGAGGGGAGCGCGTTTCTCTTCAGGAGCGCGCATTGTCTGCAAAAGAACGGCTCGACCGGCTTCCCCCGAAGGCCACGTTGCTGGCCCGGGGGTTCCGGGACGTGACGGAGAAGAAGACACGGTCGTACATCGAGGGGCTGATGGACGGTCTTCACGGCGAACTTCTGAGATCGAGGGGGGGACTGTCGGCGCGGAAGCTCGCGGAGCTGCGGACGTGGCTTCTCGACTTAACGCGAAAACAGATAGGAGCGTTGCCGAGGATGTGAGCCTGGACGCATGAGGAAGCCCGTGGTGGGGCTTTCTTCTCGCGGGACGGATGTTTGATAGTCCGGCATTCATTCCCCACTCGTGGGGCTCTATGGAGGTGACAAGATGAAACTGACAGTGAAGCAACAGAGATTTGTTGAAGTGTATTCTGGCAACGCGACACAGGCCGCCTTGGAAGCCGGATATTCTCCGCGGACGGCCGCATTCATCGGGGCCGAAAACCTCAAAAAACCCCAAATCAAGGCCGCCATCGCCGAACGCGAAAGCGCGGCGTCATCGGTCCGCGTTGCGACGCGCATAGAGCGACAGACGTTCTGGACGCGGATCATGAACGATGAAGAGGCGGACCTTCGGGACCGGCTCAGAGCAAGCGAGCTTTTGGGGAAGAGCGAATGTGACTTTGTCGAGAAGATATCGCTCGATGCGAAGACGGAGATGAGCTGCGATGTCGATACCGCGGCGCTCCTCGCAGATCCGGAATCGCGCAAGCTCCTTTCGGAGCTTTACGCACGATCAACTTCCGGCCGTCCGGTCGTCTGATCGTCTTCGACGGCGACGACATACGGCAGACCATTTTCCCGACGCCGGGAGAATGGTCTTTCCCCCTTGCGTCAGGACGAGTGCCGTTACGAGAAAAGGTATGGAAGCTCGTCCAGAGAAAAGGACATAGCGCCTTGAGGCTGTGTGCGCGTCAGGGGCGATGTGGGGCGTTTGCGCAGATGTACATGCGTCTCTCGCATCCCTTTACTGCATGCACCATGATCGTACCGTATCACATGAGGAAAGGAAATCGTCACTGACGCTTTCGTGCCATTCATTCCCTTCTCGCGGCAATATTTACCAACGAGTGCTCGAATAATATGCAACGAAAGCGAACATGTGCAATCAGACATGATTGCATGCAAGGAAGAATGGTACAGCAAAACGAAACGTCGTTAATGATGGTCGAAACGCTGAAAGCGTTGCATGCACTGGTCGGACGTAGCTTCGGAAGGTGACGCTCGGTTCCGTAGGGCGGCGAGAGAAGATGAAAAAAGCCGGGCTCCCTTCTCGCGGGAACCCGGCTCTTCGTGTGATCGTTGCGCGTCTGTCAGGCGACGTGCGCCTTTGCCCGTTTTCTCGCTTGCAGGAGAGCGTC
>CAYVKE010000215.1:2840-3641 GCA_964451935.1 uncultured Synergistaceae bacterium | reverse complement strand
CCCCGACCAGCACATCACGTTGCCGCACATCGCGGACGAACGCATGCTCCGGGACCTTGTCGAACGTCCGCGACGCTGATACGCTGTTACGGTTCGGAGCAGAGCGGACAGGGAGGGGGCTCCCTTCCGGTCCGCTCTTTTCGCCGGACGCACATCGCGCAACGTCAGGAGTGAATGGAATGGAACGAACGATCCCCGTCCGCATCGGACGGCGTACGCAAGAATGGATTCCCGGGCGCGACGTGATCATCCCGCGGGCGCGCCCGCATGCGATCGCGCGAAACACGCCCGAAGAGGCGCTCGCGTCCCCGATCGGGGCGGAGCCGCTCGAAGCGTTCGTCGGGACGCGGAGGCCGGTCGTCGTCATCCCCGACTCGACGCGATCCTGGCAGCGCGTTTCCCTGATGGCCCGGGCCGTGCGATCCCGTCTGGGCGACCGCCCCGTGACCTGGATCGTCGCGACCGGGCAGCACCGCGCCGCCACGGAGGACGAGTTCCGGAATCTGCTCGGCGATGCGCTTCTGCCGGGCGACGCGACGGTGTCGCACGACTGCGACCGCGTTCGCGACACGGGGCTCCGGACGAGCCGGGGGACGCCCGTAACCCTCTGTCCGGAGGTCGCGGACGCAGGCGCCGCGATCCTTGTTGGCGGCATCATCCACCACGATCTCGCGGGCTTCAGCGGCGGGCGCAAGGGGCTGATCCCCGGCGTGAGCGGACGCGAGAGCATCCGCGCCAACCACGCGCTCTCGCTGCGGGACGGCTCGATCTGCCCCGAGGTCGGGTGCGGTCTGCTCGACG
>CAYVKE010000215.1:0-2830 GCA_964451935.1 uncultured Synergistaceae bacterium | reverse complement strand
TATGCGCGGCTGTGCGCGAACCGTCCGGACCTGTACCTGCTGAACGTCGTCCCCGACGGCGACGGCGCGCCATACCGCTATGTCGCGGGAGACGCGGAACGGGCGTGGAGCGAGGGGGTCCGCGTTGCGCGCGCGATCCAGACGCTCCGGATTCCGCAGAAGGTCGGCTGCGTCGTGACCTCGTGCGGCGGCTATCCCGGAGACATCGACCTCTATCAGGCCACGAAGGCCGTCTCGGCTGTCGCGGAGGTTTTGCGCCCCGGCGCGGGGCTCGTGCTCTGCGCGGACGGCGAGGAGGGCATGACGGGCGGTTTCGGAGCAGCCATGAAGCTCGGCATGGCGAGCCGCGACGCGCTTCTCGAAGAACTCGAACGGAACTTCACGATCCCCGCTTTCATCGCGCTCACGACGCTGCGCGATCTCGGGAGCCGTCCGTTTGCGCTCGTTTCATCCCTTCCGAGGGAAGCCGTCTCCCTTCCCGGCGAGATCTTCCCGACGCTCGCGCAGGCGTGGGAATGGATGCAACGCCGCGTTGCGCCGGAGCCGGTGCTGTTCGTCGGCGCGGGCAACGGCGTCGCCGTGCGGACCGAAGACGGGAATCGCGGCGAGGGGGAATAACGAAAGCGACGAGGCCGGGAGCGATTCTCCCGGCCTCGTCCTTTGTTTTTTGAAGAGCGCCTACTTTTTCAGCGCCACACGGAAGTGATTGTCCTCTTCCACCGCCTCTGCCGTCCACCCCTGCGACCTCGCGTACCGCGAGACGTTCTCGCGCGCCGTCACCGTATCCACAAGAATGTCCGCGCGCCCGCCGCCCAGGGAGGCGAGCGCCTTCTTCGTCCGGATCACGGGCTCGGGGCAGGAAAGCCCGCGCGCGTCAACAATCGTTACGTCACTCATCGTCCGTTCCCTCCTATACCCTGTCCCGCGACAGGAAACCGACCGCGAGGCAGAAGACCATTCCGATCGCGAAGGCGGTCGGCGCGAACGCCGTGATCCCCGCACCCGACGACGCCAGGCTGAAGTTGTGCGCGAACGCCGCGCCGACGAGCATTCCGAGGATGAAGACGCCCGCGTCGCCGTCGCCCTCGCCGCCCATGATGAGCTGCCGTCCGGGGCATCCGCCCGCGAGCGTGAACGCGAGTCCCGAAAGCGTCATCCCGAGGAAATTCCAGAGCGTATTCATGTGCGCGACGGGCTGTTTCTCGAACCCCGCGTGGAATTGCCCGAGCGCGAAATTCACCGCGAAGGCCGCGACGATGAACGCGAGGACGCCCCGGAAGAGGTGCGAATCACGGAGCATCACGAGGTCGCGGATAGCGCCGACCGTGCAGAAGCGCGTGCGTTGCGCGAGCCACCCGACGAGAAGCCCGGCGCCGAGCGAAATGAGAAGCGGCGCGTGCGCGGCGCCCGGTCCTTCCTTCGAGAAGAAAATGGGCCCCGCGCCGTCCTTGCCGAACGCGGGGTGCAGCGCCAGCAGCGCGAGCAGTGCGACCGCCGCAAGCGGCAGCATGAGACCGGAGATTTTCGACGTCGCGTGCGAGCGGCCGAGGCTGAAGCCGTTCCAGAGGAAGACGATTCCGATGATCACGCCGGTCGCGAGTCCCCCGATCCCGGCGAGCGCGTTCCAGTCGCCGCCCGCGAGGCGAAGATACGCGCGCCAGGGGCAGCCGAGGAAGATGAGCGCGCCGATCATCGCGAAAACGCCCAGGAAGAAACGGACGATCGGGGACGAACCGCTCCGGGGGGAGTATTCGCCGAAGGCGAGCGCCGACAGGAACGCCCCGATGACGAACCCGCCGATCTCGGGCCGCAGGTACTGGACGACCGCCGCGCGGTGCAGCCCGAGCGCGCCTGCGATGTCGCGCGTGAAGCACGCGACGCATATTCCCATGTTGCCGGGATTGCCGAATTTCACAAGGAGCGCCGCGAGCGCGCCGATGACCGCGCCCGCAATCATTGGGCCGTGACGGGACATGAGAAGTCCGCCGGAAGATTTCATGACAACCACCTCTCGAATCGTCGTTTAGGAAAAAACGGAAGATCGCGCCCGGAGCGCGAACACAGGACAACGCGCCGCGTTATCGACGCACGGCGAAACGTCCGCGGCGGAAAACGCCCTGCGGACGGTCATCGCGAACCCGGGAGGTCGGAAAGACAGGGAGAAATCAGGAAGGGAACGTCACGAACAAAGAGGACGCATATTCCCGGGGAACCGACGGATAATCCATGCAGCCCGTGCATCGGTCTGTACGGATCGTCAGACGAAACGCATCATCGGTCTCCCCCCTGTTCTGTCGGAATATGTTCCGGAGGGAATTATACCATTTCAGGCGTACAGGATGAACTTCGGGGAGGAGGCGAGCACTCCGGCGACCTTCGCGAAATCCGGAACGGAGGAGTAATCCGGCCGGAATTTCGGGGCTGCGGAGGGATCTTTCGTCGCCTTTGCGGCCTGGAGCTGATCGATTCGCGTCTGAGCCCTGCGGATCGCGCCGATGACCTGCGCCGTTGTCGCGAGGTCCTGCGACGACGGACTTGCCGGGGAAATCGCGGCCAACTGGACCTGCCGGAGCATCCGGAGCGCATCCTCGGGCGACGTCCCCGCGGGGATGCTCACGTTCACGCGACCGCCGACCGCGTAGAAACGGCCGTCCGGGCCTCGCTGGTAGACATACGAAGCCGACCCGACCGCCGCGCCGCCGATCGCCTGATGCAGCCGCTCGTGAGCCTGCACCTCGGTATGGTAGTTTCGGAAGTTCCGGAGCGTCTCCTTGTTGACGCGTCCGGAATAGTCGGGATAGACCCCGGTTGACGCCGACGAATCGAGAAT
>CAYVKE010000214.1:0-3657 GCA_964451935.1 uncultured Synergistaceae bacterium | reverse complement strand
GCCGGACGAACCGCCAGCCATCGTCGTGTCATCCTGAAGCACCTCCTGAATTGATGTATGTTGACCTTTGTTGCTGTCATTATATACGTCAGGCTTGGTGAAACAAGTTTCGGTTTGAGCCGTAAGGGAAGATTACGGGCAAATATATCCATTTTTCGCCCTTTCCGCTACGATTTCTCGTGATAACTCAAAAAAACGAAGACAAGCGCGAGTCAGGCGCCCGTCATTTGCGAATTTCCGATATCCTCCCGGACGGGGGTATAATCTCGGGGTCTGTATGTGGAAGACAGGAAAGGATGGAGAAGATGATCGGAAAAAAATTCGGGGCTCTCATTGCGGCCCTTCTTGTGCTGGCGGCGGGGCATGCGGCGGAGGCGGCCCCCGGGACCGTGGTCGTCGGAATCGCTCCGTTGCGGATGTTTGTCGAGCGCATCGGAGGCGGACGGGTGCAGGTCGAAGTCCTGCTGCCCGCCGGACGGGATCCTCACGTGTACGAGCCCCTGCCGAAACAGATGGTGGCTCTTTCCAAGGCGAAGGCGTACGTTTCGGTCGGAATGCCCTTTGAATCCGCCCTGGTCGAGAAGGTGACGAAGAACGCGCCGTCGCTTCGCGTGATTCGTGCGGACGAAGGAATTGCGCCCATTCCGATGCTGGAGTCGACGCGGATCGCTCCCGCGCCGTCCAAGGGGAAGAAAGCGCACGAACACGAAGAGGGCGCAAACGATCCCCATGTGTGGTGCAGTCCGAAAAACGCCGTCCTGATCGCCTCGAATATCCTCGGAGGCCTCATCGCGGCCGATCCTGAGGGCGACGCGGACTATCGCGCGGGGTACGAATCGCTGCTAAAGGACATCACCGCGCTCGACGAGGAGCTGACAACCCTGTTCTCCGGCCGCGGCGGGATGCGCTTTCTCGTGTTTCACCCGGCGTGGGGGTATTTCGCGCGGGATTACGGTCTCGTGCAGCTTTCCGTCGAGGTTGAGGGGAAGGAGCCTCGCGCCGTGGATCTCCAGCGGATCATGAAGATCGCGGCGGACGCGGACGTCCGGGTTCTTTTCGTCGCCCCGGGCGTTTCGAAGAACGCGGCCGGGACGATAGCGGACGCGCTCGGTGCGAAGATCGCTGCGGCCGATCCGCTGGCTTCCGACTGGATGGCGAATATGCGCGCCGTCGCTGCGGCCTTCGCTGCGGCGTTGAAATGAGGAGATGCTGACATGAGCGTTGCGACCCTGCGTCTGCGCCCCGAGGATGGAGTCGCCGGCGGGACGCCGGGATCCCCGAGAGCCGGAGATCTGCCGGAACGATCGATGGTCCCGGAGGAACACCGATGGCGACTGGAGGACATCTTCGCATCGGAAGAGGAATGGGAAAGCGCATTCTCCGAAACATCGGATGCGCTGAAAGAGGTCGATGCGTACAGGGGGACCGTCTTCGCCTCCGCCGGGCGCCTCGCGGAGTTTCTGGCGTTTCGGGAGCGCGTCGAGATCCTCGCCGGAAAGGTGTACGTCCACGCGGTCATGGGAAGTCACGAGGACTCGTCGCTCTCCTCGCGCCAGGCGATGGCCGACCGCGCGACGGCCCTGATCGTCCGGTGCGGAACGGCGTTCGCCTTTTTCGTCCCGGAGGCGATGGATGCGGGCGAGGCGCGCATCGGGGCGCTTCTCGCCGAATCGCCGGAACTGAAAACGTACAGGTTCTTCTTCGAAAGCATCCTCAGAATGAAGGCGCACACGCTCACGACCGCGGAAGAGGAGATCCTCGCCCGGTCCGGAGAAGTTGCGCGCGCGCCCGAGAACATTTTCTCCCTTTTCTCGGGCGCCGACATGCGCTTTCCGGGCATAACGGACGAGCTCGGAGAGGAGATCGAACTGACCGAGGAGCGTTACTACCGCTTCAGCCGCTCCCCCGACCGGAGAGTGCGGCGGGAGGCGTTCGAGGGAATCCACGGGACGTACGGCGCCTGGCGGAACGCGCTCGGCGCCATGTACTCCGGGAGCGTGAAGGGAGACCTGTTCTACGCAGCGTGCCGACGGTATTCGTCCGCGCTCGAGGCATCGCTGTACGGGGACAACATCCCGACGGCCGTGTACGACACGGTGATCGACACGGTCGCGAAGAATCTCGCGCCGCTTCATGAATACATGGAACTTCGAAAGAAGGTTCTCGGAGTCCCGGAACTCCACATGTACGATATCGCCGCGCCGCTCGTGAAGGAGCCGAAGGAGGACATTCCGTACGACCGCGCCGTCGAAACGGTGACGGCCGGCCTCCACGTTCTCGGAGACGAGTATGTCTCGGTTCTGAAAAACGGGTTTTCCTCGCGGTGGATCGACATCTACGAGAACAAGGGGAAGCGGAAGGGCGCGTACTCGTGGGGGAGCTACGGGACGCATCCGTACGTCCTGCTGAACTACAACGGCACGCTGCGCGACGTGTTCACCATAGCGCACGAGATGGGGCACGCGCTGCATTCGTGGTTCTCGCACGGAGCGCAGCCGTGGGTGTACGGAGACTACACGATCTTTCTCGCGGAGGTCGCCTCGACGACGAACGAGGCGCTTCTATCGGAGCACCTGCTTTCGTCCAGCACGGACCGCGTCCGCACGCTGTCGCTTCTGAACCACGATCTCGAGCAGACGCGGACGACGCTCTATCGTCAGACGATGTTCGCGGACTTCGAGCGGACCACGCACGCGATGGCCGAACGCGGGGAGGCGCTGACGCCGGATGTCCTCTGCGAAATCTGGAAGGGGCTGAACGCGGCGTATTACGGCCCGCTCATGACGGTCGACGAGCCGGTCGCGATGGAGTGGGCGCGAATCCCGCACTTCTACAGCGCCTTTTACGTCTACAAGTACGTCACGGGATTTGCGGCGTCCGTGTCGCTTTCCCGGCAGCTTCTCGAACAGGGGGACGATGCGCGGAAACGCTACCTGCGTTTCCTTTCGCGGGGCGGTTCCGCATACTCCCTGGAGATTCTGCGCGACGCCGGGGTGGACATGACGACGCCCCGTCCGATCGAGGATGCGGTTGCGGCCTTCAGCCGCAAACTGGCGCTCTTCAGGAAGCTGCTGGAAGAGAAGCGGTGATCACGGCTCCGGCGGAAGAAACGAATCCGCCGGAGTTTTTTTTCTCAGGCGCGCGGCGCGACGACGGCGGTCCCGTGTCGGTCCTCGGTGTTCGCGGCGCCGGTCGGGAGGCGGTTCGGGAAAATTTCCGCCGCGAGCCGGTCGAGAATTCGCACCATCTCCCATCCCGCGTAGGAAAGCCCTCCGACCGTGGAGTAGACGGCCTGAATCTCCCACAGGAAGGGGGCCGTTCCCTCCGCGGGGACTCGTTTGAGGCGTCCGGCGCGAAGATCGTCCCGCGCCCGGGATTCGGGAAGAAGAGCCGCGCCGACGCCCTGAAGCGCAAGGATTCTCGCCGCCTCGATGTCGTTCACCGTCAGGGGGTCGGGGCTTTTCGGACCCGAGTGGAGAAAAAGCGCGTTTGCGAAGGTTGCGAGCGGGCAGTCTGCGGAATAGCGTATGAGAGGAAGCTCCCGCGTTCCGTCCCCCGAGACGAGAACGACCGGGTCGACGCCGAGGACGCGGTGCGTCAGATGCGATTCCGGCGCGTCGTTGAGGTTCTTGCCGAGCAGCGCCAGCTCCGCGGCCC
>CAYVKE010000213.1:0-3708 GCA_964451935.1 uncultured Synergistaceae bacterium | reverse complement strand
AGCTGAGGAGTGTGAGCATGACGCCTGCGGCGACGGCTGTTCCGATGACGCCGGCGACGTTGGGTCCCATGGCGTGCATGAGGAGGTAGCTTCCGGGGTTTTCCTGCTGGCAGACGCGCTGGACGACGCGCGCGGCCATCGGGACGGCCGAGACTCCCGCCGAGCCGATCATCGGGTTGATCTTTCCCTTGCTCATGACTTTCATGACCTGCCCGAACAGGACGCCTCCCGCCGTGCTGAACACGAACGCGATGAGGCCGAGGAGCACGATCTTCAGCGTCGCGGGCGTCAGGAAGTCTTTCGCGCTCATGGTCGCCCCGACCGAGAGCCCCAGGAAGATCGTCGTCGTGTTCAGGATTTCGTTCTGCGCCGCCTGGCTCAGTCGTTCCGTGCAGCCGCACACACGAAGCAGGTTGCCGAACATGAGCGTCCCGATGAGCGGCACGGCCGCGGGCAACAGCAGTCCCGATCCGACGGTCGCGACGATCGGGAAGAGGATCCGCTCCATTTTGCTGACGGGACGCAGCTGTTCCATCCGGATCGCCCGGTCCGCCTTGCTCGTGAGCAGTCTGATGACCGGCGGCTGGATCAGCGGAACGAGCGACATGTAGCTGTACGCCGCCACCGCCACCGCTCCGAGGAGTTGCGGCGCCAGTTTCATCGTCAGGTAGATGCTCGTCGGGCCGTCCGCCCCTCCGATGATTCCGATCGACGCCGCTTCCTGGATCGTGAAGCCCAGCGCCACCGCTCCGATCATCGCAATGAAGACGCCCAGCTGCGCCGCCGCTCCGAGAAGGAAGGTGATCGGGTTGGCCAGCAGCGGACCGAAGTCGGTCAGCGCTCCGATTCCCATGAAGATGATGACCGGGTAGATTTCGTGTTCCGTTCCGTAGAAGAGGTAGCGCAGGAAGCCCCCTTCGTCCATGATTCCCGAGAGCGGCATGTTGACGAGCAGGCAGCCGAATCCGATCGGGACCAGCAGCAGCGGCTCGAATCCCTTCCCTATCGCCAGGTAGAGCATGATGAACGAGACGACGAGCATGATGCTGTTCCCGACTGTCAGTCCCGCGAATCCCGAGGAGCTGAAGATCGCTCCCATCGATGCGATGTAGGTTTCCATCGCCGCAGCGCTCCTTTCCTGTGTCCTAGCCCAGGACGACGAGGACGTCGCCCGTGTTGACGGAGTCCCCTTCCCGGGCGCGGATTTCCCGGACCGTGCCGCCCGCAGGCGCGCTGATTTCGTTTTCCATTTTCATCGCTTCGAGGATGAGCAGGACGTCGCCGCTCACGACGCTCGCTCCGACCGCAACGCTGATTTTCAGGATTTTCCCCGGCATCGGCGCTTCGATGACGCTCGCCCCCGCAGGCATCGCCGCGGGTGCAGGCGCAGGAGTGGGAGCAGGCGCCGCGACCGGGGCGGGCTGCGGCGCTGCGACGGGCGCTGCCGCCGGGACGACGGCCGGTGTTTGCGCGACGGGCGCGTAGGACGCCTGCGCCGCTCCCATGTCTTCGACGAGGACGTCGTAGGCGGTTCCGTTGACGGTGACTTTGTATCGGTTCATCTGATGGGTTCCTCCCTCGTTTGTCGGTGGTTTCGGCAGCTTCTGCAGCTTCTGCCGTTCGTTTCGTCTGTCGCTCGCGTTCCGGCGCGTCGCTGTTTCCCGCAGGCGGCCGGTTACGCCGGGGCGTTCCAGGTCCGTTCCAGTTCCCCCAGGTTTTCCAGCAGGCCCGCCGTTTCCCAGGCCCCACGCCGGTCCCTTCCGTTTCCGCTCCGGTTTCCCGTTCCCAGTTGCGTGACGGTCCGGATGCTGAAGGCTTTTCCTCCACGCGCCGCAAGGACCGCTCCCGTGATGGCCGCTATGGTTTCCTGCGCGGTTCCCGCGAGCGTGCTTCCGGCCGGGGGCTGTGCGACGGCCCGCGCGACCGGCGCCGATGAGGTCTGCGCCGGCTGCTGCTGTTTCGCGGGCGCGGCTCCCTGTCCGTCTCTCCGCTCCCCGACTTTCGCCATGTATTTGATTCCGTAGATGATGAGCGCGAGGCCTCCGAGGACGAGGAAGCATGCGCTGAAGGCGATGAGGGAGACGACGACGGCTCCGCCTATTCCCGTGAAGTGTCCGTGTATCGGGTTCATTTTCCGTCTCCTCCGCGTCAGTGCGGCATGACGCCGTGTTTCCGTTTCGGTCGCCGCACGCTTTTTCCCTGCGTGAGCGCGAGCGCCGCGGCGATTTCTTTCCGCGTGTCTTCCGGCAGTATGACACGGTCGACGAAGCCCCGCTCCGCCGCAACGTACGGGTTCGCGAAGGCCGTCCGGTATTCCTCTATTTTCTGCGTTCGCATGGCCGTCGGGTCCGGCGAGTCGTCGATGTCTTTCCGGAAGACGATGTTGGCCGCTCCTTCCGCTCCCATGACCGCGATTTCCGCCTGCGGCCACGCGAGGACGACGTCCGCTCCGAGCGCTTTGCTGCACATTCCCAGGTACGCTCCCCCGTACGCCTTGCGCAATACGACGGTGATCATCGGGACGGTGGCTTCGCTGTACGCGTAGAGCATTTTCGCTCCGTGACGGATGATGCCCCCCCATTCCTGCGCGATTCCCGGAAGGTAGCCCGGAACGTCGACGAAGGTGACGATGGGGATGTTGAAGGCGTCGCAGTGCCGGATGAACCGGCTCGCTTTGTCCGATGCGTCTATGTCGAGGCAGCCCGCCATGCTTTTCGCCTGGTTCGCTATGATTCCGATGACTTCTCCCCCGATTCTCCCGTACCCCGTGACGATGTTCGTCGCCCACAGTTTCTGCACTTCGAGGAAGTCCCCGTCGTCGACGATTTTGCCGATGACGTCGAGGACGTTGTAGCTTTTGTTCGGGTTGGTCGGCACGATGTCCCGCAGTCCTGCGTCCGCTCGGTCGACCGGGTCGCTCGTCTCTTTGCCCGGCGCCCGGTCGAGGTTGTTCGACGGCAGGCAGGAGAGCAGTTTCTTTACCTGCGCAAAGCATTCCGCTTCGCTTGTCGCAAGGAAGTGCGCGTTGCCCGATTTCGCGTTGTGCGTTTTCGCCCCGCCCAGTTCTTCGCTGCTGACGTCTTCTCCCGTGACCGCCTTGATGACCGCAGGGCCCGTGATGTGCATGATTCCCGTTTTCGCAACCATGAAGATGTAGTCCGTGAGCGCAGGACTGTAGACCGCTCCCCCCGCAGTCGGTCCGAGGATGACCGAGATTTGCGGGATCACGCCGCTCGATATCGTGTTCCGGTAGAATATTTCCCCGTAGCCGTTCAGGCTGTCGACCGCTTCCTGGATCCGCGCTCCGCCGCTGTCGTTGATTCCTATGACCGGGCTTCCCGTTTCGAGCGCCATGTCCATGACTTTGCAGATTTTCTTCGCGTGCATTTCCCCAAGCGATCCGCCCAGCACCGTGAAGTCCTGGCTGTACACGAAGACCCGCCGTCCGTCTATCGATCCGTAGCCCGTGACGACTCCGTCTCCCGCGTATTTCTTGTCCCCGAGGCCGAAGGTCTCGCACCGGTGCGTGACGTATTCGTCGATTTCCACAAAACTCCCCGCATCGAGCAACCCCTCTATCCGCTCGCGCGCCGTCCCTTTCCCTTTCTCGTGCTGCTTCCCGACCGCCTTCTCCCCTCCGCCCCTCCGCGATTCCTCCCGCTTCTTCAATACCTCTTCGCAGAGTTCTTCTATCCTCCGCTCCGTCAT
>CAYVKE010000212.1:0-3741 GCA_964451935.1 uncultured Synergistaceae bacterium | reverse complement strand
CATCAGCGCGGGTATCTGAGACACTAACCCGTCCCCTACCGTTGCGATGGTATAGATCGAAAGCACCTGCGAAAAGCTCTGCCCGCCGGAGACCATGCCAATGATGCTGCCCCCTATGATGTTGACAAACACGATGATAATGGATACGATGGCGTCCCCTTTGACAAATTTCGAGGCGCCGTCCATCGCGCCGTAGAAATCGGCTTCGCGCTGGATCGAAATCCTGCGCTGCCTTGCGGTTTTTTCGTCGATCATGCCGGAGTTTAAGTCGGCGTCGATCGCCATCTGTTTGCCCGGCATGGCGTCGAGCGTAAAGCGGGCCGCGACTTCGGCGACCCGTTCCGCACCTTTCGTTATGACGATGAACTGGATGATCACGAGAATGAGGAATACCACCGCGCCGACAACGTAGTTGCCGCCAACGACGAAATTGCCGAAGGCGCTGACGACCAGCCCAGCGAGAGAAGAATCAGCCTCGTCGTGGATACATTCAAAGCCAGCCGGAACAGCGTGACGATGAGCAAAATGGTCGGGAAGGCCGAAAGGTCGAGCGCCCCATGCGCATAAAAGGTCGTGAGCAGGATGACGACGCCGAGCGCGATGTTCAGCGATAAAAGGACATCGATGAGCCCCGTCGGCAACGGAATAATCAGCATTCCCACGATCAGGGCGACGAGAGCCGCCATCCCGAGATCGGAGTACTGAAGCATTTTCTTGAACGTATTTGCAGAAGCCTGTGCCAAGAGTTATCCCCTCCGCCCGTATTGTACCGGAGAATTGTTCAAGCGCCGCATGCCGTCTCCCCGTTTGAGACGATAGACGAAAGCGAGAACTTCCGCGACCGCTTTGTACAATGATTCGGGAATCGAATCGCCGATCTCGAGTTCCCGGTACAGGGCGCGCGCGAGCGGAACGTTCTCGACGACCGGGACTCCGTTTTCCTCGGCTATTTCGCGAATCCGTCGCGCAAGGTGTCCCTTTCCTTTCGCGACCACCTCGGGAGCTTCCATCGCTTCTTTGTCGTACTGGAGGGCGACGGCGAGCGTCGTCGGGTTCGTGATGACGACGTCCGCTTTCGGGACGGAAGCCATCATGCGTTTCCGCGCCATCTCCCGCTGCTTCTGCCGGATCTTGCTCTTGAGCATCGGGTCGCCTTCCATCTGCTTGTACTCTTCCTTGATTTCCTGCTTGCTCATCCGAATGGACCGCTCAAACTCCCATCGCTGATAGGCATAATCGAAGAGAGCGATGACAAGAAGCAGAAAGGCAAACTTCGCGCAGAGCGACCAGACGCGATCGAAAATAACGCCGATGCCTGCGTCGATCGGATACCGGATGGCCTCGATAAATCCCGCTGTTTCGTTTTTCAGGGCGCTGTAGAGCACGATCCCGAACAGGCTCGCCTTGAAGAGCCCCTTCACCATTTCGGCGATGGAGCGAAGCGAGAGAATTTTTTTCATCCCGCTCACCGGATTCAGGCGGTCAAAACGGAGCGACAGCGGCTTGGTCGTCAATTCCAGCCCCACCTGGGAAACGACGACGGCGAATGCCGTTATTCCGGAAGCGACGGCGATCGGCCCCCAGAGAACGAGAAAACGCTTGAGGGAGTCGATTCCGAGCGTGGTGATCCAGTCTCTTTGAAAGAGCGTCCCGTCGCCCATGAACCGGATTGTGGACTGGATAGCGTCCACGAGTCCGCTTCCCATCCACGCGCCAAGAACAAGCAACACGTAAAGCCCCACGAGAATGATCGTCGCCGCGTCCAGATCGTTGCTCTTGGCGACGCGCCCCTCTTCGCGCTCGCGTCGTCGTTTTCTGGGAGTCGCCTGTTCGGTGCGCTCCTGTGCGAAAAACTGAAGACGAAACGCCGGAAGGGATCTCCGCGCGGGGAGTCGAACATCGGACCTCACCGGGGAAAACAAGCGTTCCGGAGCAGTCGTCGACGTCCTGAAAGCGCCTCTCATCGTAATGCCATGATCCCCTGAAGTGCGACTTCAAGGAAAGAATCGACCATCGGGGCGATCAGATCGACGGTCAGAGGGAAAACCACCATCAGGAGAAAGAGTCCGAGCCCCATTTTCAGAGGCAGGCCGAGGATGAATATATTCATCTGGGGAACGGTGCGCGCGAGGAACCCGAGACCGATATCCGCAAGAAGCAATGCCCCGTAATACGGAATGGTAAAGCGAACGCCCAGATTGAAAATGCTCTGGAGCCATGCTCCGAGGCGCATATCGCCGGGCTTGAAAAAGTTCACCGCGCCGGGTGGAAGCAGTTTCAGACTTTCGACCAGCGCCTGCGTGAGAAGGATATGTCCGTTCCAGCGAAAGAAAAACCAGAGTCCCACCGCGAACTGAAGCTGGGCGACGATAACCACCTGTTCCTCGCTCAGCGGATCCAGAAGACTGACCATGGAAAGCCCCATCGTCGTTCCGATGAGTTCTCCGGAAATCTGCAATGCGTAGAATGGAGCACCCGAGAGAAAACCGAGAATCACGCCGATGAGGAACTCTCGCGCACACGCCAGAAGAAGAGCGACAGGCGCCGCGAACAGCACGGCGGGCGCCGCTCCGTCCCAGCCGGCCATGGCGGTTCCTGCAAGCAAAAGAGCCATCCAGAAACGGACTGCGAGCGGAAGGGATGAAGCCGTGAAAACCGGAGAGGAAAAGATCGTCCCCACAAAACGAAACCCTATGAGGAGCCACAGGGAAAGATATTGAAAAATCGGATCCTGTCCGGCCATCATTGGATGAAACGTTCCAGCTCCCCGAGCAGTTTGCGGGTCAAGTCGCCGACCTGTCCGAAAATCCATGGCCCGAAAAATACGAGCGAGAACAACACGGCGACGATCTTCGGAATGAACATCAGCGTCTGCTCCTGAATCGACGTCGCCGTCTGCAGAATGCCGACGATAAGCCCCACGATCATCGCTATGAGAAGAACCGGGAGCGTCGTTATAAGCGTGATCCAGACGGCGTTCGTAAAAACATCGGACATACTGGTCGGCTGCACCGCGGTCCCGCCTTTCAGAGCGTCTGCGAGAAGCTCTTTATGAGGCTCGCAACGACGAGGTTCCATCCGTCCGCGACGACGAAGAGCAGCACTTTGAACGGAAGGGAAATCATCATCGGGGGAAGCATGATCATTCCCATCGCCATCAGAACGCTCGAGACAATCATATCGACGACGATGAACGGGATGTAAATGACGACCCCCATCTGAAACGACGTCTTCATCTCACTGAGCATAAACGCCGGAAGCAGGATGCGGGTCGGGATATCGTCGGCGTTTTTCGGCTGTTCCATCTTCGCCATGCGAACCATAAGGGACAATTCCTGTTCGCGCGTATAGGCGAGCATAAACTTCCGCATCGGACGGACCGTCGCCTGCCAGGCGTTCCCAGCGGAAATCCGTCCCGCCATATAGGGTGAGAGCGCATTATCGTACACCTGGGTCCACGTCGGCGCCATCGTGTAGAACGTCAGAAAGAGCGCAAGCGTGACGACTACCTGATTTGGGGGCTCCTGCTGCAAACCGATGGCTTTGCGCACGAACCCCAATACGACCAGAATTCTCGCAAAGCTCGTCATCATCAGGAATATGGCCGGAGCCAGACTGAGGACCGTGAGAAGGGCGAGAATCTGAAGGGAGATTGCTACATCCTGCGGGGAGCCCGCAGCGCCGACCCTGGCTAACGACAATTACACTTCCCCTTGAACGACAATTACACTTCCCCGTCGG
>CAYVKE010000211.1:0-3765 GCA_964451935.1 uncultured Synergistaceae bacterium | reverse complement strand
CCGGAGCAAGCGCCTCGTACTCCCACGCATCCGGACCGCCCCATGCAAGCCGCAACCCAGTCAAGACGCCATCGGCGTACAGCACCGCCGTTCCCCACTCTCCGACGGCAAGCGTCGTCCAACAGGGGTTCGGCTGCGCTTCAATGACGTGGGTATTCCAACTCAGGGCAAACGCGGAAGGAGAAAACACCGGAAGGGAGAACAGAGACAGGGCGACGAAAAGAGGACCAATGCAGCGACGCAGGGAGAACATCGGATCACCTCTGCAAATAATGATGTTTCATTTTATCCTCTCTTCGCACATCTTTGCAATATTTGATTTTTCGCCCTGATCTTATCTCTTCGACGAATAGTGACCGTAGCCCGTCTCAAGAGGAATTTGCACTGCATTACCGTCGCCATCATCGTAGCCGGAGATTTCTTCATCGGTCCGCCGGCGTTTTCGTCGACTCTGCACGCATATTTGAGTCAGATGGGGTGTCGCCACCGACCTTTTTGGGAAACGATTTCTCAAAATTGACGCGCATGTTATGCGCATGCAACAATGGCAACCAAAAAGCGGGGGGTGTACAATGCCGACATCAAAGGAGTTGATCAAGCGGATCGAAGACGACGGTTGATACTTGACGAAGATAGAGGGCAGCCATCATCACTTCAAGCATCCCACGAAACCGGGAAAGGTTACGGTCCCGCACCCCCGGAAAAACATCCACCCAAAAACGTTCAATAGCGCACTGAAACAAGCGGGGCTTATATAGCTCCACCTCTTGAAGAAAGGAGGTGACCGAAAATGAGAAAGAAACCGGATAGATACATATTCCCCGCCGTGTTCACCTACGACGAAAACGGCGTGGCGGTCTCCTTCCCCGACCTTCCCGGATGCAACACCTGCGGCGACGATCAGGACGAGGCCATCGTCATGGCGCAGGACGCGCTGAGAGGGCATCTCTCCTGCATGGAGAACGACAACGACCCAATCCCCGCCCCGTCGGACTTTCGGTCCGTGAAGGTCGACTCCGACGAAGCGGTGGTGCTTGTAGAGGCGTGGATGGTTCCGCTTCGGGAAAAGACCGTCAGAAAAAATCTGACAATACCCGCGAAGCTGGCGTATCAGGCCGATCGCGCAGGAATCAATTTCTCGGGCGTTCTGACCAGAGCGTTAGAAAAAGAGCTTCAGCGCTTATAACGCGTATCTCTCCATGCGTTCCGCTCCTATCGGCGACGATATGAAAGCCCCTCATCCCAATCCGACGAGGGGCTTTTCGTTTGTTCGGCCCATCCTATGAGAATACGACCTTTTCGCGCACAAAAGCCGCATCCGGGAAACCGTTCAAACTGCGGACCCATCACGTTCGTTCGAACCGCTATAATGAAATGAATTGTTCCGAAGGGGGAAAATCCATGACGCTTTTCCGGAAGGCGCTTCTTGCGATATGCTGTCTCGCGATCCTCCAGCCCGCACTCCCCTCCTCCGCGGCGGGAGGCGCGAAGGCCGTTCCCCTGCCCGAAGGCGGGCCGAAGATCCGCGAACTCTACATGACCGTGATCCGCGACCAGGACGCCCAGATCCTGGCGCTCGAAAAGGGAACCGTCGACATCCTGAGCGACCTCGCCCGCCCGACGGACATCGAGCGGCTGACCGCGAACCCGTCCGTGGAACTCTCGCTCGCGCAGGGCTTCCACGGCTTCTTCCTCGGCTTCAACGTCCGGACGTTTCCGTGGAACAACGTCGCGCTCCGGCAGGCCGCATGCGAGGTCATCCCGCGCGACACGCTCATCCGCGACCTCTTCGGCGGCTACGCCGAACCCCTGACGACCTTCCTTCCCCCCGCGTCTCCGTACTTCGAACCGGACGTCACGCTCTACGCGTACTCTCCCGACGCGGCGCGAAAGCGCCTCAAAGACGCGGGCTGGACGTGGAACGCCGCGGGAACGCTCGTCTCTCCGGAAGGGAAACCGCTCGCGCCGATGAAGCTTCTCACGCCCACGGCGCAGGTCGCCCCAACGACGGCGGAACTCGCGGTCACGGTCGCCGACGCGCTTGCCTCCATCGGAATCCCGATCCAGGCGGACCCGATGGACTTCTCAACGATGATCTCCCGGATGAACGAGCGGAAATTCGACGCCTACGTCATGGCGTGGCAGATGAGCCGCGACCCGGACTCCCTGTTCGTCTTCTACCACTCGAGCATGGACGTCGCCGGCGGATACAACATCCCCGGAATCGCCGACCCGGCGCTCGACCAGATCCTCGAACGGCTCCGATACGCCCCGGACGAGGCCGAGGCGCGCAAAGCCGCGAGCGACGCGCAGAAGGCGCTTTCGCGACTCGTCCCGGTCGTGCCGCTCTACAGCCGCTACTCTGTCTCCGCGATCCGCAAAGGCTGGAAGGGGACGCTGACCACCGAAAAGAGCACCGTCGACAATACATGGACGCTGCTCGGCATGGAACGGGAGCCCGCGGATCCGCGCCCGCTCTTCATGGTCCTCGGCGAGGAGCCGCGAACGCTGAACCCGGTCGCCGCAAGCATCGCAACCGACTGGCAGGTTCTCGGCCTGCTCTACGACTCGCTCATCGCGATCGATCCGGCGACGCTCGAAGACATCCCGTGGATCGCGCTCTCCTGGGACGTCGCTGTCGAAAAGCCCGCCGCCTCGTCCGCAAGACCGGGAACGCGGCTGTCCTTCCGTCTCCGCGACGGCGTGACGTGGCATGACGGAGCGCCGCTCACCGCAAAGGACGTCGCCTTCACGATCGACTACCTCAAGACGAACCAGGTCCCGCGCTACCTCGACTCCGTCAGCGGCGTCACGACGGTCGAGACGCCGGACGACCGCACGCTCGTCGTGCATCTTGACCGCACGAGCTACTGGAGCCTGCACAACATCGGCGGCCTGCCGATCCTGCCCGCGCATATCCTTGCGAACGTGAAGGACTGGCGGAGCTGGCAGCCCGCCAACGAGAAAAACGCGCTCCGGCCCGAAATGAGCAACCTCGTCGGCTCCGGCCCGTTCGTCTTCGCGGGGTACAAACCGGGCGAATACGTCCGTTTCCTGCGCAACGACGCATTCCGGACGCGACTCCGGCCATGACGCGGCGGCTGCTTCAGTCCCTGCTGGTGCTGGCGGTCGTGCTGGCGCTGAACTTCCTGCTCTTCCGGATCATGCCCGGCGACCCCGTCGCCAGCATCGTCGATCCGCGCTTTTCCCCGGAGGCGAAGGCCGCGCTTCGCGCGCAGTACGGACTGGACCGCCCGATGACCGAACAGTTCCTTCTCTACCTGGGGCGGATGACGACCTTCCGCTTCGGCGTCTCGTTCCTCACGGGACGCCCCGTGATCGAGGAACTCGCCTCGCGCCTGCCCAACACCGTCGCGTTGCTCGCAACGTCGCTCGTCCTCTCGGCCGCCATCGGAATATGGCTCGGGATCCGCGCGGCAGACAGACGGGGCTCCTGGGTCGAAAAGCTCGTGTTGTTCTCGGGAGCCGTGACCTTCTACTTTCCGTCCTTTTTCGTCCAGCTCGTGCTGCTCATGCTCTTCGCGGTCTTCTGGCCCCTTTTCCCACTGCGGGGCACCGTCTCGATCCCCCCGCTCCAGGGCGTCGCAGGCATCCTGGATTACATGTGGCACCTGACGCTCCCGGTCTTCTCGCTCGTCCTTCTGGGCTTCGGCGGATGGGCGCTCTACGTGCGCAACCTCATGGTCAAAACGCTTTCCGAAGACTACATCCTTCTCGCACGCGCGCGCGGACTCCCCTCGCGGC
>CAYVKE010000210.1:0-3776 GCA_964451935.1 uncultured Synergistaceae bacterium | reverse complement strand
AGTGGGGACTTCCACCCCGTTCCGAGATCGAAACGCGCCTATTCAACGCCGTTTTCCGTCCGCTGTCAACGGAGAGAATGTTCTGTCGTCTCCGGCGACTCGTGGTCGCGACGCGGTCCCCAGCCCGACTCCTTCCCGCGCGCCGGCATCGCCGCCGGACGGATCGCGTCCTGCCCCAGGACCCTGTTGATCCGGTCCACCGCCTCCATGTACCGCGTCCTCCGGTCGTCCTCCTGCGGGTCGAGCGACGCGCCGGGCAGAAAGAGCTGCCGTTGTCCCTCCTCCGAGAAGTCCGACAGGCCGATTCCCGCCTTCACGTACCACTCCCCGCGGACGAAGATCTCGTCCAGGACGTCGAGCGCCGCCGTGACGAGCGTCGGCGTATAGGACGCCGGAGCCTCGAACGTCATCCGTCCGACGGGGCAGGTGACGGGCGGGTGGAAGCGCGACGTCGTGATATAGACATGCAACACGCGCGCCCGCATCCCCTGGGCGCGCATTTTTTCGGCCCCGCGCGCGACGAACGTCGTCACGGCCTCGCGGATCGGCTCGATCATCGTCGTCGGCCCGCCGAACGATCGCGATACCTGGATGGACTTCTGCGGCGGATCGGTCGTGCGGATCGGGATGCAGGACACGCCGCGAAGCTCCCACCCCGTCTGAAGCCCGCGGATCGTCAGATGCCTCCGGAGCCAGTCGTCGGGTTTGTCGCGGAGCTTTCGCGCGTTGCCCGTGTTGCACCGGTTCAGGAAATCGGCGTAGCGGCGCCCCACGCCCCAGACGTCCCCGACGGGCGTGCGCTCCAGAAGCGCATCAAGCTCCGATCCCGGTTCGAGGCGATGCACGCCGCCCGTTTCCGCGTGCTTCTTCGCATAATCGGCCGCGAGCTTGGCGAGCGTCTTCGTCGGCGCGAGGCCGATCGACACGGGCACGCCTACCCACCGGCGGATCGTCTCGCCGAGCGTGCGCGCGTACGCCTCGGGGGACCGGAGCGCGGCGATGTCCAGCGAGAAGAACGATTCGTCGACGGAATAGTCCTCCGTCTCGGGGGCGTGGGCCCGGATGACAGCGTGAACGCGCTTCGAGATGTCGTCGTAGAGCGGGAAGTTCGTCGAAAAGACCTGCACCTTGTACGCCTTCACGATCCCCTCGACCTTGAAGAACGGCTCCCCCATGGGGATTCCGAGCGCCTTCGCCTCGTTAGAGCGCGAGATGACGCATCCGTCGTTGGACGACAGCACGATCACGGGGCGGTCCTTCAGGTCGGGCCGGAAGAGCCGTTCGCACGAGACGAAGAAGTTGTTGCAGTCGCACAGTCCGATGAGCGGCATGGTCAGGAGCGGCGGATGAGTTCCCAGGTGATCACGCCCCAGACGAGCGCCTCCTCCGTATCGCCCGACACCGTCCCGCGGACGAGCCTGCCGTCGCGCTCGAGGATCGCGTCAGCGCCCTGCGTCACGGGATACGAGCGGTCCACGACGAGGATATGCCGGGGCCGGGCCGTCGCCCCGCCGGGCGCCCCCGCGTCCTCCCCGCCGCGGAAGAGGAAGGTCGCCTGCGGCGAGGGAACGAGGATGTCCGTCAGATTCGCGAGCGGATCCTGAACCTTCGGATTCGCCGCCGACCGCGTCATGCGCACCGTGGGCATGGATCATCACCTCATATATACAAATAGTATGTATCACAATGATACGACGCCTGCTGGAGATCGTCAACGGGGAGGATTTCCCCTCGGGCGCGCCGGCGTTTTTTTACGTCCTCATCGCTGCCGGAACGCGGGCGCGTCCGCCGGGTCGAGGAGCAGCGATTCGAGTTCGTCGTCCAGCCGCAGAAGCGTCACGGACGCCCCCGCCATTTCGAGCGACGTCATGAAGTTGCCGACGTAGGTCTTCGCTGTTGTGAGTCCCTGCCCGCGGCACAGCGCCGCCACGGAGCGGTTCAGGATGTACAGCTCCATGAGCGGCGTTCCCCCGAGGCCGTTGACGAGGACGGCGACGCGGTCGCCCTTCCGGAACGGAAGGTCCTCGAACAACGCGGCGCAGAGGCGCTTCGCCATCAAGTCGGCGCATTCGATTCCCATGCGTCGGACGCCGGGCTCGCCGTGAATCCCGAGGCCGAACTCGATCTCGCCGTCTCCGAGGTCGAAACCCGGGCGTCCGTTCGCGGGAACGGTGCAGGCCGAGAGCGCGAACCCCAACGAACGTATGTTGTCCACCGTCTTTTGCGCGACGGCCGCGACCGCATCGAGGTCCGCGCCGCGTTCGGCCAGCGCACCCGCGATCTTGTGGACGAGAATCGTCCCCGCGACGCCGCGACGCCCCGTCGTGTAGGTGCTGTTCATGACGGCGACGTCGTCGTTGACGATGACGCTCCGCGTCTTCATGCCGTTCATTTCCGCGAGTTCCGCCGCCATCTCGAAGTTCATGAGGTCGCCGGAGTAGTTCGTGACGATCATGAGGGTTCCGGCGTCGGACCGGATCGCGTCGAGCGCCGCCTTGATCGGGTCCGGCGCGGGCGACGTAAAAATTTCCCCGGCGACCGCCGCGTCGAGCATTCCCTTCCCGACGTACCCCGCCTGCGCGGGTTCGTGCCCGCCGCCGCCGCCGCTCAGGAGCGTCACCTTGTCCGGGCGGATCTCCCGGCGAACGATGACGTTCCATCCTGCGAGGCGCCGGAGCGTCTCCGGGTGCGCGGCGACGACGCCGTCAAGCATTTCGGTCACGATATCGGGAATCGCGTTGATGATCTTCTTCACTGTGCTGCCTCCTGTGGGGCGGCTTCTACCCGGTGCGGAACGGCAGAGGCCAATTTTCCTTCATTGTAGTCGTGAATCGTCCCCAGTCGGTGTATTTTTCGTTCGTTCCGTACTATAGTGACGCGATGTCGCTCCGCTGTGGTTCAAAAATGTGTCTCCACGCCGCTTTTCGGCCCCGGGAAGGCTACTGCAATGCGCACCGAGCGCCGATTATTAAACCGTTGGACCGACACGGAATTTTTGTGCTCGGAGAAAAGGAGGAGCGTTCGGGGAGGCGATCGTCGAAACACCGAAAAAATACGGAAGGAACCGAAACCGACGGAATATGCATCGCAAACTCACGGGCCATTGCGGCTTGTACTGACGGAGGGGTAGACATTGACGATCCGGAACAAACTTTCAGGGATGCTGGTCGTTGTTCTTTTGGCGATAGCGACGATGGCGGGAGTGACGTACTTTCGGGGAGCGGCCATCATCACCGACCTTGCGGACACCGCGGGCATGGAGGTCGTGAAGAGCGCGACGAAGAACATCGACGATCAGTTCGACAACGTCGAAAACGTCCTGCTCATGGTTGCGGATTCGGCGCGCTATGCGTGGACGCAGCTCGGCGTGAACGAAGAGGAAACGATGGAGAAGTTCATGATGTCGCTCGCCAGGCAGGCGCTTGAGGGCGGCCTCACGGGGGTCTACATGGGACTCGATTCGACCGGAAAGCTCGCGCACGGCAGCGCGTGGAAGGAACCGGCCGACTATGATGCGCGCACGCGCCCCTGGTACAAGATGGCGGTCGCGGCGGGCAAGGGGAAGGTCGCCTTCACGGACCCATACCTGAACGCCAACACGAAGACGTTCCTCATCTCGGCCGCGACCGCCCTGTACGATGACGCCGGCAAGCTGCTCGGGGTCGTGACGGGCAACATGGACATCAGCCCGATCACCGAGTACGTCAACAGCCTCAGGATCTTCGGAAAGGGAAACGGCCTTATGATTCTCAAGAGCGGCGTCGTGATGTCCGGAC
>CAYVKE010000209.1:0-3846 GCA_964451935.1 uncultured Synergistaceae bacterium | reverse complement strand
GAACAACGACACGACGCCGGACCAGTTCGGTTACCCTCGCGGGCGGCAGTACAGCCCGATAGTTATCTCCAAACTGTACGGGGCGGTTGCAGCGCTGCGTGTCGCATACGTCTACGCGCAGCGCGTTGACTGGCTCCTGTCAGATGACGACGGCGAGGAATCGTTCCTGAAACATCTGGAGGAAGAACTGAAGGAGGTGGGAGCATGACTTTTACGCCGGGTCCGTGGTGGAAATCATACGATCTGGGAACGTACGAGATACGGGCAAACGGCGGGGTCGTTGTCGCTAAGGATTGCACCAAAGAGGACGCAGATGCAATAGCGTCTATGCCTGACATGCTTGCGGCGCTACGGGAGCTGGCGAAGGCGGAAGCGGAGTGCCGGGAAGCATGCGAGATGTTCGGGTTCCATGATCTTGAAACAATGCGGCTGTGGGGAATTATGCTTCAAGCCGGAGACGCCGCCCGCGAGGTGCTCAAGCGGATCGACGGACAGGAGGGAGGACAGGCATGAAATACATACCTGATCGCAAAGACAGAGAACAAGCGATAGATGCCGCCGTCAATTGGTGGTGCGACGTCATAACGCACCCAAGATTCGATTGCGGCGACAAGAGCGAAACGGGAGCAACGATGAACCTTTTGGGGACAATCCTTTCCTCTAAAAACAGGATAACTCCAGAGCAAATAGAGCGATACAAACCATTACTCAAGGAGTCTATCAACACGCAATGGGAACGAGAGGGAGGAAAGCTCATTGTCGTCGCATCCGACTATGGTCCTGACTATACCTTGCTCGTTCCGGCGCAGACGGTCGGAATCGACGAATGCGTTTTCCCGTGGAAGACTACGATGTGGATTTATATCGATGCAGTAAAGGTCAGCGGCGGCAGAGACGCAGGCATCGAAGTGATATGGAAAGCTCTTCCGGATAGTACGAGTCGGCCAGATAAAATCGAAGTGAACGAACAGGAGGAGCCGCGATGACGCTGGAGGGGTGCCCGTTCTGCCATCAGGTTGAACCCAGCACATGCACGACAATTGAGCCCCCGATGCGCTACTACATGGAGTGTTGGGAATGCGACGCGAGAGGGCCGATTGCAAAGACACCGGCAGAAGCCGCCGAACTCTGGAACAGGAGGGATGGCGATGTCGAATGAAGACCTAGAGGAGGGGCTTGAAGACTGTTCTGTATGCGGAGCAGGCGGACATAGCATAACCATGGAAACCGTTTCCAAAGGCGAATGGAATGTGCTTTTTTGGAGACGATGTAGTTATTGCAGCAACGAAGGCCCTATCGCAGAGAGCTGGGAGCTTGCCGATGAACTCTGGAACAAGCGTGAGGGTAGCGTGACTCAGCAGTTCTACGAAAGTTATCAAGGAGGATCGACATGAGCCTGAAGCTTTTCAGGATATCGCAGACGGTGAACACTGGATACGACACGTATGACTCCGCCGTCGTCGTGGCGAAGAACGAAGATGGCGCAAGGAAAATACATCCAGACGGGAGCATTTGGGATGCTGAATGCAGAATGTGGGGACACGGCGATACGTCAGGAATATGGGCATGGTCCCCACCCGAACACGTCACTGCCGAATTCGTCGGCATTGCGGACGAGCGGTTCCATGCCGGAGATGTTGTCTGCGCGTCGTTCAATGCAGGATAGCTCCCTTCACCCCGGCGAGATGGTGGACGTACCGTCGGTCACGACGAATCCGAAGACAGGGGAAACGTTCGCGTCCACTACCCCGGCAAAGGTCATCATGGCGCGGCTCCCGGACAAGACGCTTCTTGACTTCGGCGACTGGATAGAGACGGTGAGCAATGCGAACATCATCCAACGCGGCTGATCCTGTCCCTTCCCCCGGCTCCGACGAAGCGCGGAAGCTCGGTTGCACCTGCCCCGTTGCAGAGAACCGCCACGGGCGCGGATGGAACGACGATCAGCCAAGATTCTGGGTCAACGAGAACTGCCCTTTGCATCATCCCAAAAAGCACAATCCCTGAGTGAAACGGACAATCGAAAAGGAGGCGAAAAGGCACATGCCTACTGTTGAAACGTGCATTCGCAGAAAGTCGCGAACGCATCAGCGGTACAAAACGAAAGACGGCATCGTCGTTCCTGGCGTGACGACGGTGCTGAGCGTGATAAACAAGCCTGCGTTGGTCAAGTGGGCCAACGGGCTTGGACTCAGCGGCATCGATTCGACGACATACGTTGACGAAACGGCGCGTATCGGGACGCTCGCGCACGAGATGATACAGGAATATCTCGGGGGTCCGAAGTGGGACCGGTCCGCATACGACGCGCAACAGATAGACGCCGCCGAAAACGCGGTGCTGTCGTTCTATGAATGGGAGCGACAGACCGGGGCGAAGATGATTACCCGAGCTATCGAACTCCCGCTTGTGTCGGAAACATACAGATTCGGCGGAACTATCGACTGGTACGGAGAGATAGACGGCAAGCTCTGGCTGGTGGACATCAAGACGAGCAAGGCGCTTTATCCGGAGCACGTCTATCAGGTTTCGGCCTATCATCGGATGCTCTGCGAGAACGAATACCCCGTAGACAACACCCGGCTGTTGCGTGTCGGGAGGTCCGAAGACGAAGGGTTTGACGACCGTGTGATAGACGCACCCGACCGCGATGCGGCATGGAGTGTGTTCAAGTGCGCTCTGGACCTGTACAGGGCAAAATACGAGTATGAAAGAAGGGCTGCATGATGGGATTCAGAAAAGCCGAACGGCGCAAGGCAAAACTGCGGCTTGGCCTTGTTGGTTCAGCAGGAAGCGGAAAAACGTATTCCGCTCTGCTTGTTGCAGGCGGCATCGGCGGGAAAATCGCTTTGATCGACACGGAAAACGGCTCCGGCGATCTGTACGCCGGAATGAAGGGGATACCCGGATACGACGTCTGTACGCTAGCGGCTCCGTACACGGTCCAAAAGTACCTTGATGCGATCAAGGACGCGGAGGGGGCAGGATATGACGTTATCATCATCGACTCGCTTTCTCACGCATGGGCTGGCGATGGCGGCTTGCTCGACCAGCAGGGGAAGATAGCCGATTCGGGGCGCGGCAACAGTTACACGGCATGGAGACAGATAACACCGATGCATAACAAGCTCGTTGAGTCGATGCTCACGTCTCCTTGTCACATCATAGCGACGATGCGGGCCAAGACCGAGTACGTCCTTGAGACGAACGACAAGGGAAAACAGACGCCCAAAAAGGTCGGCATGGCTCCGGTACAGCGTGAGGGAATGGACTATGAATTCACGGTCGTTTTCGATCTTGACGCGAATCACAACGCCACTCCGTCAAAGGATCGTACCGCGACGTTCGACGGGCAGATTTTCACGCCTTCCGTGAAAACGGGGCAGTCGCTGAAAAAGTGGCTTGAATCAGGGATAGACTCTCCCGAGCCAGAGCGCGTGCCGGAACCTACCCCACAGGCTACGCCGCAAGCCGCCCCGCAACAGGCAAAGCAAAGGGCGACACTCTCGCCGCGTGCAAGCGCGATATGGAAACAGTATGTAACGCAGTACGGGAAGGACGTGGCGAAGGAAAAGGCGGTTGCTGCGGTGCCGGGGAAGGGAGCTTCCGACTGGACCGACGCGGACCTTGATACGCTCGAAACCGCGCTGCATGAGGATACGAACGTGGCAAGCCTCAAGGAAAAGGGATTCGGGAATGGGCCGGAATCTCCGTTCGGGGAAGAGCCTATCTCCGACGAGAACGGCAAGGTAGCATAGCACATCACGGGGCGGCGGGGAGACTCGCCGCCTTCGCATTGCAGGAGGGGACATGACTGACGACAGAGAACGGCGACTTATCGAGTAT
>CAYVKE010000208.1:0-3895 GCA_964451935.1 uncultured Synergistaceae bacterium | reverse complement strand
GGACTTCATAGTGAAAAAGCGATGAGGCGAAGTGTTTTCGTGCGATCTCGCCACCAGAGATGGGGTTTCGTCGGCTGGAAGAACCCCTTGGCGATGCGCGGAAGCGTAAAATTCGCGGAGCTTGGGCGGAAAGCTTCGTTTCGGAGCGGAGTACGTTCACGGCCGGGATCTCCGTTATCGGATCCGAGCGGAGCGCAGACGCGCTCAAGTTGGGTGGTACCGCGGGTTCAGGCCCGTCCCTTTGGGGACGGGCCTTTTTTGTATTCTGGGGGGACGACGATGATTCGAGATGGACGGCTCATATGGGGCGGTTGCGACGCCGCCGGACTTGCGGAACGGTTCGGAACGCCGCTCTACGTGATCGACGAGGCGATGGTGCGGGAGAAGATCGCTGCGGTCCGACGCTCCTTCCTCGACCGGTGGAGCGATACGCAGGCCGTCTACGCCGGAAAGGCCTTTCTGCCCCTGGCGATGTGCGCCCTTGTCGCCTCCGAAGGGCTGGGGCTGGACATGGTTTCGGGCGGCGAGATCCACGCGGCCCGCGCGGCGGGGTTTCCGATGGAGCGGGGATATTTTCACGGAAACAGCAAGACCGCGGCGGAACTCGAGTTCGCGCTCGACGCGGGTGTGGGGCGGATCGTCGTGGACGGAATCATGGAACTTGATCTGCTTCGTTCGATCGCGGAGAGGAAGGGACGGGCCGCGGATATCCTGATCCGCGTCGCTCCCGGCGTGGACGCGCATACGCACAAATACGTAATCACCGGGCATACGGGCTCGAAGTTCGGCGTCCCGCTGACCGACGACAGCCTCGCGCGCTCGGTCGAACGGTGCATGTCGTCGAAAAACCTTCGCCTCCACGGCTTTCACTTCCACGTCGGATCGCAGATCCGCGAGAACACCTCACACCTTCTGGCCGTCGACATCCTGATGGAGCATATGAGCGAACTCCGGAAGGGGCTGGGTTTCGAAACGGAGGAACTCAACGTCGGCGGGGGATTCGGCGTCGCGTCTCTCCCCGATGAGCGGACGCCCGATATCGCGTCGTTCACCGATCCACTCATGGAGCGGATCGGGACGGGATGCGCCGCGCGCGGAATGCCGCGTCCGAAGGTGATCATCGAACCGGGACGATGGCTGATCTCGGAGGCCGGAATCACCCTGTACGGCGTGACGACGGTCAAGAAGATTCCCGGAATCGTGACGCACGTCGGCGTCGACGGCGGCATGACCGACAACCCGCGTCCCGCCCTGTACGGCGCGAAGTATTCCGCGCTGCTCGCCGAACGTGCGGATGCGCCGTCCGACGGGAAGGTGTCAATCGTCGGGAAGTGCTGCGAATCGGGGGACATCCTGGCCGAAGGCGTCGAACTCCCCGAGCCCCGGATGGGAGACATCCTCGCGGTCCTGAACACGGGGGCGTACACCTTTTCGATGGCGAACAACTACAACATGACCCCGCGGCCGGCGGTGGTCTTCGTCCGGGACGGACATGCCGAGGTTGTCGTTCAGCGGCAGACGTATGACGATCTGATCCGGGGGCAGTCGATCCCGGATTTCGTGTCGGGCCGGAGTCCTAAAGGCCCGGCGAACCTGTAGCGAACGCGGAGGTGATCGGCCGGGCGACGGAAGTTGATCCGTGCTCCTGCGTTTTTCCGTGAGTTTTCCTCGGGCCGGAAGCCGGAGGAATATGCGCGTCACACAGACGGAACAGGAAAGGGGAGTTGTTGCGTGAGGAATATGATTCGGGGTCTTGTCGCGGCGGTGTTGGTTCTTTCCTTCGGAGGAACGGTTATGGCTGCGGATGTCGTCCGCATCGGGCATACGGTTTCGCTGACCGGCGGAGCGTCGATGTGGGGGCAGTCCGAGGCGCGGGCGATCGATATGCTCGTGAAGAAAATCAACGATGCGGGCGGAGTTCTGGGAAAGAAAATCGAAGTCGTGCGGTACGACAACCGGAACGATGCGGTCGAGGCGGTCAACGTCGCGAAGCGTCTCGTGAGCGACGGCGTCGTCGCCGTGATCGGACCGGCGCAGAGCGGAAACTCGATCGCTTCGGCTCCCGTTCTCGAAAAGGCGTCCGTCCCGATGGTCGTGACGACGGCGACGAATCCGTACGTGACGATGGACCAGCGCAGCGGCAAGGTCCGTCCGTTCGCGTTCCGTCCCTGCTTCATCGATCCCTTCCAGGGGACCGTCGCCGCGCGTTTCGCGGTCACGGACCTGAAGGCGAAGACGGGCGCGATTCTCTATGACGTCGGGTCCGACTACGGCCAGTGGCTCGCGAAGTACTTCGAGGAGGCGTTCGTCGCGAAGGGCGGCAAGATCGTCGCGAAGGAGGCCTTCCGGAGCGAGGAACTTGACTACAGGGCGCAGCTCGGCAAGATGAAGGGGCTCAATCCGGACGTCATCTTCATCCCGACGAGCCAGAAGGAAGCCGCGATGGCCGCGAAGCAGGCCCGGGATCTCGGCATCAACGCCGTCCTGCTCGGAACGGACAACTGGGGGAGCCCCGACCTGATCGACCTCGGCGGCAGCGCGATCGACGGCGGATACTTCGTGAATCTCGCCGACCTCGCCGACCCGGACATCAAGGACTTCGTCGCGGAATACAAGGCGGCCTTCAACGAGGATCCCGTCCTGCCGAATCCCGTCATGGCGCAGGACGCGCTTCTCATGATCGTCGATTCGATCAAACGCGCGAACTCCGTCGAAGGGGAGAAGATCGCGAAGGCGATGGAGACGATCAAGGACCTGAAGGTCACAAGCGGCCCGCTGACCATCAGCGCCGCAGACCATAACCCCTTCAACAAGCCGGCCGTCATCCAGAAGGTCGATGTGAAGAACAAGACCTTCCAGTTCGTCAAAAAGTACGTGTCCGTGGAATAGCGTTTTCCGGTTTTTCGCGCCCGGACGCGCGGCGCTCCCGCAGAGATGCGGAAGCGCCGCGTCCGGGACTCATTTGTGAAAGGACTGTGGCGGGTGTTTCTGCAAACCCTCGTAACCGGGTTATCCATAGGCGGCATCTACGCGCTGATGGCGGTGGGGTATTCCCTGGTCTTCAGCGTTCTCGGCTTCAGCAACTTCGCTCACGGAGCGGTCATCATGCTCGGCGCCTATCTCGGGCTGGCCCTGGCGGTGAAACTGCATCTGGGGATCGGGCTCGTGCTGGTCGGCAGCATCGTCGGAAGCGCCATCCTGGCCGTGACGAACGAGCGTCTCGCCTATTCCGTGCTCCGTCGGCGCAAGGCGCCGTCGCTCTATCTCATGATCAGCGCGATGGGGTGTTCGGTCTTTCTCGAAAATCTGGTGTACGCCACGATCGGATCCCGGTTCTACGCCTTCCCCGAGTTCTTCTCGCGGCAGGTGGTGCAGTTCGCCGGCAGCTCGCTGAGCCTTCTTGATCTCTCGGCCTTCGTCGTCGCGTTTTTCGCCATCCTGGCGCTTCACGTGTTCGTGACGCGGACGAAGACCGGCATCGCGATCCGGGCCGGCGTGTGCGACATGACGATGTGTTCGCTCATGGGCGTCAACGTCGATCGCCTGATCATGGTGGTCTTCCTGCTCGCGGGCGCCTTCGCAGGCGTCGCGGGCGTCTTTCTCGGGGTCAAGTACCTCGTCTACCCGACGATGGGGTGGGTGACGAACAAGGCTTATATCGCGGCGGTCATCGGAGGGCTCGGAAGCCTGCCCGGCGCGCTCGTCGGGGGATTGATCCTCGGCGTCGTCGAAACCTTCGTGTCGACGTACGTCTCGAGCGTGATGCGCGACGTATTCAGCTTCACGCTGCTCATCGCCCTGCTCGTCTGGATGCCGAACGGCCTGTTCGGTTCGGACACGGAAGAGAAGGTGTAGGGACCATGGACTATATCCTCTCGGTCGTCACGCTGGCGGC
>CAYVKE010000207.1:0-3897 GCA_964451935.1 uncultured Synergistaceae bacterium | reverse complement strand
AGTGTGATAGTAACTCTCAATTCGGGAAAAAGCAACAAGTCACTCACGAGGGGGGAGGTGGATTCAGATGATGGTGACAACGAAGGCGCGTATCGTAAGAGGACGCATGTTTCCGAACATGCGCGTTTTTTCCGAGCAAGCGGGAGTATCACGGTTCTGGTGGAGGCTGTTTGAGTCGGGACGCGGCGGACTTCCGAAGGACCTGTTGGAAAAAGCGGCGCGGACGCTCGGTGTTCAGATTGAGGAAATTGCGGATGATCGCGGCTTTCCCGTCTCGGTGTGACGCAAAAGAAAAAGCCGCTCCGGCAGGCTCCGGAACGGCTCAGAAAGGAGAGAAACCTTGTTGAATAATTCTACACCAAAACCGCATTTCAAACAAGTGTTTAACAAGGGTCGAGTTGTCGTCCTTAACGGCTGGACCGAGCGCAGCGGGCGACGGTTCCAAACGTCGTGCTCTCTCCCGTTTGCGGGGGCGAACCGCTGGCTTGAGCGTCGCGTCCGCAAGCTGGTGCGCGAGGGGGCTGACATCAGGACGGTTTCGCAATTCTACACGCGGGGTTGTCTGTCTATCTCGCGGCGCGGTCATGCTCGCCGGTCGATGCAGAAAGCGATTGCTCCTGCAATGCGTCAGGCTGCAACCGCCCCAGTCGTTGCAAGGGCTTGTGTCCGCGAGGGTACAAGCGAGTCTCACAATGACGGCGGCGGAGGCTCTGACGACTCGGGAGATTCGGACGGCTCAGACGGTCCTGATTTACCCTTACTGCCGCTGATCGGCGGCAACCTTCGCAACGAATTCCGCAACGACAATTCCCACAAGCACGAAAACAACAACCTGATTGACCTATTGAACCGGCTGCAATTCGGATGCGCGGCGCTCATGTTCGCTGCCGTCGTGTCGCTAGCGGCGGGGTGCTCCCTATGACTGCCGTTCGTTCGTGGACGGGGAACCACGGGCGCGTCGTGCTGACTCTCCATTCTGACGGGCGACTCGTAAAAAGCGAAAAGTCCTGTGATCGGCTGCATGTCCTGTCGGGGCGCGGACACGCTGTTGACTGTTCGATGATCGCCGAAGCGTTATCCCTCGGGGCAAAAACGCTCGAAATCCGGGAAGACGCGGGAGCGTTCATCTGGCGTGCGGATCTTGCGCCGCTGCTTGCAAGATCGAAGACCCTGAAGCTCGCAAGGGTGCGACGATGGGCGTTTTACCTGGAGCACTTCGACCTTGTGAAGGGCGAAGCGCCGGGCTGGTACGCGGAAGCTCAGGAGCGGAAGAAGATCGCCGAACGCCGGGAATCCGGCGCCGGGAATGTGCAGATGTCGCTCTTCGACGATTCGGCGAGCTGCCGCTTGAGGTACGAGCTATGAGCGGATACGGCATCGTTCAGGTAGATGTCCTTCTCGATGAACGTCTCTCCCCTTCTGATCGGCTGGTGTACACGGCGCTTACGACGTTCGCCGATAAAAGCGGGCGATGCAATCCGGGAGCGGCGGCAATCTCGAAACGGACCGGACTATCGACGAAGACGGTATATCTGGGCGTCGGGAATCTCGAACGATTCGGAATTCTGTCAATCGAACGCCGCTATGACGAAAAGACGCATCGGAACTACTCGAACGAGTACGCGCTGACCTATGGAAGTACAGGGGGTACGGAAATAGCTTCCGTAGGGGTACGGAACGTAGGTGTGTACCCTATGGAAATAGCTTCCGTAGGGGTACCCACGCAAAGTGCGTGTAACAATACCAATAAACAAGACCATATAACAAAGGACTGCGAAAATCCGAACGCTTTTCCCTCAAAGGAAGTCTTTAGAACCCTTCCCTTGAGTGAAAACCCTTCTCAAGAGACAAATACCAACGAACAGGGCGGCGTGTACCCGGACTTCGACCAACGCATCCGCGAGCATTTCAAGACGCTGTGCGCGACGCATCCGAAAAAATCCGGGGCGTCGAAGATCTGCTATGCGCTCTTCCGGCAGTTTTTCAGCACGAACCCGTCGGACCAAGAGAAAAACAGTGACAGGTTGACGAACGTCCTATCTGCCGCTGCCGCATATCGGGACGAGTGCAAGGACCGGGAGCCGAAGTACATCAAGTCGCTCCAGAACTGGCTCCGGGAAGTTGACCCTGACGTTCCTGTAATGATCGAGGTTGAAACTTTTGTGCGTTGCCCCGACGAAACGGACGGTGACGCCGCATGATCGTTCAGCTTTCGGGCGCGTTCTACAGTGTCATGCAAAACATCCGGTACAACGCTGACGCGGCGGGCATGGATGAAACCGCGATCCGCGACATGAAGCTTGCCTTGCTCCGGGACGAAGCGGAAGCGCTGGTCGAGAAGGGGCTTTGCAATAACTTCGAGGTCGTTCAATCGCTTCTTGAGGGCGACATGAAAACACCGCCGGCGGTCGGAGAAGCGGAAATCCGGCGCATCGTCGCAACGGTCGTTTCGATCAAGAGTCTGGAACTCGGTCGGAGCGGCGATCTGGCGAGCGGGACCGACAGGCTTTTCAGTCAGGCTGAGAAACAGGCGCGGGAGCAACGTGGAATCGAACCCGTCCGAATCGGAATCCCGCGAGTGGACGATGCTCTCCAAAGCGGACTGTATCCCGGTTCCGTCCTCGGACTGACGGGACATGAGGGCTCTTTGAAGTCTTCTGTCGCGTTGCACCTGATCGAGGAAAACGTATGGAGAAACCCGGCGTGTCGGTGTCTGTTCTGTTCGCTCGACATGAACAGCGACATGCTGATGCACAGGCGCGTCTCAAGGTTTCTGGGAATCCACGAGGTCCGCGCAAGGGAATTGTTCGCCGAACAGAACGCGGACTATCTCAGGGCGCGGGATGAAATTGCAGGACGCGATGACGGACGGCTCTTCGTTCTGTCGTCACCGTGTACGGTCGCCGATATTGAAAGCGCAATGGAAACGTGCCTGCCGTCGCTGGTCGTGATCGATTATCTGCTGCTGGTCAACGTCGCAGGGGAACGCGACAAATTCCGGGCATTCGAGCGGACCCTTGAGAAGATCCGTGAATGGCGCTCCACGACAAAGGCGACATTCGTGTTGCTGTCGCAGATGTCGAGAGCATCAAAAGCCGAAGCGAAATCCGGGAAAAGCGGCAGTCATGCTTACGGCGGCGGGGTTTTCGAGCAGCTTCTTGATGTCGAGTTGGAGTTGTGTTTGGACGCTCCGGTCGAAGAGGGAATTGACGCTCCGCGGCTGGTCGTGACTATCAGCAAAAATCGATTTGGTCCTCAAGGTCGGCAGTTTGAAATCGAGTACGACGGACCGAGCAAAAGGATAACCGGGAAAAGTTGGAAACTCGACAGGGCGAAAGCCGCAAAGCCTGCCTTCGGCGGACGGAGTGCGTTCTGATGAGAAGTCGCGAGCCTGTCCGCGTCAGTGAGGCGCTTGTTAACGTCCTGTGTTCAATCGAAGCGGCATACTGCCGGGCTCATGGACTGCCGTTGAACGTCGAAGAAACCGAAGACGAAGAGACAGAAGAAAGCGCACCACCACGACGCCGGAGCCGCGATCCACCACGGGAGAAATGCGCGTGAATGGGATGTTCGGATCGCAGCATGAAGACGACGAAAGGGGAAATGACAAATGGCTCACGAATTGAACAAGTTTTTCCAAGCGCGAAGAAAATTCGGAATCGATATGCCGGAAGCGTCGCGGATTTTCGGCGAACAGCGGGCGCTCGAACTTGCGTCTGGTAGGTGTCCGTTTTTGGATGACGATGCGCGTCGACTGGAAACTTACGCCGGGCAGAAAGAGCGTGACCGGAAAGCCGCACAGGAAGCGGCGCGGGCGGAATTTAGGCGTTTTTGGGGGTAACGGGGGCGGGGCGACTCGCTCCCCTGTTTTCTCGTTGAAATGGAGGCGACACCATG
>CAYVKE010000206.1:0-3947 GCA_964451935.1 uncultured Synergistaceae bacterium | reverse complement strand
GACAAGGGGAGCGGCGGCGGATGCAATGCGGCCGCGGGCGCAGGCTTCGCGCCGCTCGCGCTGCTGCTCGGGCTTCCGCTCGCCGTCCTGGCGCGGAAGGGGCGCGAATAGCGTCGTCAGACTCCGGTATTCGCAACGGAATGCGTTGAGCCGGAGGACTCCCCTCCGGCTCGCGTCCGTTCCCGGTGATGCGGCGTCGTCCTTCGTGACGTTGCCCGAGCGCCGGGGCGCAAAAGTCTCGGACGAACGGGGCAGGTATTTCAGGCGGGATCAGGGGGTGAGCTTTATGGCGCGTTGCACGGAATGGGGAAAACATATTCGACTTCTCGTCGGATGCGCGGTTGTGTTCGGGATCGTCCTCGGCTCGGCGCCGGCGAATGCTGCGACGGTGCGGACCGTCACGAAATCGGAGGATTCCGAGACGACGGAAGGGACGCTGCGCTACTGGGTGAAAAAAGCGTCGGGGGGAGACATCATCACCTTCTCCGGCCCCGGAAAGACCGTGAACCTGACGTCGGCGATTGCGTTCGACAAGAATCTTGCATTGGTCGGGCCGGCGACGATCACGCAGACCGGAACGGGGCGGATCTTCTCGGTTCCGAAAGGGAAGACCCTCGCGCTCAAAAAGCTCACGCTCAGCGGCGGAAACGGGGAACGATACGGCGGCGCGCTCCACAACCTGGGAACGATGTCGATTCAGGAGTGCGTTCTGTCCGGGAACGGGGCGGATTCGACGGGCGGCGCCCTGTATAACGAGGGCGCCGTGGAAATGACGGACAGCACGATCTCCGGCAATTCGGCCTGGTCCGGCGGAGGCGTCACGAACGGAAAGAGCGACATGAGTTTGACGAGCACGGGAGCGCTGACGATGAAAAACTGCGTCATCGAGTCGAACACCGTCAGATGGATGGGCGGAGGCGTCGAAAACTATTCGACTTTGAAGATGGACGGGTGCGCGATACGCCGGAATTCGTCCCCGCATTCCGGAGGAGGCGCCCTCTTCAACGGATATTCGTACGTCGAGATGAAAAACTGCACGATCGCCGACAACACCGGCGAGGATGGCGCCGGCATCTGGAACTCCGGACAACTCGACACATTGAAGACGTGCGTTTTCACGGGGAACGTCGCTACGGGAAAGGGCGGCGCGTTGTACAACGACGACGCGCGTCTGACCGCGACGACATGTACGATCACGGGGAACAGCGCCGCTTCGGGCGGGGGAATCTATACGTACAAGGGTCAATATTCGAATACCTACTGCAAGATCAAGGAAAAGAGCGTGATCAAGGACAACACGCCCGACCAGATCGTGGGACCGTACACGGCCGACGGCGATTGCACGATCGGAAGCGCGCCGAACAAATCGGCGACGGCGTTCGCGGGGTATTCCGGAGAGAAGGAGCCCGAACCCCGGTCGATCGCGGGGGACGACGACGTCGCCGAAGTGAAGCGCGAACTGGCGGACTCCGACAGCGATCTGTTCGCGTCGATTGCGGAACTGTTCTCGGAAGATCTCGGACGAGCGCCGGGGACGAAGGCGGCCGCATCGTCGGGAACGGCGATGGCGGCGTCGCTCTACTACGCGAACACGTTCGAGGATGTCGCGATCGAAAGTCAGGATCTCGTCGTGGAGTACACGGCGTCGTGGCCCGAGAGCGTCCGCTACTACGCGCTCTTCAGCAGGGCGGACGGTTCGGGCTACGAGCTGCCCGACCGGGGCATCCGGTTCGAGCTGAAGGCGGGGCGGAGCCTCCCCGACGGCGTGACGCCGCCGGACTTCTACGTCCCCGGCGAGGGTCTCATGACCTGGCGGAACGTCGTGACGGACAACGGGTCGTACGACCTGAACCCGACCGCGGGTGTCGTGACCTTCCGGGTCTGCTCGGTCCGCGCCGCCGAGGCGGTGGGCGACAAGGGCAGCGGCGGCGGCTGCGACGCATCGGGAGGATTCGCGCCGCTCGCGCTGCTGCTCGCCGCGCCGCTGTTCGCGTTCGCGCGGCCGAAAGGCTCCATCCGGAAACAATGAGGTTGACTCTGTCATTGTGTCAGGGTGCATGCTCTATTCGCGCTACGAGACGAATCGAAGAGGAGAGAGATGAATGACGCGATATGGCGGTTCCGGGTTCCGGATTTTCCTGTTGGCGGCGACGGTGTTGTTCTTCGGCGCGCCGCAGGCGCGCGCAACCGTGTGGACGGTGACGAACGGCGGCGACACCTATAGCGAAGGAACATTGCGTAAAGCGCTCGGTTCCTGCGGCAATGGAGACGAAATCAAATTCGCGAGCGGCGTCACCGTCGTCACGCTGACGGATCTGTTGTACGTCTGGCCCGGAACGGGCGTCACGATCACCGGGCCGGTCACGATCACGCAGACGAATTCCATAGTGGGAGTCATCAGCGTGTATTCGGACGCGACCTGCACCATGCGGAACCTGACGATCCAGGGGGGGCGGACGCAGCAGTCCGGCGGCGGCGTGTGGAACTTCGGAACCCTGACGATGGAGAACTGCACCGTTCAGAACAATACGGCGTCGATGCGGGGCGGCGGCGTGATGAACAACTGCGGCTCGTTCGGATCGATGACGCTGAAGAACTGCACGATAACGGGCAACACCGTGACCGGAACGATGTACAACGGCGGCGACAGCGGCGCCGGAGGCGGCGTTCACAACGAATCCGGCGTCCTGAAGATGATCGGCTGCACCGTGAAGAACAACAAGGCGTCCGCCCAATACGGCGTCGGCGGCGGCATCCGAAGCACGAGCCTGGGGAAGACGTCCCTTTCGGGGTGCACCGTCAAGTCGAACACGCCGGACAACATTTCCGGGGCGTACACGTCCGACGGCACGAACTACATCGGCAACGCTCCGAACAAGAGCGCGACGGCGTTCACCGGGTACAGCGGCGAAAAGGAACCCGAACCGCGATCGATCGCGGGGGACGCGGACGTTGCGGCTGTGACAACGGCCCTGGCGAACCCGCAGAGCGCGCTATACGGCGCGCTCGAACAGGCGCTCGCGGCGGACCTCGGCAAGACGGTCGAGGGGAAATCGACATCGCTCGCGGGCATGGCGGCGTCGCTCTACTACGCGAACACGTTCGAGGATGTCGCGATCGAGAGTCAGGATCTCGTCGTGGAGTACACGGCGTCGTGGCCGGAGAGCGTCCGGTACTATGCGCTCTTTTCGCGCGCCGACGGTTCGGGGTACGAACTGCCCGAACGGGGCGTCGAGTTCGAGCTGAAGGCCGGGCAGACGCTCCCGGACGGCGTGACGCCGCCGGACTTCTACGTTCCGGGCGAAGGACTCATGACGTGGCGCGCCCTCGTTGCGGACGGCGGGTCGTACGACCTGAACCCGACCGCGGGCGTCGTGACCTTCCGGGTGTGCTCGGTCCGCGCCGCGGAAACAGTCGGCGACAAAGGAAGCGGCGGCGGGTGCGACGCTGCCGGAGGCTTCGCGCCGCTCGCTCTGCTTCTTGCGTTTCCCCTCGCGGCGCAGTTCGTTCGCGCGATGCGTTTCAAACGAAGCGGGAGGGGATAGAGTCGTCCGACGCGCGTGGATTCGCGTTCATCGCCGCGGCGTCTCTCCTTTTTCCGAGAGCGCCGATAAAGGCGCCGCTTGTCGGCGCAGACAGATGCAGAGAACGAAAGGGAGGATCGGACCATGAACAACGAAGCGGGAACACGGAAACGTCCGAAAGGGATATTCGGAATTGCGGGATTGCCGGCGGTTCTTTGCGTGCTGCTCCTCGTCGCCTGCGGGACGGGAGAGGCGACGAACCTGATGGTGAGCTACGCCGGCGACGACGGGAGGGCGGGGTCGCTCCGGAGCACGATAGCCGGAGCCGCCGACGGCGACCGGATCATCTTCCACCCGTCGGTGACGACGGTGTCGCTGACCGACTACCTGTTCGTCAACAAGGCGCTGACGATCGAGGGCCCC
>CAYVKE010000205.1:0-3967 GCA_964451935.1 uncultured Synergistaceae bacterium | reverse complement strand
TGGGGAAGTGTAATTGTCGTCGACGGGGAAGTGTAATTGTCGTTGACCAACCACCCGCTGCCGGATCTGATCGGACGGAACGTGTTCTCGGGTTCGTTCATCGAAGACGAGGACTATTTGACCTTCAATCGCCGGCAACTGACGGAGAAGCAGGGAACGGGCTCCTACAAGGCCGCCATCCGACGCGGCGAGGCCGGCGAAGGGCTCTCCCGGAAGATCGCGGCGTGGAATTCGGTTCGGCTCGGAAACGTAAGCCTGACGGTGGCGATGTCCACTTTCGTTGAGGAGATCGAGGCCCCGATGCGGACCATGCGGATTCGCCTCCAGCTCACGGGAACGCTCTTCATCTTGCTGCTCCTCGCGATGTCATTCCTCTTTTTCCGACGGATGTCCGATCACAGGATCCGCGAAAACGAAATTCGCCTCCGGCTCAGCATGGAGGCGGCCGGAGACAGCTTCTGGGACTGGAATGTCCGGACGGGAAAGGTCTTTTTCAGCGAGAACTTCGGACCCATGTTCGGATTCGCGCCGGGGGAGATCAAGCCGGATTTCGACGCGTGGCTCGGCCGGGTTCACCCGGACGATCTTCCGGTCGTGAAGGACGCGCTTCGGCGCCATTTCGCCGACGGATCGCTCTTCGTGTCGGAATACCGGGTCCGCAACGCGGAGGGGCGCTGGCAATGGGTTCTCGCACGCGGCGAAGTCATCGAACGGGACCGGAAGGGGAACCCGGTCCGAATGATCGGGACGAATTCGGATGTCGACAAGAGACGGAAGATGGAGGAAGAGCTTCGGGACAAGAGCCGGGAGCTTGAACTGTATTCGGTGCGGCAGCGCGTCCTGTTCCGGACGTTCTCTCAGTTCGGCCGGTGCACGGATTCGGCGGAGCTGTACGCGATCATCGAGGAATCGCTCCGAGAGGTCTTCGATTATCGCGGATTGCTCCTTGTCATCCGTTCGTCCCGGCGCGGAGAAAGCTTCGATGTCTACGACAGCGGGAAGCGGTCCGAAGTATACGCGCAGGAGAATTTCCTGCGTGAGGGGTTCGGGATCGTCGGCCGCGCGTTCCGCGAAAAGCGGATCGAACGGGTCGGCGACGTCACCGTCGATCCGGACTATGTGCCGCACGATCCCGATATCCGGTCGATGCTCGTCGTTCCGGTCTCCTCCCGGGATTTCTCGTGGGGGATCGTCGCGCTGGACAGCGAACGGAAAGACGCCTTCGGCGTCCGCGACGAAGAGTTGCTTTCCATCGTGGCCTCCTATATCGCGTTGCATCTCGACGAGCGGGACGCACGGGCTCTTCTCGCCCGGAAAGCCGTCCAGCTCCAGTTGCTGCATGAGCTGGTGCAGCTCGTCATGACGGAGCGGAACAACGAAGACATGGCGCGAAACGTCACCTCGGCGCTCGTGGAGGACTTCGGATTCCGGTACGCCTCGATTCTTTCGGCCGCTTCGGGACGCGACGCCGCGCCAACCGAGGCCGGGATGGCCGGAACGCCGGACGACCGGTCGCTCCGGATGGAGACCTTCGACTCCCGCTCCGAAGCGACGCGCGCGAACGCGCGCGGCGAACGGACCGGCATCGCGGTTCCGATCGCGCTCGGCGAACAGTTCTACGGCGTCCTGAGCGTCGCGAGAGACGAAGGGATGAGCGACGACGACATCAGGCTCTTCGTTCTCCTCGCCGACCATATTTCGGGCTTCTGGGCGCTCAACGAGTTCATCCTCGCGCGCCAGAAGGAAGCGTGGGAGGATCCGCTCACGGGCGTGTGGAACCGGAGGTACATGATCCGGAAGCTCGAAGAGGAGGACCGCCGGATGAACCGATACGGGGGGCATTCGGGCGTCGCGATCGTGGATCTCGGTAACTTCAAGCGAGTGAACGACCTTCTGGGGCACGCGGCAGGCGACGACGTCCTGGTCAGCGTCGCGCGGATTCTCGTGAAAACCCTTCGGGATACGGATTTCGTCGGGCGGTACGGAGGAGACGAATTCATCGTCTGTTTCCCGGATTCCACGCTGCATCAGTGCCGGACCGGGCTGGAACGCGCGGCGAAGGCCGTGTCGGAACTCGCGATCCCCGGCGACGCGGACTTCCGGGTGTTCGCCGACTACGGCGTCGCGTGCCGTCCGGAGGACGGCGGCTCTCTGATGGCGCTGATCAATATCGCCGATGAACGGATGTACGCGTTCAAGAACGCCAGAAAGCGCGAAAACGGCCTTTCGGATGACGATTCAAAGCGGTGAACCGAGAAGAACCGCTTCGTCCGGCGCGCGGATATTCAAAAAGGGGAGCCCGTTTCGGCTCCCCTTCGCGCATTCACCGTCCGTCGCCTATTGCCGCTCGCCTATTGCCGCTCGCGAAACTCCTTCAGCTCCTTCGCGCGCTCCGCAGCCCGGTCCATGAGACCGATGCGGTTGACGACGACGCGTTCCGTCCGTCCGTTGAAGATCTCTCCGAGCAAATCCGTTCCGACGACGTCCACGACGAGCCTGTTGCCGGAGATTTCCGTCAGCGTCGCCCGCACGGAGATCGATGTCCCCATGAGCGTCGGCATCAGATGATTGATCCAGAGGCTCTTGCCGACGGTGATGTATCCCTCCGGCAGGTCTCCTTCCACCGCTTCCATGGTGGCCCGGACCATCAGCGATACGCACGCCGGGGTGGAAAGGAGCTGGTTGAGAGCGGGAGAGCTGTTCCCCACAGTGTCTTCCTCGGATACCATCTTCCTGACTTCGGCCGTCTTTCCCACTGACAGGTATTGCGCCACGTCGAGCATGATGATTCCTCCCTTCCTTCGGATGGATATATCCGTATTGTACTCCACATCGGCGGATTTCGTTTCTTCTCTCTTGAAGAGCCCGTATTCGTCCGTATAATGGAGTCGGGAGGTGGGGCGATGAAGGTCATCGGTTTCTGCAACCTGAAGGGCGGGGTCGGGAAGACCACCGCCTGCCAGAATCTGTCGGTCGCGCTCGCACGAAAGGGGCTTCGCGTGGCTGCGCTGGATCTCGATCCCCAGAGCAACCTCACGGCCGGGTTCGGGATTTCGCTTGCGCAGGACCATCGGTATATCTTCGACTTTCTGACCGGGGACGCCGCGCTTGCGGATATCGCGGTGGAACGCGAAGGCGTATGGGTGGCTCCGAGCAGCCTGGATCTCGCGATCGCGGAGTTGCAGCTCGAGAGCGAGCCGGGCAGGGATACGCTGCTCCGGGACGCCCTCGCGTCGATCCCCGCCGATGCGTATGACGTGGTCTTCTGCGATAGCCCCCCCCAGCTCGGCCTCTTCACGCGCAATGTCCTCGCGGCCGTGGATGAATTGCTCGTGCCGCTCGAGAGCGAGTTTTTCAGCCTCGCCGGATTGCGGCTGCTCACCAGGACGGTGCAGCTCTTCCGGAAGCGGCTGAACAGGGATCTGACCGTCGGAGGCGTGATCCTCACGCGGCACAACCCGAAGATCATCATGAACCGTGAAGTTCAGAAAGAAGTCCGCAACTTTTTCGGAGACGTCCTTTATGACAGCACCATCCGTCAGTGCATCGGCATCGTCGAGGCGAGCGGGTCCGGAATGTCCGTCCTTGCGTACGACCCGGGCAGCAACGGGGCCCGGGATTACGAGCGGCTCGCCGGGGAGTTTCTGGAACGTGCGCCGCTGAAGGATGCGGCCGGGAAGCGGAGGTCCGTGTGATGGCGAGAAAACGGCCGAGCCTGAAGGATTATCTCACCACGGGGAAGGTGTTCGTCGAGGAGGTAGAAGCTGCGTCGATTCCGTCCGGACCGTCCGTCGCCGAGACCGCTCCCGGAGAGCCTTCGGCCGGAACGACGGCCGTCGTCGCGGAGCAGGAAACGCCGCTTCCCCCGAAGGCGTCGCCCCCGCGAATTCTGGAGCTATTGGGCGACGCCGCCCGCGAACAGTGGACGGCGCTCCTTACGGCCGCCGCCGTGGAGGAACGGCCGATC
>CAYVKE010000204.1:1787-4003 GCA_964451935.1 uncultured Synergistaceae bacterium | reverse complement strand
CATTCCCCCCTTGGGAAAGCATCGCTTCCACAGAATCTTCCCCGCTCTTTCCATAGTAGTTGTCTTAGTAACGGATTATGAGGCGGCAGGCAGCTCCCACGATTCGCCGATATCAGACATGTCGCCGTCTGTCGCCATGGCGGGCTCGAGCATCAGCGTATTGTGCTTCATATCGCGAATGAGACGCAACGAAGGACACATCTTCTCGATGAGTTCGAGATCCCTTTCAAGCTGTCTCATTGCGGTTTTTTTCACCTTGCCGCCTTCGTCATATCCCACCCCGCTGATGACGACATGAAGAGGCGTCGGTTTTCCGAGTCTCATCTTGCTTTCGAGAAAGACGAAAAGGTTGTTGATCCGCACGAGTCTCGAAGACGAAATGTCCCTGCTCATCCACGATCACTCCTTTCATGAATACACCCCTCGGCATTTCGGCGACACGCCGATTTCTGCAACGACGATTCTCCGCTTGTCCCGCGTTCGGAGCATCCCCCAAGATACTTATGAAGGACATAATCCCCCCAAAACGAAACAATGTATCCTTTTTGCTTTTTGTCGAAATCGATATCGAAATGAAAGTCCTCGTTGAGGCGTTCGATATCTTTTTTCATCCGCGCCTTCGCCGATTTAACGTTTCTGCCGTCCTCTCCATACCCCGCCATTCTGGCGAGTTCCTCCGAAGAAACCGGAAGGCGTCGTCGTTCGCAAACTTCCAAAGAACGCACAAGGTTGTTGAACCTTTCGACTCTGTCTGACGAATGTCCGTCCATACGAAATCACTCCTTCTTTTTTTCGCAATTACCCGTCACATACAAAAGTTACGGCCTTCGCTGGAGAGAAACGTATGGGAGACACACGGAACACAATGTCAACGCTATTTGCACATACCACGACGCAACAAAAAAAGGTCCTCCGCAGAAACAAAGATCCGATATTCCCGAAATCGGGACTAAAGAATTTTCGTTCAGTCAGAAGACCTTTAGCGCTTTTCTCTTTTTCTAAAAAATCATCACAAGGGATTGGGACCGCCGACGCGCATTCTTCGCAATAAAGAAGGCTAATGGGAGAGGAATTATACATCTTTTTTGCCGACTGTCAACAGAACTGTTGAACGCATGAGCAATAATAGCACAACACGGCGACATCTTACGTCGGTGCGGATGTCTCTTTTCGGACGTTCGAGCGTGGCCGGGAACGATCCTCCCGACTTCCGGCTCCCGCCCGCTTCCGGAACAACCTTCAACGGGAAGGTCCGTCCGAAAGCGTTGCGGAAGCCGGTTCCGCCCGGGTGAGAGCGATCAGCTCCCGGAAGCTGCGACCAGTCGCCCGCGAATATCCTCGAGATCGAAACGCGTCGCTTCGGGCAAAGCCATAAAGCGATCGGGGTGACACGTCAGGATCAGAATCTGAAGCTTCTGCGCCGCATCGTCGATGATCTCGAGAATCCTCTGGAATCTGAGGGGATCGGTCGCCATGAACGCGTCGTCCAACACGAGCAACTGCCGTTCGTCGTTCCCCACGGACGTCGCCAGCGCCAATCGGACCGCGAAGTGGAGCTGTTCCTTCTCTCCTCCCGAAAGCGAGTCGACGTCAACCGTCTTTTTGATCCCCCTGGGGAGAAAACCGGCGGGTTTCAGGGACTCCTCGAGGATCAGATCCCCGGAGGGACTTCCGACGATCCGGGAATAGATGCCGGAAGCCATTTCCGTCGCCTTCCGCGTGACGGTCCCGGAGAGTTCCGACCTGCATTGACCGTAGGTATCATAAAGGAGCCGGATCGCCTCCGCCTCGAGCTGTTCTTTCCCGTGCTGTCTCTCGAGTTCCGCGAGGCGTTCTTCGAGGACGGCGACCGTGCTGTAGACCCCTTTCGGGGAAATTCTGTCGAGGAGCGCGTTCTCGCGAATGAGATCTTCGTTCGCAGACGTGTGCTCTTCTTCTTTTCTCCGAATAGCGTCGAGAAGCTTTTCGAGCTTCTTGACAGGGTTTCCGCCGTATTCTTCGAGCTTTTTCCGGTACTCCCCGGCTTTTTCGTTCGCGGAATCCCACGACATCAGAAACTTCGTCCGGTCAGTCCGGCGTTGCTCGATCGTTTTCCCGTCGCCCTCGAGCTTCCCGAGGCGATCCAAAGCTGACTTCAGATGCTTTTCTTCCGTCGTTTTCTGCTGGCGCACGAGCAACAGCGCCGCGTTCTTCGCCGAAAGGGATTCATTCCCGGC
>CAYVKE010000204.1:0-1777 GCA_964451935.1 uncultured Synergistaceae bacterium | reverse complement strand
TTCGGCTTTCCGCACTCTCTCGTCTGCACGGGCCTTTCGTTCGGCCGCGTCGCACATACGCTCCTTCGCGTCGGGAACCTCTCGCTCCCATTCGGGGAAACTTGCGAGAATAACGTCCTTGTCGCGGTTGAGAGCATCCCGCCCGGCGACGAGTTCTTCAAGTGTTTCGTTCCCCAGGAGGCCGTTCAGCTGCGCCTTCTCGCGCTCGATATGCCGGTCGAGAGACGCCCCCTCTTCGAAGAGATCCTCGATATCCGACTTCCCGGATTTTCCGAAGGCCGACGTCAGCTTCCCGATGTTACGCTCCGCCTTCGCGACCTCTTCGCGGGCTTCCTCTGCCGAATCGCACGGCCCGAACGCGCGGATGCTCCCGAACGACTCCACGTCGATGCGGACTTCCGGAGCGCCCTGCACTCTCGTGGCCTTTCCCGCCTCAAACGTGACACGTTCCTTCCCGCCTCCGGTCTCCACCCGGCCGGAACAGGAAACCGCCGGCTCGATTTCGAGCGTAATAAGCGATGATTCGAGACGGACCTTCGCCTTCTCGAGATCCGAATACGCCTTGCGGATCTTCCGGATTCCCGCGAGGTCGGGGAACGCTCCTGAGGCCTTCTCGTTTTCATGTTTCGCGAGAAGCGTCCGGACGTCATTCGCGGCCCTGATTTTTCCTTCGAGGAGGCGGAGTTTCTCCCGCAGTTCGACGAACCGACCCGCCTCACCGGACTGCCGGAGAAATTCGTCCGCTTCCGTGCGTTCGTTGCGTGCGGCCTCAAGCTCCCGCGTCGCCAGATCCACCCGGGCGCGAACATCCTCGAGTTCCGCCTCGAGCTTCGGAATCGACGCATCGAGTTCCGACAGACGCCGCTGCGCCGAGTCCCGCTCCTGCGTGGTTTCTTCGATTCTGTCGATCTCGGCTTTCAGGCGTCCGTATTCGGATTCCGCCGTCCTGGCGTCGGATGTCCGCCTCTCCAGCTCGGCCGTCAGTTGCGAATATTCCGTCGCCTTCGCCTCGATTGCGGCGTGGTCTGAACGAAGGACGGCGATTTCGTTCCGCAACGTCGCAACCCTTTTCGAAAGCTCCTTCACCTTTTCGGAAACCGATTCGGCCTCCAGCAACTCGCGTTCGGAAGCCCCGAGATCTTCCCTCGCTCTCTCGATCAAGCCCGACACGCCCGAATCCTTTCTTTTGCCCGTCGGCGTGAAATGGATCGCGTAGCGGTCGAGAAGCCGCGTTTCGACGCCCCTCGTCTGGTCGTCGATCACCTGCGCCGACAGCGATTGACGAATATCCGAGAGCAGGTTGCCGGAAAGTTCGCCGAGTTCGAGCCGCCCCTGCGGCGCCCAGAGGACCTGAAGAATCCCCCAGTGCTCCGGCCGCGACATGCCTTTCTTCGGAACGTCCCGCGTGAAGAGATTCCGGGTCATCGCATCCGCATGCGGCCCCTCGGCGAGTGGACTGTATTCTCCGTTCTCCATCCGCTCCAGGAGCGACTCCGGCTTGTCGAGGAACCCCTTTCTGACCCGGTACCGCATCTCACCGACGCTGAACTCGACCGTCACTCTCGGGGAAAGGTCACGCCCCCAGGGGCGCAGCTTCTGGAAGTCCTCGCCCCTCGTCGTGTGATTGTCCATCAGGGCGCATCGCAACGCCTCGAAGAGCGTCGATTTTCCGGTCGCGTTCGGAGCGTACAAGATATTCACCCGATCGGAAAAGGGCCCGATCTCATTCTTCTCAAGAAGGCACCGCCAGTTTTCGACCATAATGGAATGGAGAATC
>CAYVKE010000203.1:0-4008 GCA_964451935.1 uncultured Synergistaceae bacterium | reverse complement strand
CGACGGGGAAGTGTAATTGTCGTTCAAGGGGAAGTGTAATTGTCGTTAGCCAGGTATCTCTCCATCAAGGTGGAAGTTCTTCGAGCGTGCGCAGGGAACATTGCCGGTTGACTGCCTGGTAAGAGCGGCTGATATTCTGGGTGTTCGGGTGGAAGACCTTGCGGATAGTCGCGGTTTTCCGGTCGGAGTGTAGGACCCAAAAAAACCGCTCCCGGAGCGGTCCGGAAGCGGCGGAAAGGAGTGTTCTGTCTTGGAACAGTATACCTCAACTGACGAACTTAAACAAGCGTTTAAGCGTCCGAAAGATCATCTCAAAGAGATCGACCGTTTGAAGCCGTGGGGACTTTCCGAAGAAGCCACTTTCAAGATGGCGTCGGAAAATCTTCGCGAAGACGGAGCTTCGCCGAACGGCGAACCGACAACGGTCAATAAACTCGTGGCGCAGGTCCGGCTTATCCCGGCTTTTCGTCGGGAATCCAAAGATCGCCTGATTGCGTTCGCGAGAAGGGAAATTCGTCGTCGTCGCCGGATTCGGCTTGTCCGGAAGCGCGAATTCAAGCAGTGGTACTCAGCGTTCTGCCGCGCTGACAAGACTATGGGCGGCGTCACCGGGAGCCGATCTACCAACCCGGGAGGGTACGCGCGACGCGATGCGCTGATATCGGACATCATCACAAGGCGTCCTGTTGTCCGGGCTTCCAGTCACGCGCCGAGATCGCCTAGACGCGCGGCAAGATCGACCGCAAGCAATTCGCCGGGCGATAGCGGCGGAGATTCGGACGGCTCCGACGGTCCAGACTTACCCGCTCCACTGCCGCGCAACGGCGGCGACTTCCGCAACGAATTCCACTACGAACACTTCCACAACAATAACCTGTCAGACCTGATCGGCAAGCTGACGCTCGGATGCGCCGGACTCATGTTCTGTGCGCTCGCGTCCCTCGCCTTGAGGTGGTCACGATGACCGCCGTTCTTCGTTCGTGGACGGGGAATCACGGTCGCGTCGTGCTGACTCTCCATGTCGGGGGGCTCTTGGTCAAGTCGGAGAAATCCGTTGACCGGCTGCATGTCCTCGGTGACCGCGGACACGCTGTTAACCATTCGATGATTGCCGAAGCGCTCTCACTCGGTGCGAAAACGCTTGAGATCCGGGAAGACGGCGGCGCGTATGTCTGGCGTTCGGAGCTTGCGCCGCTGATCGGGAAATCGAAGGTTGTTACGCTCGCCGGGGTCCGACGATGGGCGTTTTACTTGGAGCACTTCGACCTTGTGCGCGGGGTTGCGCCGGACTGGTACATCGAAGCGCAGGAGCGGAAGCGGTACATCGAACGCGCGGAAGCGCACAACGAACAGTTGGGACTCTTCGACGATTCGGCGAGCTGCCGCTTGAGGTACGAGCTATGAGCGGATACGGCATTGTTCAGGTAGATGTCCTCCTCGATGAACGTCTCTCCCCTTCTGACCGGCTGGTGTATACGGCAATCGCAACGTTTGCCGACAAAAGCGGGCGATGCAACCCGGGAGCGGCGGCAATCTCGAAGCGGACCGGACTCTCGACGAAGACGGTATATCAGGGCGTCGGGAATCTTGAACGATTCGGAATCCTGTCGGTCGAACGACGCTACGACGAAAAGACGCATCGGAACTTCTCGAATACGTATACGCTGACCTATGGAACTGTAGGGGGTACGGAAATAGCTTCCGTAGGGGTAGGGAAGCTGCTTCCGTACCCTATGGAAATAGCTTCCGTAGGGGTACATACGCAAAGTGCGTGTAACATTACCATTCAACAAGACCATATAACAAAGGACTGCGAAAACCCGGAAGTTTCTCCCTCGAAGGAAGTTTTTCAAAAGACTTCCTTGAACGAAGAACTTCCAGACAAAGGCAAAGCAAATGCCGCGATGGTCGAGCAGTGCGACATGGAGCCGGAAGCCGTCTTTGAAGAAAAGGTGCGTGCGGACTTCAAGGACTTGGTCGAGTTGTTCCCGAAAAAAGAGGGTGCGAGCAAAAAAGCGTTCGCGTTGTACAAGGCGTTTTTCAGCCGGGAGCGACGCTACTTCAAGCGCAATGACGACAGGGCAACGAATGTTTTTAGCGCTGTCGAGGGATACCGGCGCTCCTGCGAAAACCAAGAACAGCGGTTCATAAAGAGTCTGTCGCGGTTCCTCGAAGAGATCGACCCCGACCAAGAGGTAACGGAAATCGTTACGGTCTTCGGGGCGAGGAAAACATCATGACGACGCCGCTTGACATCCGCGACGCCGAAACGTTCCTTGCGCTCCCTCCGGAAATCAAGGCGCTCCGGTCGAACCTGGAACAGTTGGATGATGTTTCCCTTCGATGCGAGCTGATCGAGGGATATCTTCAATCACTTCTGGTATCTGGCGTTCTCGACTCCAAGATGCTGACGGAGCAAGCACTGACGGCGTTCAAGGGGCTTCTGCCGGAGCCGACGATACGGCTTTCCGTTGATCGTGCAGTCATGCTGTCGAGAGAAGCGCCGAACTACTTGGAAAGACCGAAGGACGATATCGCCGGGTATCTCGACAAGATCCAGACGCCGGGTCCGATTCTCGAATTCGGAATCCCGTTATTGGATCAATCATTCGGCAGGCTTCGGAAGGGCGAGATCCTTTCGATAACTGCCGCCGAAGGTTCCGGAAAAACGTCCCTGCTGCTGAAAGCAATCGAGCGGTTCAGCGAAGCGAAGTCGGGAACGTGGGTGCATTTCAATCAAGATATGGTCGATTCGGCGTTCACGGAAAGAAGAATCGCAATCTCTGCCGGCGTCTATCCGCGACAGATCCCGGATGAAGCTCGGGCAAACACGGAAAGATACAGGCGAGCAGTCGAGGAATTGCGAGCGCAGGAAGCATGCGTGACCTTCGTTCACGGTCCGCGTTCGTTGAATCAGATGCAAGCCGCGATCTTGAAGCATCGTCCGGACTTCGTGTCTATCGACTTTCTGAGTGCGACAAACGAACCGACATGCAAAACCGACTACGAACTGACGCGAAAGGCGGTTCAGCGAATCCGACAATGGCGGGAACGCTGGTCAATCGGGGTTGTCGTCTTGAATCAGATGTCGAGATCGAGCAAGGCGGACATGCGCAAAGGCGGTCAGGGCGGTCACGGCGTCGGTGGAGGCGCTATAGAACAGGCTGCGGACGCGGAAATAGAGCTGGTCAAGGACGCCGGAACCGATGATCCGATGCAGTCCCGGTTTATCGCGGTCATTACGAAAGCGAGATACGGACGAGCGGGAACGCAGCTTGAACTGGACTTCGACACGTCCTGTCTGCGGTTCCGTCAATTCGCGTGGGAGATCGAGCGGGAATCGAAGAAAAAGCCGCTCTTTGGAGCGCGGAAAGGGCGGTGGTCCGAATGAGACTGCCGCCTCTCCCCTTCAAGGTCCGCCCACGTGGGGATACCTGGGCTCCCGGCTGGTGTGTCGCCGTCGAGGAAGACGAGTATTCCGTGTGGCTGGGCGTCGCCCATACGAAGGACGCGACGAAGCCGGAACGATGGGAAGATTCACGGTACGCTGAAATCCTGATCGGCGCGGAGTGGGTCAGACCATGAGGCGCCGCGAACCTGAGCATATCGGAAACGCCGTTGCGAGGGTGTTTGAAGATATCGGGGTGCAATGGGAACGCCGGAACAGGGCGCTTCTTCTGGAAAGGAGTGATCCCGAAATGAAGATCCATCGGCAGAACGATCTGCGTGTATGTCCTGAGTGCGGGGGAATGGTGGCTCTGGCGAGTTACGACTTCGGCGACATCCGTTTCCGTGCGGAATGTACGGTGTGCGACATGACGGGGCAGTGGTCCGACATCGAAGACAAAGCGGTCGATAGTTGGAACCGCGGCGAAGGGATCTATCACTTCGACGAGCAACCGGAAGACCTTGTGTCCATGTATCGAGAAGCCGGACGGCTGTAGTGTCGCATGAACGCCGGATCCGCCTGGAGGTGAACAATGGCGGTTGAACCCGGAGACGCGGCGG
>CAYVKE010000202.1:1574-4135 GCA_964451935.1 uncultured Synergistaceae bacterium | reverse complement strand
CAGCTCTCGCTCGAAGAGCAGCTCGCGATCAGCGACGGGCAGATGCTCGCCAACATCGTGCGCCTGTTCAAGGCGCTCGGCGGCGGGTGGGCGCCGATGACGGCGGAGAACGCGATCCGCCTTCCCGAAGGCGTCGACGGCGGTGCGGTCGCCCCCGCGGCTCCGAAGCAGGAGGAGCCCGGCGGGACGAAGCTCACGGCGGAAAGCCGCGCGTATCTCGACCAGATCCGAAAGGACGCGAAGAAGAAGTAGGTTCCGGAGGAGTGTCGCCATCCGTACATGAATGGGGTGTGAACGAATGACCGATACGGTTCTGTTGCTGGGAGATCCGCGCCTGAGGCGGACGTGCGATATCGTGACGGATTTTTCGGGGCTCGAATTCGTCGAGGAAAACCGCCGGCTGAAGAACGCCCTCGACGCGTTCCGGAAGGAGAAGGGGTTCGGCCGGGGGATCGCGGCCCCGCAGATCGGCATCCCGAAGCGGATGATCGCGCTGAACCTCGGGAGCGGGACGCGGACGATCGTCAACCCCGTCATCACGCGGCGAAGCGACGCGACGTTCACGATGTGGGACGACTGCATGTCCTTTCCAGACCTACTCGTCATGGTCCGGCGGCATGTGTCCGTCGACATTTCGTACCGGGACGAGAACGGCGAGAGCCGGGAATGGGCGGACATTCCGCAGGCCGAATCGGAACTTTTGCAGCACGAGATCGACCACCTCGACGGAGTCCTCGCGATCGACCGGGCGCTCACGCGCGAGGGGATCGTCTACCGGAAGGTCTTCGAGGCCGACGGGGAGTATTTCGCGGATCAGGTCGACTACGTGATCCGTCCGACGATCTGAGGCCGGCGGAAACCGGCATGAGCGTCGACAACACGAGTTCCAACAGGGCGGCGGACTACGACGCGGGGGTTCGCGTCGTGATTCCGTACTACGACAGCATCAACGACGAGATCATCCGCTTCGTCCGGGCGTACGCCCCCGCCCCGCGCGCGTGGCTCGACACGGGGTGCGGCACGGGCTTCCTCGCGACGAAGATCCTGGAATCGTTCGCGCCCCTCAGGCTGGTCCTCGCGGACCCGTCGGCGGAAATGCTCCGCATCGCGACGGAAAAGACCGCGTCGCACGAAGTCGACCGCCGAAACTGCGACACGTTGTCGCTGCCGTTCGGCGACAGCTCCTTCGACGTCATCACGGCCGTCCAGTCGCACCACTACATGGACGCCGCAGGGCGCGCCCGCGCGACGCGGCGCTGCTTCGACATGCTCCGCGAGGGCGGCCTCTTCATCGCAACCGAGAACACGCGCCCCCCCGACGCCGAAACGACGGGAATCATGCGCGAATACTGGAAGCAATACCAGATCCGCTCCGGCAAGACCCCCGAACAGGCCGAGAAGCACATGAACCGCTTCGATTCCGAATACTTTCCGATTACGACGGAACAGCACCTTGCGCTCTACGCGGACGTCGGCTTCCGGATCCGCGACGTCTTCTGGAAGTCGTACATTCAGGTCGGCTTCTACTGCGTGAAGTAGGCTTCCGAAAAGCGCTGCGGAGCCGGGCGGCGGCTCCGGCCGGGTATGCTATTATTACTGCAATAGCGACAGCGTTTGAAATAGCGCGAATTTATGCGGCAGCCGGAGAGTTTCTTTTTGTCGGGGAAGGGAGCGACGTTCATGAAGATTGGTTTCATCGGCCTCGGGATCATGGGGAAACCCATGGCGAAGAACCTCCTCAAAGCGGGAAAGTCCGTCGTCGTTTTCGATGTCGTGAAGGAGCCGGTGGAGGAGGTCGTCCGCGCCGGGGCGGAGGCGGCGGTTTCTCCGAAGGACGTTGCGGTCGGGACGGACGTGATCATCACCATGCTTCCGAATTCCCCCCACGTCCGCGATGTCCTCTGCGGGACGAACGGTCTTCTGGAAGGCCTCTCCGCGGGGAAAATCGTCGTCGACATGAGTTCGATCGCGCCGATCGCAGCCCGCGAGATGTGCGCGCTCGTCCGGGAAAAGGGCGGAGAGATGCTCGACGCCCCGGTGAGCGGCGGACAGGAGAAGGCGGAGAAGGGGACGCTCGCGATCATGGTGGGCGGCAGCGAGTCGGTCTACGAGAAGGTCCGTGAGATCCTCGACCTGCTCGGCAAGAGCACGTATGTCGGTGAAAGCGGCGCCGGACAGGTCACGAAGCTCGTGAACCAGACGATCGTCGCGGTCAACATCGCGGCAGTCGCCGAGGGCATGGCCTTCGCGAAAAAGGCGGGCGTCGATCCCGAGCGCGTGTTCAACGCGATCCGGGGCGGCCTGGCGGGAAGCCAGTGCATGGAGGACAAGGCCCCGAGGATGCTCGAAGAGCGCTACAACCCCGGGTTCCGGATCACCCTTCACGTCAAGGATCTTGGCAACGTCCTCGAAACGAGCCGCAACCTGCACATCTCGATGCCCCTGACGTCCCAGGTCATGGAGATGATGCAGAACCTCATGGCCCGGGGCTGCGAGGGCATGGACCACGGCGCGCTCGGAAAGTTCTACGAACTCCTGAACGACGTGTCGCTGAAGAAGTA
>CAYVKE010000202.1:0-1474 GCA_964451935.1 uncultured Synergistaceae bacterium | reverse complement strand
CCGATCGCGGCGAACACGATCGCCACGAGGACGACGGAAAACGCCGCGGCCTCCGCGAACATGAGTTCCGTGATGCACTGCAGGATGCGGACCGTGAGCAGGCTCCAGTTGACCGAGACGAGGAAGATCACGGCGCTGATCGCGGTCAGCGAGACCGTGAACAGATACCGCATCCCGGCCTTGACGGCGGGCAGGACGAGCGGCAGCGTGACGCGCCGCAGCGTCGTGAACCGCGACGCCCCGAGGCCGAGGGAGGCCTCTTCGAGCGACGGGTCGAGCTGCCGGAGCGACGCGATGATCGACCGGATCCCCGTGGCGTCGTACCGGAAGACGCAGAGCGCGACGATGATGGTCATCGTCCCGGTGAGAACGATCGGGCCGGAGTTGAACGCGATCAGGTACGCGATCCCGAGCACCGTTCCGGGAAGGATGTAGTTGACGAGCGAGACGAATTCGAGCGCCGCGCCGGACGCCCCGCCGCGCCGGCTCAGGAGCGCGACGCCGAGCGCCAGGACCGTGCCGGGAATCGCGGCCGCGACGGCGATGAGCAGCGAATCCGCGATGGAGTTGAGCCCCGACGTGAAGACGAACCGGTAATTGTCGAGCGTGAAGCTGTTGTCCACGCCCCAGACCTTCACGAAGGAGCTGACGAGGATCGTCGCGTACAGCGAGAGGACGAACAGCGTCACGACCGAGATCGCGCCGAGGATCGCGGCGCGGACGCCTCTCGGGAGCTGCGTGCGCCCCCGCAGCGGCCGGGCGAAGCCCTTACCCGACGTCGTGACGTAGCTGTGGCGGTTCACCCAGAAGCGCTGCGCGAAGAAGACCGCGAACGCCGGCAGCAGCAGGACGAACGCGATGACGGCGCCGCCGCGGAGGTCGTACATCCCGGTGATCTGGAGGTAGACCTGTGTCGGCAGCACGGGAAACGACTTTCCCGCCATCACGAGCGGCGTGGCGAAGTCCGCGAGCGATTCCGCGAAGAGCAGCAGGAAGGAGTTCGCGAGGCCCGGGACGCACAGCGGCAGCGTGACGGTCCGGAAGACGCGCCCCTCCGACGCCCCCAGACCGCGAGAGGCGTCCTCGCAGCTCGGGTCGATCGCCCCGAGGACGGCCGCGAGCGTCAGAAACGCGATCGGGAAGTAGGTCAGCGTTTCGGCGAGCAGCGTTCCCGGAAAGCCGTAGATCGTGAAGTCCGGAAGATGCAGCAGCCGTTGCAGCAATCCGCCCGGCCCGAGAACGAGCGTGAGCGCGATGCTTCCCGTGAACGGCGGCGAGACGAACGACAGGACCGTGACGGACGAGAAGAACGCCCTGACGCCCTTCGGCATGTCGATGCGCGCGACGGCGAACGCGAAGAGAAAGCCCAAGAGCGTCCCGCACAGACCCACGGAGGACGCGAGCAGCAGGCTGTTGCCGAGCGCCCTGCGCGTGTAGCGGTCCGTGAAGATTCCCGCGAGGTTGGCGACGCCCG
>CAYVKE010000201.1:0-4138 GCA_964451935.1 uncultured Synergistaceae bacterium | reverse complement strand
CGGGATGTTGTGGCGTCGGTCGCTTTTTGTGTCTCGAATAAGGAGTGACCGTACATGAAGTTGGAGAATCAGGTTCATATTTCCGGAACGTTGCACAAGGTTCGCGATGACGAGGGCCGGACCCGTTACGGCGCATACAGGGCCTTCACGGTCCGGCAGGATACATCCGAAGGGGACGGAACGGTCCGGAAGGATTTCCTTCTGGTCCGGGCCTACGAACAGGAGATCAAGGACCTGATCGTCGGGGCGAACGAAGGAGATCCGATCGTCGTCGACGGGGAGATGCGTTCCTCGTCGGGAAGCGGCGCAATGTACATCCTTGCGCGACAGGTCGAAACGAAGGCGTCATAACAACGAAGGCGTAAAAACGACGGAGGGGAGCCGCTCAGGCTCCCCTCCGTTCATTTCCGGCTCCCGATGCGGGCCTTTCTGTCGCGCCTTCCCGTTACATCAGCGCTTCAAGGGCCTTGAGCGCCGCTTCGTAGTCGGGCTCCTCCGTCATTTCCGGAACGATCTGGACGTACCGGACGACGTTCTCCGGGTCGATGATGAACACCGACCGCGCGAGAAGACGAAGCTCCTTCATGAGAACGCCGTACGCCGTTCCGAACGACGCCTCCCGGTGATCGGAGAGCGCCATGGCCCTGTCGATCCCCGCGGTCGCGCAGAAGCGCTTGATCGCGAAGGGAAGATCCATGCTCACGTTGAGGACGGCCACGTCTTTCGGCTGTTTGGCCGCGTCCTCGTTGAACCAGTGGATCTGGAGGTCGCAGACCGGCGTATCGAGGGACGGGGTCACCGAGATGACCTTGAACTTCCCGGCGAAGTCCGCGAGCGTCTTCGGAGCGAGCCCCTGGTCGAGAAGGACGAAATCCGGCGCCTTGTCCCCAGCCTTGAGCGCCGGGCCGACCAGCGTCAGGGGATTTCCGCGGAATGTTACGACTCCTGTTCGTTCCATACCTGTCACCTCCACAAGATTGTGTCGCGATTCACGGGAACAGTATAGCAGAAAATACCCCCTATGCCTATATGTTCCTGCCGGTCCGCCCCAGAATATCCGCGAACGCGGCGTCGATCAGACGGCGCGAAATGCTCCCGTGCGGGGGAATGTCGGGGTGCGACTCCGGGCCGTACCAGCCCGCTTCGACGATCTCCTGTCCGTCGGGACGGATCTCTCCCGACGCCCACGTCGCCCGGAAGCCGATCATCAGCGAGTGCGGAAAGGGCCACGGCTGGCTTGCGACGTACGCGACGTCCCTGACTTCAATGGAGACCTCTTCGCGGATCTCGCGGACGACGGTTTCCTCGAGCGTCTCGCCGGCTTCGACGAACCCCGCGATGACGCTGTGCCGTCCTGTCGGGAAGCCTGCGTTGCGGGCGAGCAGAATCGTGTCGCCCTTCATGATCGCCACGATGACGACCGGATTGATGATCGGGTAGCTCACGAAGCCGCACGAGGGGCATTGCTTCGCGCGGTCGGTCGCGTGATTTCCCGTCGTCGCGCCGCAGCGGCTGCAATAGCGCGTCGTCCGTTCCCATTCCATGAGCTGGTACGCGCGCCCCGCACGGACGAACCACTCGTCGCCGAGGGTTCCCCAGGTTCCGCGCAGGGTGGAAAAAGTCGTCCCCTCCGGCGCTGGCGTCTCGGGAGCGACCTCGAACCATCGGCAGGAGTCGCGTCCCCTCGTGAAGCACCCCTCGCGAACGATGTCCGGAAATGTCCGCCGGATGGTTTCCCCGGAAACAGGGGCTTCCGGGAGGGAGGGCAGAAGGACGTCGTTCCCCCGGAAGACGAAACACGCTTCGTTGGCGCTGTTCAAATGCGGTCACCTGCTTTCTCGTATCCGTCCGGGAGTATTTTATACCGAAGCGGGCGGGATGGGGGAATACCGACATGCGGCTTTTCGCCGCGACATTTCCTGACAATTCGTTTTATAATAAAAACATCTCGCGCGTGGGGGAAATAAACCCCCGGACGCGATTGCGGTGAAGCGGATATCGGGGGTTTCGGGAAAGGCGTCCGGACTGGGAAGGGAGAGGGTGTCGTGAAGCGCATCGTGATGGTTCTGGTTGCGTCGTTGCTTGTCGCGTGTCTGTTTTCGCCCGCATTCGGCGCGGGAGACCTGAAGGTGGGATTCATCCTCAAGACCATGCAGGAGGAGCGGTATCAGAAGGATAAGGCCGATTTCATCGCGAAGGCGAAGGAACTCGGGGCCGAGACGATCTTCGATTCCTGCAACAACAACGAACAGGACCAGCTCGCAAAGTTCGAGAACATGCTTTCGAGGGGCGCGAAGGTCATCGTCCTGCAGCCCGTGAACACGGGAACGGCCGGGGCAATGGTGAAGATGGCGAACCGCGAGGGCGTCCGGGTCGTCGGCTACGACTCCATGCTCGTGAACGGCCCGCTCGATCTCATGGTCATGCAGGACTCGTGGGCCGTCGGCAAGCTCCAGGGCGAGGCCATGCTCGAATGGATCCGGGCGAAAAAGGGAAAGGTCGAGGGCAAAGTCGCCCTGATAATGGGGCAGCCGGGCGACTCGAACGCGATCGCGATGTCCTCGGGCGCGCTCGAGATCATCAAGGCGAACCCGGGGCTCGAACTCGTGACGCAGCAGTTCCACGAGGGATGGGCGCCGGACAGGGCGATGGCGACCGCGCAGAATGTCCTCACGAAGACGAAGAACTCCGTGGATGCGTTCATCTGCAACAACAGCGGGATGGCGCGGGGCGTCGTCGCCGCGCTGAAGGAACAGGGGCTCGACGACGCGACGAAGGTCTTCGTGGCGGGATCGGACGCCGACCTCGTGAACATCCAGTACGTCGCGCAGGGCAAACAGGCCGTCGAGATCTGGAAGAAGATCCGTCCGCTCGCGGAGAAGGCCGCGGAGACGGCCGTCCTGCTCGCGAAAAATCCGGACAAGAAGGTCACGGACATCGTGAAGCCGGACAAGACGATCAACAACGGATCGGTCGACGTTCCCACGATCGTGACGGAAGTGGTCCCGATCACGAAGGGGAATCTCGATTCGACGATCATCGCCGAGGGCTTCTACACGAAGGAGCAGGTGTACGGCAAATAGCGCGGCGCGGGGGGCCCCGCCGGGCGGCCCCCCGCATGTCGCGGAGGAGGGACGGACATGGGAGACGTTGTGCTCCGTATGGAACATATCACGAGGGACTTTCCCGGCGTCCGGGCGCTCGACGATGTGACGCTGGAAGCCCGGGAGGGGGAGGTCCTCATCCTCGCCGGCGAAAACGGCGCCGGCAAGTCGACGCTGATGAAGGTCCTGAGCGGCGTATGGCCCGCGTCGAGCTTTTCCGGCCGCATCCTGATCCGGGGCGAAGAACGCCGCTTCGCGTCGACGCACGACGCGGAGGAGGCAGGCGTCGCGATCATCCATCAGGAACTCAACCTGATCCAGGACATGTCCGTCGGCGAGAACATCTTCCTCGACCGCTATTTCACGCGCGCTTTCGGGATCATCGACTGGGACCGCGTTCACATGGAAGCCGCGAAGATCCTCGAACGGCTCAGGATCGGAGGAATCGGGACGCGGGATCTCGTCCGGACGCTTCCGGTCGGCAAGCAGCAGATGGTCGAGATCGCGAAGGCGCTGTCGCTCGACGCGTCGATCCTCGTGCTCGATGAACCCACGAGCGCGCTGACCGACCGCGAGACGGACGACCTCTTCCGCATCCTGCGCGCCCTTCGCGAACAGGGCGTCTGCATGATCTACATCTCGCACAAGCTCGACGAATTCGAGCGGATCGGCGACCGCGTCCAGGTGCTTCGTGACGGGAAGGCCGTCGGGGACGCGGAAGCGCTGTCCTCCGTCAGCCTCGACCGGATCATCGCGCGAATGGTCAACCGGGACATCCGGGAGAAGTACCCGAAGGAGCCCTTCGCGCCCGGCGAGGTCACGCTCGAGGTGCGCAACTTCGAGGTGGACCACCCGTTGCTCCGGAACGTGAAGAAAGTCTCCGGCGTCTCGTTCGACGCGCGAAAGGGAGAGATTCTCGGAATCGCGGGGCTCATGGGCGCGGGCCGGACGGAGCTCGTGACCGGGCTTTTCGGCGGGCTGCCGGGGGCGGCGCGCGGCGACGTGCGGATCGACGGAAAACCGGTCGCGATCCG
>CAYVKE010000200.1:0-4175 GCA_964451935.1 uncultured Synergistaceae bacterium | reverse complement strand
CTTTCCGTCCCAGATCGAATCGGTGCTGCCGCGCGTTCCGGGACTTTCGCTGCAATACCGGATCGATGTGAGCGAGCGGGAGGGGCTCAAGGAACTCTCGCTGCTCTGCGAGGCGGAGCAGGACATCCCGGTCGCGGCGTACGGCGCGCTGGCCCGCGAATCGGCGGCGGCGCTCCGGGATGTCCTTGGCATTCGCGTGGAACTTCGCGTCGTGGAGCCCGGGGCGCTCGGCCGGAGCGACGGCAAAACGAACCGCGTCCGGCGAGTCGCGTAGCGGCGAGTCGCGTAGCGGCGAGTAGCGTAGCGGATCGGCAAAGGAGGTGACGACGATGGAGACGAAGGAACAGGAAAAGACGGCAGCCGGGGGAACGTGCGATTCCGTGGATATTGAGCGGGATTTCGAGGGACTCTGCTTCGCATACCGTTCGGTGATGGCGTCCGAGAAAAAGTCCTGAAAGGGGCGCCGTTTCCGCGCGCAGACCTCCGGATCGTCGGAGCCGGACTTTTTCGTCGCGGTCGTGTATGATGGGCGGACGATCCGAGTCCGAACAACGGAGGCGCATACGATGCCCGTCGACGACGAATGGGTGCGTCAACAGCTCGCTCTTGTTCCCGAATACCCGAAATGGCGGCGGCGCAACGAACCCGCCCTGCTTTCCGGCGTCCTCGAAGAGGGCGAGCGGCTTCACGGCATGACGGGGTGCCTCTTCGCCGAATACACGTGGATCCTGTTCGTCACCGACAGGCGGCTTCTCTTTCTGAAACAGGGGGCGCTGACCCCCAGGAAGAACGAACTGCGTCTTTGCCGCGTGCGGAGCGTGACGTGGACGACGGGGCTCTTTTTCGGGGCGATGCGCCTCGAAACAGACGACGGCGTGAAGATGATCGACTCCGTCGTCCGCCGGGACTGCCTCCGCCTCAGCCCTCTCGTGAGGGATCTCGCGGCCGCGCTGCGCCCGTAACGATGCGCGAAGATGACGAACGCCCCGGCCGCCTTCGGCCGGGGCGTTCGTCGTTGGAGCGGCGCGTGTTCGTCAGCCCCGGGACGACCGTCGTCGGGACAGCGCGAAATGCAGCGCCGTAAGCGCGCAGAAGGCGGCGATGGCGGCGAACCGGAAATCCCGGACCGGGTTCACGAGCGCCACGCCGGCGGCGAAGAAGAGAACCCGCTCCCACATCGGAATGGCGCTTCGCCAGATGCCCATGAAGGAAACCGAGAGCGCGAAGATCCCGATCGCCGCGATGGAAAAATCCAGCAGGAACAGGGGCCAGCTGAAGTCGATCAGGAGCAGCACCGGGTTGTAGACGAAGAGGAAGGGCAGGATGAGCCCGGAGGACGCGAGCGCGAGTCCGACCAGCGCGACCTTCGTCGGCTTGGCTCCTGCGAGCCCCGCCGCCGTGAAGCTCGTCAGCGCCACCGGAGGGACGACGCCGGACATCGTGCCGAAGTAGAACGCGAAGAAGTGCGCCGCGAGCGGCGGGACGCCCATCGTCTGCATCGCGGGCGCCGCGATGGTCGCCGTGACGATGTAACACGCCGTCGAGGGGAGCCCCATGCCGAGGACGAGCGACGCGACCATGCAGAGGATCGACGCGATCCAGAGATGCCCGCCCGAGAACTGCATGATGTTCATCGCGATGACCTGGCCGAGTCCCGTCATACCGACCGCGCCGACGATGAAGCCGACGATGGCGCACGAGACGGCGACCGGGGCCGAACTCTTCGCCCCGTCGTCGAGCGCGTTGATGAACGCCTTGAAATTCATCCGGGTGGATTTCTTGATCGACGAGACGACGATGATCGCCAGGAGCCCCATCATCGCCGAGTAGAGCGGCGTGTACCCTGCAACGAGCATGTACATGATGAAGGCCAGCGGGAAGAGCATGTGTCCCTTGTCCTTCATCGTCGCACGGAGCGAGGGGAGTTCCGACTTCGGAAGCCCCTTCATGCCCACCTTCTTGGCGCGAAGGTCCACCATGAACATGATTCCGATGTAGTACAGGAAGGCGGGAGCGAAGCCGGCGAGCATGATCGTCGTGTAGGGGATTCCGAGGAACGAACTCATGATGAACGCCGAAGCGCCCATGATCGGCGGCATGAAGATTCCGCCCGTGCTGGCCGCGGCTTCTACGGCCCCAGCGAAATAGTCCGTGTAGCCGATTTTCTTCATGAGCGGGATCGTAAACGCTCCGGTCGTGGCCACGTTCGCCTGCGCGCTTCCGGAGATCGTCCCCATCAGGCCGGAGGCCACGACGGAGACCTTCGCCGGGCCGCCGCGGTATCGTCCCGCGAGCGCCATCGCGAAGTCGTTGAAGAACTCGCTCGTCTTCGTTGCGGCCAGGAACGAACCGAACAGGATGAACATGAAGACATAGGACGCCGAAACGGTCAGCGTGGTGCCGTAGATCCCTTCGTCGGTCAGCGCCATGCGGACGATGATCCGCTCCCAGTTGAAGCCGCGGTGCGCGAAGAGCCCGGGGCAATAGGGGCCGAGCCGCGTATAGGCCAGGAACAGGACGCTCAGGATCGTGAGCGGGAGCCCGATCGAACGGCGGCTCGCCTCCGTGAGAACGGCCATGGTCATGACCGAGACGGCCAGATCCATGAACAGCGGCTCCATATTGGAGTCGAGAAGGCGGTTGTAGACGAGGATGAGATAGGCCATGCCGAACAGGGAGAGCCCCGCGAGGATCCAGTCAGGGATCGATGGGCGCTCTCTCGGGGAGCCGGGGAACGCGGGGTAGAACAGGAACGTGACGGCCATCAGCGTGCCGAGGTGGATCGCGTTCATCTTGATTGTCATCATCACGCCGAGCGTATTCATCCAGCAGTGGACGAGCGACGTCGTCACGGTCAGAAGCAGCGCGAAGAGACCGATGCTTCCGGCCAGCGATCTCGTCGGGATCTGCTCGAATGGGGATATTGCCTTTAAAAGGGACTTTAACGCCATTGTGGAAATTCCTCCGCTCGAATCAAATGGGGGCGGCCCGTTCGGAGGCCGCCCCTTTCCGTACGTCGTTCCGATCCCTACGGGAGTTATTTCGCGATCAGGGAATCGGGGACCGGGAGCCCTTTTTCCTTGAAGAACTTCACTGCGCCCGGATGCAGCGGAGCGCCGAAGAGGCCGTCGGCCGGATGATCGAAATCGATCTTCGTGAACGCCGCGTGCTCCTTCTTCATGGCTTCCTTGTCCGCGTAGATGACCGTGAGCATCTGGTAGACGACATCCTCGGGGACATCCTGTCCGACGAGGAGCGCCGACTTGATGCCTGCGACCTTCAGGTCTTTGTCCTGCTTCGGGTAGGTTCCGGCGGGGATGACGACCCTGTAATAGAACGGGGCGTCGGTCTTGAGCTTCGCCATGTCCTCGTCGGAGAACTCGAGCATTCCGGCCTCGGTGCGTCCGGCGTAGAGTTCCGCGACCGCGCCGACCGGGACTCCGGCCTCGGCGTTGAACGCGTCGATCATGCCGTTCTGGAGGGCTTGGGACGCCTCGTTATAGCCGACGCGCTCCGGGACGATGTCGTCGAACGTGAGGCCGGCGAGCGCCTTCAGGAGCACGCGGCTTGAAAATTCGGTGCCCGAGGCCGCGGGGCCGACGGCGATCTTCTTGCCCTTCAGGTCCGCCCATGTCTTGATGTTCGCTTCCTTGCGGATGACGAACTGCGTGACATCGGGCCACAGCCCCATGACGTAGCGCAGGTTCTCGATCTTCTTGCCCTCGTAGCGGACGGTTCCCGTGTAGGCGAACCCGGTGAGGTTGGCCATGGCGATGGCCATCTCGGCCTCGCCCTTCTTCATCATTTCGAGGTTCTCCGCGGTGCCGCCGGAACTCTGCGCGGACCACTTGATTCCCGTCTTGGGAAGAACGGTGTTGAAGTGATTGGCCAGGATCGTTCCGACGGGGTAGTAGGTGCCGCCGGTGCTTCCTGTGACGATGGTGACGAAGTTTCCTGCCGCGGTTGCGGGAACGGCGAGAAGCGCGAGCGCCATAACGGCGACGAGCAGAACTCCGAACTTTTTCATCAGTCGAGAATCTCCTTTCAGGATTGTGTTTTTTCTATCCGTTGCACAGAGGGGAATAAAAGACGCAAGACGGAACGAACCTGTCGGCGTGCGACCACCTGGCTAACGACAATTACACTTCCCCTTGAACGACAATTACACTTCCCCG
>CAYVKE010000199.1:0-4195 GCA_964451935.1 uncultured Synergistaceae bacterium | reverse complement strand
TTCGGAAAGGGAAACGGCCTTATGATTCTCAAGAGCGGCGTCGTGATGTCCGGACACCGCAAGGAAGATATATTGAAGGCGAACCTGACGACCGACGAGAAATTCCCCGAGGGGCTCCGGAACGTCGGGAAACGGATGACTGCCGGAGAGACCGGCTTCCAGGCGTATTCCTATCAGGGCGAGGAGAAGCAGATGTTCTTCACCCCGACGAAACGGGGGCTCTCGCTCGGAATCCTCTTCCCGATGTCCGAGGTGAGCGCGATGGTCGGCGCCCTGACCACGATCCTGCTGATCATCGCGGCGCTGGCGCTCCTCGTGACCGGAGGGATCATCTTCGTGATCATCCGGGGGCTCACGACGTCCATCGGGTCGATGAAGGCGGTCACCGCGAAGCTCGGGGCCGGGGACCTGACGGTCCGATACACGGATTCCGGCAGGGATGAAATCGCCGACATCTCGCGCATCCTCAACGCCATGGTCGCGTCCCTGCGGGAGGTCATGACGTCGATCCGGAAGGAATCGGAAGATACGGCCAGGCGCGCGGAGACGCTCGCGTCGCTCTCCGAGGAGACATTATCCTCGATGGAAGAGGTCTCCGGATCGATCGAAAAGGTCCAGGGCATGATGGAGCAGAGTTCCTCCGCGCTCCAGGAGACGAACGCCTCCATCGAGGAGATCGCATCGGGCGCGCAGTCGGCCGCGAAGGCCGCCGGCGACGGCGCCGAAGGAGCCGCGAAGGCCTCCGAGGCTGCGGGAAGCTCCGTCGAAGAGGTCGATGTCGTCATCGGGAACATCCGCAACGCCGAAGGCGAATCGAAGACGAGCATCGATCGGATCAAGAATCTGGCCAAGTCGGTCGAGGACATCTCGGGCTTCGTGGCCACGATCACGTCGATCGCGGACCAGACGAACCTTCTGGCCTTGAACGCCGCGATCGAGGCGGCGCGCGCCGGAGAGGCCGGACGAGGATTCGCTGTCGTGGCGGAAGAGGTCCGGAAGCTGGCCGAGGAATCGGCGCGGGCGGCGCAGGAGGTCAACAAGCTCATCGACGGGCTTCAGCGGCACTCCGCCGACTCGATCACGGCGACGGAGGCCACGGGGAAGATTCTGGAAGAAACGATGAAGAAAGCCTCGGCCACGCAGACGAAGCTCCAGAACGCGGTCAGCGAGATCGCGAAGATGGCGGAGGCGGTTCAGAACATCGCGGCCGTATCGGAGGAACAGGCGGCGTCGAGCGGGGAGATGACGTCGGCGATCCAGAGCGTGACGGAATCGACGGGGCATGTCGTGGAATCGGTCGGTTCGATCCAGGCGGCGTCGAGGGAGACGACGAAGGCTGCGGAATCGATCGCGACGGAAGCGCAGGAGATGGCCTCCACCGCCGAGACCTTGCAGAACCTGGTCGCCCGGTTCACCGTCGACGATGCGTCGCCGAAAGGGCTCGCGCCGAAAAACTAGAAATTTTCGGAAAATAGACGGATCGGGCCCGTACGGTGAACGCGACGGTCGGATTTGATCGGAAAACAAGACAAAGTACAGCTCGGATGGATATAATGAAACAAGTTGGACCGTACGGAGTGTAGCGTCGCGCGGGCATCGGAGAGGGGTGTGGAGTATTCCATGACGGAAAACTGCATGGAGGAACGTGGGGGCGGTCCGGGAATGTATCGGGAGCCTGACGATGTTTTGAACCGGATCGCTGTCTTGAGCCGGACCTTCCTCTGGCAGGTCGATACGAGCGGAATCTACACCTTTGTGAGCGACGCCGTGGAATCGATCCTCGGATATCGCCCGGAAGAACTCGTCGGCGCGGTCCGTTTCTACGATCTGCACCCCGATGACGGGAGGGACGAATTCCGGGAGACGGCCTTCGGGGCCTTCTCCCGGAAAGAACCTTTCCGGAGCGTGCAGAACCCGATGCGGGCGAAAGACGGGGCGGTCCTGTGGTTCTCGACGAGCGCCGTCCCGCTGCTTGACGGCGAGGGAAACCTGTACGGCTACCGCGGGACGGATACGGATATCACGGAACGCAGAACGGCGGAGGAAAAGCTGCGCGAAAGCGAAGCCCGGTACTCCGCCATTGTTGAAAACTCGCCGCTCGGCATCCTGCTGCAGGACGCCCGGGGAACCATAGCCTTCGCGAATACGGCGTTCGGGCGAATCCTCGGCGCTCTTCCGGAGGAGCTGGAGGGGCGGTGCTACCTCGATTTCGTCCACCCCGAAGACCGGGCCGAGAGCATGCGCCGCATCAGCAGCAATCTGGCCGACGGCAGGCGCGTTCCGCTTCGCGAACATCGTTTCATCCGCCCGGACGGCGGCGAGGTCATCGTCGAATCCACGGGAACGCGGATCGAACAGGGCGGACGCACGTTCGTCATGAGCGTCTTCCAGGACATCACCGTCCGGAGGGTGCAGCGCGCGATAGCGGACGCGATGGCGACGTCCGCAACGCTCGCCGGGGTCGTGAAGGTGGTTCGGAGAGAACTCGGCGAACTGATGGACGCCCGAAACTTCCTCATCGCGGAGTACGACGATTCGACGAAAATGCTGTTCACGCAGAAATCCCTGAGCAGCGACGAGAAGGAGCTGGTCACGCGCTGGTCCGGCGAAAAATCGCTGACGGGAATGGTCATCCGAAACAGGCATGCGATGCGCTTCTCAAAAGAAGAGATCCGCTGGCTGGCGGACCAAGGCGCGATCGACCTCGTCGGAGCGCGCGCCGAAGCGTGGCTCGGCGTTCCGCTGCAGAACAGGGAGAAAGTGTTCGGAGCCATCATCGTCCAGAGCTACGACGATCCGGCCGCGTACGACGACGGGAGCATGGAAGTCCTCCAGGTCGTGGCGGACCAGCTCAGCGTGTACATCGAAAAGAAGCGCATGGAGGATCGGCTGCGCGAAAGCGAGGCCCGGTACTCCGCGATCGTCGAAAACTCGCCGCTCGGCATCATGCTGCAGGATGCCGGCGGGATCGTCGTCTACGCGAATCCCGCGCTGGCGGGGATGCTCGGGGTTTCCCCGGAAGCGATTGAAGGGCGTCCTTACCTCGATTTCGTCCATCCGGACGACCGGGAGGAGAGCCGGCGCCGGATCGACGGCAACCTGGCGGACGGCCTCCGGATTCCGCTCCGCGAGCACCGGTGCTTCCATCCGGACGGGCGCGAGATTACGGTCGAATCCACGGGAACGAGAATCGAACAGGGCGGACGCACCTTTTTCATCATCATCATCCGGGACGTCACCCAGCGCAAACAGGCGGAAACGGAAGCGTCCGAGGCGAGACGGCGGCTTTCGGACATCATCGACTTCCTTCCCGACGCGACGCTGGCCGTCGACCTGGAGAAGAAGCTGATCATCTGGAACAGGGCGATCGAAGAGATGACGGGCATTCCGGCCTCCGAGATGATCGGCGAAGGCGACTACGCCTACACGCTTCCGTTCTACGGCGAGAAGAGGCCGCAGCTCATGGACCTGGTTTTCGAGTACGCGCCGGAAACGGCCGCGCGGTACGCCGCCGTCGTCCGGAAGGGAAATGTTTTCGAAGCCGAGGCGTTCTGCCCTGCCCTGCACGAAGGTGAAGGGGGCTGGATATTCATGAAGGCCTCGCCGCTGCGCGACGGGACGGGGCGGATCACCGGCGCGATCGAGAGCATCCGCGACATTTCCGAACGCAAGCGTTTCGAGCTGCTGCTCGCGGGCAAGGCCGAAGAGCTGGAGCGCCACCAGGAGGCGATTATCGCCAGCATGGCGATCCTCGCGGAGTACCGCGACCACGGGACGGGGGAGCACGTCATCCGGACGAAGGAATACGTCCGTCTGCTTCTCGAGCGCTCCGGAGGGAGCGCGCTCTACCCGCCCGAGCACGTTCCGCTCCTGTGGCAGGCGGCCGCGCTGCACGACATCGGGAAGGTCGGCGTCCCCGACATGATCCTTCTGAAGCCCGGAAAGCTGACGCCCGCCGAGTTCGACGTCGTCAAGAAGCACACCGTGATCGGAAGCAAGGTGCTTCAGAGCGCGACGAGGATTCTGGGGGAAGTGTCCTTCGTCACCTACGCGCGGCAGATCACGGAATGCCACCATGAGAAGTGGGACGGTTCGGGCTACCCGAACGGGCTGAAGGGGGAAGACATCCCCTTCATCGCCAGGGTTACGGCGATAGCGGACGTCTACGACGCGCTCGTGACGGAACGGCCCTACA
>CAYVKE010000198.1:1894-4207 GCA_964451935.1 uncultured Synergistaceae bacterium | reverse complement strand
GCGTCGAGGCGCGAGCGCACCCTGTCGCTGTCCCGGTTCGCGCGAGGTTTTTCGAGCCGCTCGATCTGCGCCTGCCGGACGGCCGTGTTGTCGACTTCCAGGATGTCGATCGGATCCTCCCGCTCCAGGCGCCAGGCGTTGACGCCTACAATCTTTTCGCGCCCGGAGTCGATGTGCGCCTGCCGCCGCGCCGACGCCTCCTCGATCCGCATCTTCGGCAGCCCCGTGTCGATCGCCCTGGACATCCCGCCGAGCGCCTCGACCTCCTGAATGTGCGCCCACGCGCGCCGGATGAGTTCGTCCGTGAGGGACTCGACGTAGTACGATCCGCCCCACGGATCGATGACCTTGCAGACGCTCGTCTCGTCCTGGATGTAGAGCTGCGTGTTCCGCGCGATGCGCGCCGAGAAGTCCGTTGGAAGCGCGATCGCCTCGTCGAGCGCGTTCGTGTGAAGCGACTGCGTATGCCCGAGGGCGGCGGCCATCGCCTCGATGCACGTCCGCGTCACGTTGTTGAACGGGTCCTGCGCGGTCAGGCTCCATCCCGAGGTCTGACAGTGCGTGCGGAGCGCCATCGACTTGGCCTTCTTCGGCTCGAACTGTTTGACGATCTTCGCCCAGAGCATCCGCGCGGCGCGCATCTTGGCGACTTCCATGAAGTAGTTCTTGCCGATCGCCCAGAAGAACGAGAGGCGCGGCGCGAAGTCGTCGACGCCGAGTCCGGCGTTCCTGCCCGTTCGGATGTATTCGAGCCCGTCGGCGAGCGTGTAGCCGAGTTCGATATCCGCGGTCGCCCCGGCCTCCTGCATGTGGTAGCCCGAAATGCTGATGCTGTTGAACTTCGGCATGTGCTTCGACGTGTACGCGAAGATGTCGCCGATGATGCGCATGGATGCGGCGGGCGGGTAGATGTAGGTATTGCGCACCATGAATTCCTTGAGGATGTCGTTCTGGATCGTGCCGGTCAGGACGGACTTGTCGACGCCCTGCTCCTCGGCCGCGAGGATGTAGAAGGCCATGATCGGCAGGACGGCGCCGTTCATCGTCATAGAGACCGACATCTGCCCGAGCGGGATCCCCGAAAACAGGATTTCCATGTCGAGGATCGAATCCACGGCGACTCCCGCCTTGCCGACGTCGCCGACGACCCTCGGGTGGTCGGAGTCGTACCCCCGGTGCGTCGCGAGGTCGAACGCGATCGAGAGCCCCTTCTGCCCGGCGGCGAGGTTCCGGCGGTAGAACGCATTGCTCTCTTCGGCGGTCGAAAAGCCCGCATACTGGCGGACGGTCCACGGACGCGTGACGTACATCGTCGGATAGGGGCCGCGCAGGAACGGAGGCACCCCGGCCATGTATCCGAGGTGCGTCACGCGTGCATAGTCGTCTTCCGTGTAGAGCGGGGCGACGTCGATCTGCTCCATCGTCCGGGAATACAGCGAGCCGAACGGCAGGCCGGTCGAACGTTCGACCGCTTCCTTCCACGACGCGTCCCCGCGGGACGCATCCGGCGCGGAGGAGCGGAAAGGAATCTTCGTAAAGTCCGGTTTCGCGCTCATCAGGCCATCCCCCTCATCGTCCGGATATCGCGGAGAATCCGCAGGCAATCGGCCCGGACGTGGATGAAATCGTCCACGCCCGCTTCGATATAGGCGTCCTTGCATTCGGGCGCGGGAGCCCCCGCAAGAAGGATCCGGACGCCCGGACGCTCCGCGCGGATCGCGCGCGCAAGCGGCGGAACGAGTTCCGGGTACGTATCGTCCGTCGAACAGATCACGACGACGTCCGCCCCCGAGTCGCAGGCCGCGCGGGCGGCGGCTTCCGCGGTTGCGAACCCGTCGTTTTTGAGAACGCGGAAGGCCGCGACCTCCATGAAGCCCGTGCTGAAATCCGCCCGGGCCTTGTGCTGCGCGACGGGTCCCATGTTCGCGAGAAAGACCGTGACATTCTCGCCCGTGCGCGCGACGAATTCCTCCGTCGCGCGGCGCAGCTCCTCAAAACGCTCGGTCCACCGGTGCGATCGGATCGGCGTCACGCGCTCGTCGCCGCCAAAGCCGTCGTCGAGCACCCGGCGAACGTCGCCAAGAGTCGCACCCGCGAGGAACGCGTCGACCAGGACGTTCAGGAACGCTCCCTCCGCCCCTCCGATCGAATCGGGGATCCGCTCGAGCTGTTCGCGCCGGAACGCGTCGTCGACCGTTTCGCGATACTCCGCGACCGCAAGCCGCCGGATCTCCCGCATCGCGTTTTCGTCCCGGTTGGGTACGACGAGCGGCCGTTCGGTCGTGTTGGCGTACATGTTGCTTCCCACGGCCC
>CAYVKE010000198.1:0-1884 GCA_964451935.1 uncultured Synergistaceae bacterium | reverse complement strand
CCCGGTCGGAACGCGTCGACAGGTTCTTGAAGCGCGCCTGCAGCACGGACTCTATTTCGGACTGAACCGCGCCGATGCGGAGGGATTCCTGCATGCCGCCGGCCTCCTCGATCTTCTGAAACGCAGCCCACACAAGCTCCGCGATCTTCTCCGTCAACGATTCGACGTACCAGGATCCGCCCGCGGGATCGACGGGCTGGAGCAGCTCGAATTCGTTGCGAAGCAGGATCTGAATGTTGCGCGAAATCCGCCGCGACTGCTCGTCTCCGGAACGCACCGCGTCGTCGAACCCCCTGACGTTCATGCCGCCGACGCCGCCGACCACGCCGGAAAAGGCCTCGGTCGCGTTCCGCAGGATATTGACGTAGGGGTCGTACACGGTCTTCGTGAAGGCGGACGTCGTCGCGAAGATATCGATCTTCCGGGCGCCCTCTCCGCAGCCGAACGCCTCCGCGATCTGCGACCACACCATCCGGACGGCCCGGAGCTTCGCGATCTCCATGAAAAAGTTCGCGCCGAGCGAAAAAGAGAAGCGCATCTGCGAGGCGACCGAGTCGGCGTCGAGCCCGCGAAGGCGCATCGCGTCGAGATAGGCGACGGCGGTCGCCATCGCGCACGCGATCTCCTGAACCGCGTTCGCCCCGCCGTCGTGATAGACGTCGCCCCGGACGAGAATCGTCCGCATTCGGGGCATATTCATCCGCGACCACTGGATCGTCAGCGCCATCTCGTCGTAGAGCTGTCCGAGCGGACAGTCGAGCACTCCTTCGCGCGCGAGAACGCCGAGCGGATCGGCCCCGACGCATCCGTCAAACTCCGCAACCGACCTGAGGGCGCCCTGCGCCCGGGTCCGTGCGACGAGCGCCCCGAGCAGCGGCGCGGACGACGCGCCCGCGAAGATATGGAGCGGAGTGGTCCCGAGGTCGATGTCGCGGAACATCTCGTCGATATCCCGAAGCGTCGCGAGCGAAACGCCGCGGCACGATTCCTCGCCCGGCCCGGACTCATCCCGGCATCGGAGCGTCGCGCCGTCGAGCGCGACATGGATCGCGTCGCTTCCCCTCGCGAGTTCCTGCCGGAGCTGCTCGTTCGCCTGCCATGGAAGGCGAGCGTCGCAAGTCTGCGCTATGTTCCACGGCGCGGCGAGGTATCCCGCCGGTTCCGTCCCCCGTAGGAAATCGGGAGACCCGGGATGCGTCCGCGGGTGCGTCAGATACTTCGTATGCTCCGCCGTGTACAGCGGTTCGAGCGTGATTGCTTCATACGTCTTCGTCAGCAGGCGCTTTTCGAACGGAGCCCCCTTGAGCGCGGCCTCCGCCTCCCGTCGCCACTCGTCGTACGACGTCGGCGCGAATTCCGCAAACGAAACCGCTCCGTATTCCCGGACCGGCGTTTCCCTTTCCGATTCCATGCGGCAAGATCCCCTCCCTCTCCGGATTCCGCCCGCGCCGTCCCCGAGCAAGGCGACAAAAAAAGCCGCTGCGATTGCGCGGCGGCCCGAAATCCAGAATCCACGAAAGGAGGCGATCCTCTCACACCATCCGGGGACAGCGTCCGCCCGCGCAGACCTGACCAGAAAAACTTCCGGGGATCGGTCTCCTGACTTCCGTTCATCCTACTCCCGCGTCTTCCCGAAGTCTCCTTCAGTGACACTGCGGTTTCGTCCCGGTTACAGTGGCGGGGCCGCTCCGGATTCTCACCGGATTCCCAAACATCCTCGGACTCTTTTCGCGTTCGGATGTATCCTACCGTTCCCGTTCTGAGACGTCAAGCGGACCGAAAACGAAGCGCGCCGCTATTTCATTCCTTGACAGATACCGTGCTACGTTCTAGTATTTTTGTGTTATGTATTCAGCTGAAGCCATGACGCCCCCGAAATGAAGG
>CAYVKE010000197.1:0-4262 GCA_964451935.1 uncultured Synergistaceae bacterium | reverse complement strand
CCGGCTTCATCTCGAAGTAGTCGACGCCCGACGGCTTGATCGCGACGAGGCCCTCCTTCCGGTCGAAAAAGCTCAGGTTTCCGCCCGTCCCCGTCGTCAGATGCGCCGTCACGAGGCGCCTTCCGAACTCAACGATCTGCGTTCGCGCCGATTCCATTCTCATGTCGTTTCCTCCATTCGCGCCGGAACCCCGGCGTCCGTTCTTCCGCTCCGTATTCCGCGAAACAACGGGCATTTACTTTTCATTCGATATAATACACTACGAATGCGCGAAATGACGCCATGAACGATCGAAGGGAGAATCGGACATGAATGGTGAACGGTATGTCCTCGGAATTGACTTCGGGACGGATTCGGTTCGGGCGCTGGCCGTCGGCGCGGCGGACGGGCGGGAGGCCGCATCCGGCGTCGCCGCGTTCGAACGATGGGCGGAGGGGTGTTTCTGCAACGCCGCAGCGAACAGATTCCGCCAGCATCCCCGCGACTATATCGAAGCGATGGAGCGGGCCGTGCGGATGGCCCTCGATCCGCTGACGCCCGACGAACGCGCCGCAGTCGCCGGAATCGGCGTCGACGCCACGGGGTCCACGCCGTGCGCCGTCGATGCGTCCGGGGCGCCCCTCGCGCTGCTCCCGGAATTCGCGGACGACCCGGACGCGATGTTCCTCCTTTGGAAGGACCACACGGCCATCGACGAGGCCGCGGCGATCAACGACGCCGCCCGACGCTCGACGATCGACTACACGCGCTATGTCGGCGGCGTCTACTCGTCGGAGTGGTTCTGGGCGAAGATCCTCCACATCCTGCGCGTCTCGCCGAAGGTCCGCGCGGCCGCGTTCTCGTGGGTCGAACAGAGCGACTGGATCCCCGCGCTTCTCACTGGCGTCCGACGGGCCGGGGACATCCGCCGGAACCGTTGCGCCGCCGGACACAAAGGGGCGTGGAATGCGGGCTGGGGCGGACTGCCGCCCGAGTCGTTCTGGACACAGGTCGATCCGCTCCTCGCAGGCGTCCGCGACCTTGTCGCGGCCGAAACGGTCACGTCCGACCGCCCGATCGGCGGTCTCTCGCCGGAGTGGGCGGAGCGTTTCGGGCTCGCGCCCGGAATCCCCGTCGCGGCCGGAATCATCGACGCCCATGCGGGCGCGGTCGGCAGCGGCATCCGCGAGCGGACGCTGCTGCGGATCATGGGGACGTCGACATGCGACATCATGGTCGTCGATCCCGCGGTGATCGGCGACCGGACGATCCCCGGAATCTGCGGCCAGGTCGACGGTTCGGTCGTCCCGGGCCTCGTCGGGCTCGAAGCCGGCCAGTCGGGCTTCGGCGACGTCTACGACTGGTTCCGCAAGCTGCTCCTGTGGCCCATCGTACATCTCGGCGGCGACGTCGCCGATTTCGAAAAGAAGATCCTTCCGGCGCTTTCCGACGCGGCCGCCGCCCTGCACCCCGACGCATCGCTCCCGATCACGCTCGACTGGTTCAACGGTCGACGGACGCCGTTCGCGGATCAGCGCCTCACGGGGACCGTCGCGGGGCTCTCGCTCGGGACGGACGTCCCGCGTCTCTTCCGTTCGCTCGTCGAGGGGACCGCGTTCGGCGCCCGGGCCATCATGGAACTCTTCCTGGACGAGGGCGTCGCAATCGACGACGTTATCGCGGTCGGCGGCATCCCGGACCGGAACCCCTTCGTCATGCAGGTCCAGAGCGACGTCATGGGCGTCCCGATCCGCGTCGTGAAATCGGCGCAGCCGTGCGCCCTCGGGGCTGCCGTCTGCGCGGCCGTCGCCTCCGGAATCCACGGGACCGTCCGCGACGCACAGAAGCTGATGGCGAGCCCCGCCCGCGCGACCTACGCACCCGACTCCGCGATGCGATCGTTCTACGACGAACGATACCGCTCCTACCTCGCGCTCGGTGAGGCGACGGAACGGCTGATCCGCTAGAAAACGAGGGAGCGGGCGGGAGACTCCCCCCGCCCGCTCCTGATTGTTCCCGAAGCCCTCTAGCGTCTGCGCTTCCGAAGCGTCAGAAGGGCCGTCGCGAAAAGCAGCGCCATCCACGGCGTCCCCGCCGCCGAACACCCGCCGCCCCCGCTGCTTCCGCCGGCCGCCGGAGTGACGCCTCCGGCGGTCCGAACCTTCGCGACGAACGCGTCGAAGATGAGCCCGCCGCCGTAATGCGTCTGAAAGGCCCCTTCCGTGACCGGGAAGTTCGACGATTGCGTGTCCCCCGTGACGAAGACGTTCCCCGACGCGTCCACGCCCATGCCCTTGGCGTCTTCCGCCGCGACCCCGCCGAGATATGTCGCGAAGGGCAGCGTCCTCCCGTCCGGTCCGAACCGCGCGACGAACGCGTCGTCGGCGCCGCCGATCACGGTCTGCGGCGCTCCCGCGGTCACCGGGAAGTTCGTCGACGTCGTCCATCCGGCGACGTACACGTTTCCGGAGGCGTCGATGGCGATTCCGTGGATCGTGTCGATAGCGCTCCCTCCGAGATACGACGACCAGGCGAGCCCGACGCCTCCGAAGTTGAGCTTCGTCACGAACCCGTCCCACACGCCGCCGCAGAAGGCCGTCCGGAACGCGCCGGGCGTCGTCGGAAAATTCGTCGAGGGGGTATCTCCCGCCACGTAGACGTTTCCGGCCGTGTCGACGCAAATGCCGTATCCGAACTCGCCGCTGCTCCCGCCGAGGTAGGTCCCGTCGAGAAGCGTGGTTCCTGCGGAGCTGATTCTCGCGATGAACGCGTCGCCGCCGCCGGACAGAACCGGCTGGAACGCTCCGGGCGTCACCGGAAAGTTCGCCGACGAGGTCACGCCCGTCACGTACGCCCGTCCCGAGGAGTCCACGGCGATCCCGTACCCCGTATCGTCCCCGTGGCCGCCGAGATAGCTGCTGTAGAGAAGCGCGCTCCCGTCCGGGGCGACCTTCGTCACGAAGGCGTCCCAGTCGCTTCCGGGAAGCTGCTGGAAGGCGCCCGACGTCACCGGGAAATTGGGGTCGCGCGTCGATCCCGTCACGTACGCGTTTCCCGACGCGTCGACAGCGATGGCCTGCCCCGCCTCATAGACAAATCCGTCGCCCCCGAGGTACGTGGCGTAGACAAGCGACGTGCCGCCCGGAGAAATCCGGACCACGAATGCGTCGGTGTAGCCTCCGCTCGAATAGGTCGTTTTGAACGCGCCCGGCGTCACCGGAAAGTTCGGCGACGCCGTCATCCCGGTGACGAACGCCTCTCCGGTCGCATTCACGGCGATGCCCATGCCGTAGTCTCCCTTGTCGCCGCCGAGATACGCCGCGTAGAGCAGCAGCGAACCGTCGAAGAGGAGCTTTGCCGCAAACGCGTCGTTGCTGCCGTGAAACACGGTCGAAAACGATCCGGGCGTGATCGGGAAGCTGTCCGAATACGTATACCCTGTCACGTAGGCGTTTCCGGGCGCGTCGACCGCGATCGCCTGGGCCATATCCATTCCGATCCCGCCGAGGAACGTCCCGTACAGGAGACCTGGGAGCGATCCCTTCCCGGCGGCAGCCCCGGACATCCGCGCGAACGGACGCGCGACGGCGCATCCTCGCGCCTCGGGCGCCGCTCCGCCCGACAGGTCGGCCCCATCCGCCGCCGACACGACGCCGAAGAGCGGAACGGAGACGTCCCCCACGGACGTCCGGCAGCGGATCGCCCCGCCCTCGCACGCGACGCTCTCCGCGCCTTCGACCGAAAGCGTCGCCCCGAGAAGGGACGCGACGTCCGCGGAAGTCCTCACGACGAACCTTGGCGCGACCGCCCCGCCGCTTCCCGTGACCTCGAGGTCGACGCCCGGATAGATCTCCTCATACCGCACGCCGCTCCACACGGGGACGTCCGAGTGTTCCCCGCCGGCGCCGGCCCCGCGGAAGTACGAGATCTTCGTCGCCTGCCGTCCGAAGGGGACGATCCGGGCGTCCGCGTTCGCCCCGGAGAACGTCAGGCGCAGGGCGACGCCCTTGCGCGCCTCGCCTGCTTCAGGGGCGTCCCTGCCCCGCACCGCGCGGGGACTCGATACATCCATGCTGCGCGGCGCTTCGAGCGCCGTGATCCAGATCGCGCCGTCCGCGATCCACACGGTCGAACCGCTCCCCGGGATCTTGAAGCGCGCCGCCGCGTCGAACTGCCCGACGTTTTCGATAACGACCGGCGGCGCCTCGGCCGCGAGCGCAGCAGACACCGCGCCGGAAAGATGCGCGCACGCGAGCGCGGCGAGAACTGCACATGCCCGCGCC
>CAYVKE010000196.1:0-4276 GCA_964451935.1 uncultured Synergistaceae bacterium | reverse complement strand
TCTTGCGCAATCATTTCAGCAATGTCTTTTGATCCTTGAGGCGAATACTTCACTCTATAAAGTTCTTCCGGGAACCCATAAAAATCATATATTTGATCCGGATTCGGACTTCCGGTTATATATGTGCCTTTTGTCTGCCAGTGCGCCGATATCACGACAATAGCCTTCGGTTTCCTTATTTTTCGTGCGTAGCTTGATAGAAATCTTGAATATGCGTTATCCAACATCGCATTCATAGGCGAACCGTGACCAACGAATATGGGATTGATATATTGATTTGCATCCTGCATTGTACTCTCCACCTCGAATCCATCCGACTCTGACTTTAAGCCGTTGCACACGCCGAATGCCGACCGCCGGGAAGATGCCCGCTCGCAATGCGATGAATTTTACATAAAGTAATTCAATTTCGGGCGCCCTGTCAAGCGCGTTCCTACCCGATCGCCCCGCCGAGGTAGGCCGCCGTTCGCGCGTCCGTTGGGGCCGCGAAGACGTCCGCGGCCGGGCCCTCTTCGACGAGGCTTCCGTCCATGAGGACGACGACGCGGTCGGCGATGCGCCTGGCCTGCGCGAGGTTGTGCGTCACGATCACGAACGTGTAGCGGCCTTTCAGGTTTTTGAGGATGTCCTCGATGTTCGCGGTGTTCCCCACGTCGAGCGACGAGCAGGGTTCGTCGAGAAGCAGCGCTTCCGGTTCGGTCGCGAGCGCGCGGGCGATGCAGAGCCGCTGCTGCTGGCCGCCGGAAAGCTGCAGGGCCGAGCGGTCGGGGTCATGCGCCACTTCGTCCCAGAGGCGCACCATCGCGAGCTTTTCCCGGACGATGCGCTTCTGTTCCGTCCTGTCCGTAACGCCGCGCGACGGGAGCGCGTAGGCGACGTTTCTGCGGATCGAGAAGGGGAAGGGCGTCGGCGTCTGGAAGACCATCCCGACGCGTTCGCGAAGCGCGTGCGCGCTGTCGGGCCCGATCGAAGCGCCGTTCAGCAGGAGGTCGCCCTCGACGGCCGAATCATCTTCCTCGTCGATCAGGCGGTTCATGACCTTGAGAAGCGTCGTCTTGCCGCACCCGGAGGGGCCGATGATGGCGGTGATTTCGCCGCGGGGGATGCGGAGCGACAGATTCGAGAGCGCGGTCGTCCGGCCGTACCGGACGGTGACGTTTCTGAGTTCCAGCAAAGGCATGGGACGCGTCTCCTTTCGGGCGCTACCGGCGCCGTTTCCTTCCGGAGAGCAGGAAGGCGGCGGCGTTGAGGATCAGGACGAGCGCGACGAGAACGAGTGCGGTCGCGGCGGCCCGGTCGAACGAGATTCCCTGGCTTACGAGGACGTAGAGGTGCAGCGGCAGCGCCGTGACGGGCGAAAGCGGGCCGATCGGCGCGGACGAGTAGAAGACGGCCCCGGTGAACATGACGGGCGCGGTCGCTCCCATCGCGAAGCCTGCGGCCTGCGCGGCGGCCGATGCGAGGTCCGGCAGGCAGGCGGGAACGACGAGCCGGAAGACCGTGGCGTATCGCCCCACGCCGAGCGCGAGCGACGGCGCGAAGAGCCGCGTGCGTTCGCGCAGGAACGCCTCTTCGGCGCGCACCTCGATGAACGGGAAGATCATGATTCCGAGGACGATTCCGGCCGCGAGCAGCGAGAGCCCCATCCGGAGCCCGGAGACGAGAAACGCAGCGCCGAACAGCCCGAGGACGATCGACGGGATTCCCGCGGTGATCCGGACGGACATCCGCAGGACGGCCGCCTCGAACGCCGGCGGACGGCCGAAGACGAGGCGCATCGCCACGGAGAGTCCGAGGATCGACCCGAACAGGCACGCCGTCGCGCCGAGAAGGAGGCTTCCGAGAACCGCGGGGCCGACGCCGCCCTCCCGCCCGATCGGAAGGCCCGAAGGCGGCTGCGTGAGGAAGTCGGCCGACACGACGCCGCGGCTCTCGAACACCAGAAGCGCGACGATCGCGATCACCAGGCCGAACGCGACGCCGCACGCGAATCGCGACGCGACGCGGACGACCGCGGGAAGCGCCCGTTTCATCGTCCGGCCCTCCCCCGGAGGCGATGCGCCGCAAGCGACAGCGCGAACAGCAGGACCGTCAGCACGAAGCCCGCCGCGTAGAGGCCGGAGACGTGGAGGCTTCCGACCTCCGCGCAGCCCATTTCGAGCGCGATCAGCGACGGAATCGTCTCGGTGCGGCCGAGGAGCGTCGGAAAGAGCGGCGAGTTGCCCGCGACCATCATGACGGCCATCGTCTCGCCGAGAGCGCGCGCCAGCCCCGAAACGGCGGCCGCGAGAATCGCGCGGCGCGACGCGGGCAGCACGAGCCGAAGAAGCATGTCGTCGCGCCCGACGCCGAGCGCGAGGGACGCCGCGCCGTATCGCGAGGCCGCGTCCCGCATGGCCTCGTCGCAGACGGCGACGATGAACGGCAGGATCATCGCGCCGAGGACGAGCGACGCCGCGAGCACCGACTCCCCCGAGGCCATCCCGAGCCGCTCGAACCCCCGGACGATCGTGAGAAGTCCGACGAAGCCGTACACGACCGACGGGATTCCGGCGAGGACGTCGATCACGGGCCGGACGACCGCGCGCGTTCGCGGCCCGGCCGTGCAGAGCGCGAGCGCCGCGCCGACGCCGACGGGCAGCGCGGCGACGATCGCGCCGATCGAGACGGCGAGCGTCCCCGCGATCATCGGCAGGATTCCGAGAACGGGGTCCGGCAGCGTAGGCCGCCAGTCGCTCCCGGAGAGAAATCCCCACAGCGACGCGTGCGACAGCGCGGGAAGGCTTTCCTTCAGCAGCGCGAACGCGATGAAGAGAAAGAGCGCCGCCGCCCCCCTGGCTAGCCAGGTCACGAAAGCGGCGGCGACGGATTCAAACCGGCGGGAGGTCACTACTTCGCGGGGACGAACCCCATGTCGGCGACGATCTTCATTCCCGCGGGCGACAGCAGCGCGTCGACGAACGCCTTTTCCGGCGCGGTCAGTTCGCCCTTCTTGAGGACGAGCAGAGGGCGGGAGATCTTGTAGAGCCCCTTGTTGATGTTTTCGTTCCTGGGCTTGACGCCGTCGACCGCGAGCGGGACCAGCTTGCCCTCGTTCTGGGCGGAGATTCCGGAGGACGCGTAGCCGATCGCGTTTTTGTTCTCGATGATCTTTGCCACGAGCGCGCCCATCGACGGGGCCTGAATCGCGTCCTTGCGGACGGGCCTGTTCTTGAGGACGGCGTCCTGGAAGACCTTGTGCGCGCCGCCGCCGATGTCGCGTATGACGGCCACGATCGGGTCCTTCGGCAGCTTCGGGTCGAGGTCGCTCCACGTCGCGTATTCGCCCCCGAAGATCTTCGCGAGTTCTTCGGTCGAGAGCGTGTCGCGAAGCTTGACGATGTCGTTGGCGGGGTTGACCGAGATCGTCAGCGCGTCGGTTCCGAGAAGGAACGCCTTCAGTCCGTCGATGGACGTCTTTTCCTTCTCCGAGAGCGGGCGCGAGATGAGGCCGAAGTTCGCCGAGTTCTCGACGACCGCCTTGATGCCTTCGCCCGAGCCGCTGCCCGCGACGACGATCTTGATGGGAACGGCGGGCAGGGACGGGTCGACGGCGTTCCACGTCTTCTTTTCGTCGACGAGCATCTTGGCGACCTGCGAGATCACGGGCCCGAGCGTCGACGACCCCATGAGCGTCAGCGCGCCGTCGAACTCCGCGGCGAGGGCGGAGGTCGGCGCGACGAGAAGCGCGAGAGCGAACAATACGGATACGAATCGTTTCATGAAAAACACTCCTTTCGAAATTCGGCAGGACATGCGGAATGCCTGTGGACAACTTCGCCGCAGGCGACGGTTATTGACACTTTTGTGGATAACAGATGTGGATTGTGTGGATACATTGCGGGGATCTTTCGCACGTGACAGGCGGCCGCAGGGGGCCGTGATCGAAAGAGACTCTTACGGACGAGCGGACGAAGCGAACGACAGGGAGACATCCCGCCCGGAATGCGGTTCCGCAAGGGTCGGCGCGCCGCGCCTCCTCATGCTTCCTCACATGCACATCCCGGACATGGGCTTCCCTCCTTCGTGACGAACGTGATTGCTCCGGTTCGATTATAGCCCAAAGGTCGCTTTTCTCAACACGGGTGAACGACACGCGAAATGAGCCGCTTCTTTTCCGCCGACTTTCTAGTCTAGGTCGAATCTTCGTGCTAGACTTCCGTTCGTATGGTTCCGCCTCGGCGCGCGCACCCGGAACCCAGGCGCCGGGCGATGCGCCGGATCGACCGATGCGCCC
>CAYVKE010000195.1:0-4361 GCA_964451935.1 uncultured Synergistaceae bacterium | reverse complement strand
CCTGTCCTCCGACGCCTACGATAACGCTTTGCATCTTCTACTCCCCCTCCCTGCGGACGATGGCGTCCTGCGGACACATCTCGACGCACACGCCGCACGCGACGCAGAAGCGATCGTCGATATACGCCTTCTTCTTCGTTTCGTCGAACGAGAGCCCCGGACAATTGAAATTCGTGATGCACTGCTTGCATCCGACGCACTTGGCGTCCCGAACGGTCACGGGAATGCGTTCCTGTTTGATCTTGAGCTTCGTGAGGCACGGATGCCGCATGATGACAACGGCGGGTTCCTGATTCTTGCGCGCATGCTCCCACGCGTCCCTGAGAACGGGGGCGTTTTCCCGGAGTTCGTACGCGTCCACGGTGACGATATACCGTGCGCCGCACCCCTTCGCGGCGTCTTCGATGGGAATCCGGACGCCATCTTCGCCGCCGCGCATCTTGCCGCCCGTTCCCGGATTGTCCTGACCGCCCGTCATCGCCGTCGTCCCGTTATCCATGATGCAGATGACGATTGCGTGCCGGTTATACACGGCGGTCGTCAGCCCCGGCATCCCGTTGTGGAAGAAGGTCGAGTCGCCGAGCGCCGCGAAAATGGGACGATCCGTCCCCTTTCCGTCCGCCTTGTGCGCGAGATACATTCCGGACGCGACCGTAATCGACGCTCCCATGCTCACGATGCTGTCGATGGCGTTCTGCTGCTTGACCAGGCCGTAGCACCCGATATCGCCGCAGACGATGGCGTTCGGATACGCCTTCCGGATCGCCGCGAACCCGGGCCGGTGCCCGCACCCGGGACACAGGCGCGGGGGCAGGACGGCGAGCCCCAGCGCGTCTCTCGCCGCAACGAGAGACGGAGCGGCGGCGTCTCCTTCGTTCGCCTCGCCGAAAAATTTCTCCAGAATCGCGGCGATGACGTCGGTCGTCAGCTCTCCGTTCGACGGGACGAATCCGTTCCACCGCCCGAGCGTTCCCTTTCTGTCGGGAAGTTGCATCTCGATCGCCGGATACGTCTCTTCAAGGACGAGCGTCTTTTCATGCCGCCCGATGAAGTCTTCGACCATTTTCACGGGGAGCGGAACGGGCGTTCCGATCTTGAGGACGGAAACGTCGGATCTGCCGAGGTCGGCGAGAAGATCCGACACCGCTGCGAAGCAGATGCCTCCTGCGACGATGCCGAAGCGCGCCTTTCCCTTTGCGGGGACTTCGTAGTTGTATTTCGGGAAGGCCGTCTCGAAGTCCGCCGCGATGCGCGCGTACCGCTCGTTGTGTTTGGGGAGCGTTTCCCGGATCAGACGGGCGGGCAGGTGAATCATATGGCCGATTGGCTGGCGGTCGAATTTCGCGGGTCTGTCGACGGAAATCGGGTCGAGAAGCTCCACGTCCTGGCGGCAGTGGTCGACGCGGACCGTCGGACGAAGCATCGTCACGATGCGGTACTTCTCCGAAACCTCAAATGCGTCGAACGTCATTTCCTTCGCTTCGCGCGCGTCGGACGGATCGAAACAAGGGATCTTCGCGTACATCGCGAAATTGCGGGAGTCCTGGTCCGTCTGCGACGCGTGGCACCCCGGATCGTCGCTCACAATCAGCACGAATCCTCCGTTCAGCTCCGTCAGCGCGCACGTCATGAACGGGTCCGCCGCGACGTCGAGCCCAACCTGCTTCATGACCGCGCAGACGCGCTTTCCCGGATACGTCGCGCCCAGAGCGGTCTCGAACGCGATCTTCTCGTTCGCGCCCCATTCGACCTGCGTCTTCGTCTTCAGTTCGTCCGCCCAGAGCGCTATCGACGGCAGAATCTCCGACGACGGCGTTCCCGGATAGGCGCACGCCACCTCGCATCCGGCCTCGACGATACCCCGTGCGATCGCCTCATTGCCCATCAGAATCGCTTTCGTTCCCATGGTCGCCTCCCCCTTCCTCTCCACGGACCTCCCTGAGATAGGAATAGACCGTGTACTTCGTGTTCCCCATCTCGCGGGACAGCGTCTCCACCGCCCCCTTGAGCCGGAAGAACCCCTCTCCGTCGAGAATCCGCATCGCCTCCAGCTTTTCCTGCCGCGTCGACAGCAGGAGCGGCTTTCCGATGCGCCGCCGCATGAGCTTCAGATTGCGCTCCACGAGTTCGTCCATCCGCCCCGGCGGGCCTTCGTCGCGCGGAACTTCCGAATACGAGTCGTCCCGGACGCCGGTCAAATGATCGGCCATCGCCTTGAGCGCCTCGGCGCGCGCCATGTCGAAGTTGACGCAGAGGTAGCCGATGACAGCGCCCTTCTCGTCGCGGATGAAGATCGTCGTCGTGCGGATTCGTCGTCCGTCGCGCGTCCGCGTCAGCGAGTTCGCGACGTATTCGCTCCCGGACACCTCCGGACGTGCGAGCAGAAACCGCGCGTAGTCCGTGACCGCGCCTCCGACGGTGCGCCCTGTCACATATCCGTGCTCGATCGCGACGATCGAATGCTCCGGGACGGACGTATCGTGGAGGACCAGTTCGTAATCCGGCCCGAGGGCTTCCGCCAGCCCCCGGATGACCGGAACGTACGACGCGAGAATCGGATGAAGCGTCACGGCGCTCTTCCTTTCGGCCATCAATTTATTGTGATTATATCACTTTTTTGTGATATCCTGTGATCCGTTCCGGCGCCCATTCCGCGAATGGTATGATGGCCCGGACGAACATTCTGGAAGGAGGTGGGGTCATGAGAGACGGATCTGAAGGCGTTTCCTCGCGCAACGGCGCGTTTCGGTACCGGTGGATCGTGTGGGGGGTCATGGTTCTCGCGTACATGATCGTCTTCTTCCACAGGCTCGCGGCTGGGGTCGTCCGGGACGACCTCGTCCGGGCGTTTTCGCTGAGCGCGACATCCTTCGGGAACATGGCGTCGATGTACCTTTACGCCTATATGATCATGCAAATCCCCGTGGGGATGTTCGCGGACTCGCTCGGGGCGCGGCTCACCGTCACGGCCGGAATGATCGTCGCGGGCGCGGGATCGTTTCTCTTCGCGTTCGCGCCGACGGCGTCCCTGCTGCTCGTCGGCCGCTTTCTCGTCGGCGTCGGCGTGTCGACCGTCTTCGTCTCCATTCTGAAGATCCAGTCGAAGTGGTTCCGCGAACGGGAGTTCGGCACGATGTCCGGCCTGACGGCCCTGATCGGGAACCTCGGGGGCGTCGTCGCGCAGACGCCGCTCGCGATCGTCGTCGCGTGGATTTCGTGGAGGACGACGTTCGCTGGAATCGGCGCGGTCTCCGTCGTTCTCGCGGTCCTCTGCTACGTCTTCATCCGCAACGCGCCGTCGGACATGGGCTTCCCGCCGGTCAACGAGGCGACGGCGGCTCCTGTGCGGAAGACGTCGCTTTCGAGGGCGCTCGCGAACGTCTTCGCGCGGCGCGAGATGCTTCCCGCATCGATCGTCAGCGGCGCGTTCTCCGGAACGTACCTCGCATTCTCCGGCGCGTGGGCGGTCCCGTTCCTCACGGCCGTGTACGGGATGGACAAGGCCGCGGCGTCGGCGTTCGCCGCGTGGATGATCTACGGGACCATGACGGGGAGTCTCCTCACGGGGTGGATCTCCGACAGGATGGGGAGCCGGAAGATCCCGCTCGTAACGCTTTCCGTCTTCGCGACCGCGTGCTGGGGAGTCCTCGCCTTCTCGGGCGCCTCGATTCCGCGCCCGCTCCTCGCCCCGCTCTTCTTCGTCATGGGGCTGACGGGAACGTGCTACGTGATCTCCTGGGCATACGCGAAGGAACTCAACGCGCCGGATTTCACGGGAATCGGCCTCGCGGTCCTCAACACCGGGAGTTTTCTCGGCTCCGCGGCGCTCACGACCTTCATGGGCGTCATCCTCGACGCGAGCGCATCGCTCCCTCCGGACGCGCAGTACGGAAGAGCCTTCCTGCTCTGCTTTGCGGCGTGCGTCGCGGGAGTCTTCTGTTCCCTGCTCCTTCCGGAGACGAAGTGCCGCAATATCTCCGCGGAACTGGACGCAAAACGCAGGACGTAACGAGAGTCCTCTGCAACGAAAAAAGAGGCGCTCCCGCGTTTCGGGCGGGAGCGCCTCTTTTCATAACTCCGTCACGCCGAACCCGGCGCTCAGATCTCCTCGAGAACGTACTTCCGGCTCCCCATGCCGATCTCCTCGGCGTAGGAGAGCTGCCGCACCCCTACGGTGTGCGGACGCATGGCCGAGAAGGCGTCCGGCTTTCCCTCATGGTCCGCGCAGACATGTCCGCGGTCGAGGGCCGATCCCGGCAGCGGCGTCGCCCGGCTCACGAGGTCGAGACACGCCTGGTCGAGCGCGACCGGATCGAGCGACGCGAGGACGCCGATATCCGGGACGATCGACGCGCTGCTCC
>CAYVKE010000194.1:0-4384 GCA_964451935.1 uncultured Synergistaceae bacterium | reverse complement strand
CGTGCAAAATTGCATCGATGTCCGCACGGGCCTCGATGCAATTTTGCACGGCGGATATTTTCGGCTTTATAACACCGGACTTCCCGGACTCTTGAGTCGACACTTGACGCAGCTCGGCTGCCATGTGTAGCAGGAGTAACGGCGCCGTCCCTTCGGGGGCGGCGTCAGCTTTTCACAGGCATTCCCCGGGGCGTCTCACGTTCCCGCTCGGATCATCTTGCATGTGACGCCATCCGCTCATTCGTCGGAAGTCCAGCTGTTTCTAACCTCAGCGAATTCCTCCGGGGAGGCGCAAATTTCCTTCCATCGAAGAATTTCCGGAGGGATAGCGCGTATCCCTTTTGCGGCATCGTCAGCGAAGCGGCGACGATACAACTCATGCGCCAATCTTGCTGCCGAGACGCGCACACTCAGCTTCTCCTCGAACTCCATCCCGTTGCTTCGGTCCATAAAACGATCCGCAAGCTCTTCCAAGGCGGAGAGCATCGTGGAAACGACATCTTCCGAAACGAGACCGGAATCGTTCATTATGATGGAGGTTATCGCATTGATCGCGCTTTTGAGCCCCGGAGATTTCTGCAACAAAACGGCCTGAGCCGCCTGACGAATGTAGACGGACTTCACATCCGGATCCGCCGGACTTTTCCCGGTGACTATCCAGCAGATTGCCTTCAGGGCGTCAACAACAACGGCATGGTCGTTCGAAGCCAAGGCTTTCTCCGTCATATGTGGAGTGAAAATCCCGGCTTCGTTACGAACGAGCAAGGATCGGGCCAGCACCTCGAGTTTGGGAAGGCCGTATTCTCCAAACTCCTGAACGAGCCTTTCGAGGTTCTCTTCGTCCCGATCCGTGAACGACTCATCCCAGTGCGGGATAATGACGTTTACGAGAATATCCTTCAACTTTTCGAAACGCCTTCTGAACTCTTCTGTTATCGTCCCAAAAGGCGAAGGCTCTTCTTTCGCCCGGAGTTGCTCCCTATCGGCATCCCACCATTCGAGAATTCGAAGAAACAACTCCCTTACGAGATCGCCGCCCAGTTCCATGCAGCCATTCGCCGCCAGTATTTCATCGCATATCAAGATATTCCCGAACGTTATTCCAATGCCCTTTTTTCCGGAATGCGTCTGAATCGGGAAGGGAGTCTTCCTGATGTAGGCGCGCATCAGCGCTTCCGGATCGACGTCGTCGGGATGCGGCAACGTAACGAACGCGAAAGTGCGAAACATCGTATTTCCCGGAAGACCATCCTCATTTCTCTCTTTCCAGAGAGCGTCCCCAAAACGGCGTGAATAGGCGTCGTCGAGAAAGCCCGAATTATAGAGAAACGCCAGAGTGAAAATTCCCCACTTCCGGTTTTCAACGGAATCTGTCGATTCCGCAAGAACAAAGGCGTTCTCGATGACGTTTCTCCCGATCTCCGGTTTCGGCATTCCTTTTATGCTCTTCGAGCATCCATGTACCAGAAACAGCGGATGCGAAAACTCTTCACCGTATATCGAGGACTCCGTGTTCTGAACAGGGAACGTCGCCATTCTCGGGATCAGCGGAATGATCGCACGTTCCGTCAACGACTCCATCAGACGCCTCATCAGGTCGCCCACTCCGGAATACGAATAACGCTTGGGATCCCGATACAGACCTTCCAGAAAGTCGAAGATCCGCATTCTCGACTCCAGAGACGCCTTGCTGCACAAGCACGACAGTATTTCGGGCGCCATCTGCGCAACGGACTCGGCAAGCGATTCCTTGAGCAAGTCTCTCCGCCCATCGAGAAGCGGCGCCGCCTCGGCGACCGCCTCGAGAATCGTGGCGACGAGAGAGTCGACACCGGTCGAAGTCATGGCGGCGATTCTTCGGCGATCATAGAACTCCTTTGCTTTCTTTTTGTCGCACAATCGGAGCAAGGTCACCACCGACCAATATGGCCGGTATTCCCAGATCCGTCTGATCGCCCCCAGCGCGCAATCCGTGGCGATGGTGATGTTTGAAATCCTGAAAGGCAGCCCCGCTTCTTCGCAATAGCGAAGAAACGCGTATCCGTCGAGGACATTCGTATCATCCCATCCGCTCGAAATTATTGTTGAGATATCTCCTAAATCGAATCCGTATTTTACAGAAACTTTATTTTTGACACAGATATCGCCACTAAGACTTAAACGAAACATTTCTAACTCAAGAAACGGGTCGCAATAATATGCCTTAAGCTCATTAAGTCTTCTCAAATTATATCCATACAACTTCCATAATTTTATTGTTTCTTGGTTTTTATTCAAAAATATTTCATCTATTCCACATTTCTTCCTGAATTCTCCAACATCAATCACCAATATACGAAATAAAAACAGCGCCAGAGACTCTTGGGATCGAAGTCTTTGCTCATATGGATCCGTCTGTCTTATGAGATTCTTCCGAATTTCGAAAAGTCCTTCTCCAATAAGCGTCCCCGCCTCTTCAAGTTCTCCGATCTCCATGAACAAGGACGCCTTTCTTATCTTCCAGAACGGCAGGGAATCATCCGGTCGCCATCGCTTCAGGAATTGCTTGAGTGCCCCGAATTCGAGCCGGAACAGGAAGCCCAGGCACTTTTCGTACATGAGCCGCGCTTCGTTCTCGGTTTCCAAGAATTCCGGACACTTTTCAAGTTTCTCCAGAACCTTCGCATGTTCTTCCGTATTTCCCTCTTCGCGGAAATATCGGGCAAGCATCAAACTGAGATCGAAAAAGGCCGTTCCGGCAAAGCTCTTTTCAATCGGGGTTTCGACGTCGATTCCATTCATGATTCTCTCAAAGACTCCGATCGCCCTTACCAGAAAATCGACCTGAGGAGTCAGAACTGGAAAAAGACATTTTTCCTGGCGCCAAAACAGTTCATAGGCGAACGCTGCGAACTGCCCCCGATCTGCGCAGCTCGCCCTATTGAGAAAATCCATCCAGTTTCGAGTGCGACCCCAAAGCGTTTCCCGTTTTGCCTTTGGAGCCACATGCCATCCCGGATATTCGAGACGATCGCGCTTCCATGCCTCCACTATCGTCCTTATCTCCGTCCGATCGGGAAACATCGGAGACTTGCTACGCGGCCAATCCTCGAATCGCCGCTCTTTCCCTTTTTCTGAAAGAAAGTCAAAAAATGCTTTGATGCCTTCTGCATGATTTTTCGGGGCATCCACACACAACCCCATATCGACCGGAATGACGTTTCGTCGTTCCAACAACTTCCTCTGGCTCTCGGAGAGACTCAAAACGCCGACAAGGTACATCTTCGGTGATTTGGGTCCCAAGTTGTCCCGCACCCACCCGATCCATTTCAGAAAGTTTGGGTCGTCCCCGGAAAATCCAATGAGGCATAATGTATTTTCAACAAGCGATTGCTGAACCGTATTGACGAAGAGCGCGGATTCCACGGGATACTTTCGGTAGTCTTCTTCGGTGACGACAAAGGGACGGATCGAAGGGAAGCTCCCATGCAGTTTGACGATCCGGGGCTTTTCCATGAAGGTCAGATCATCCATACTGACCACAACGCTGTATTTTTGGTCGATCACCTTCTCCAGCGCCCGTTCGAGAAGCGTATCGTAATTCGTGGTGAAGACATCCGTCCACGGCAAACTCAGCAATGACACATGTATGTCCGAAGGAGAGAACTCCTGATCCGGAATCAAACTGCTGACTAGACGATCAAGGGTCGGACGTCCCTGCGAAGCTTCGACCTCTTCGGCCAACTTCAGCGGGTCCATATATCGCTGCATCGGTTCGGGTTTTTTCCCATAAGCCTTTTCATAGAAAGCGTCACCCAACTGGTTCCAGTCCGGAAATTCCTTTGAAGCGCCGCATGTTCTTTTCGCGTTTTTGCTGAACCCCGATCCCAGCATGACGGCGGCGTGCCCGGACCGCAAACGGTCGGCTATTTCCTCGAGATACGGTAATATGGAATCCGGAATGTTGCTCATACTCATACGACACCTCCAGATTTTCCTTCGAGGAACCCAAAAGGAATCGTCTTTACCACGTTATCCGGTCGAATGTTCCGAACGAACTCAACCCTCCTGATTATCGCTCCTCCATCCGGTTCCAGGCGGCGAGGACGAGGTACGAAATGCGATGAAGTCGAGAGCCTCATTCGCGTATATACCTGTGCGTTACCCCTTCGCCGCGAGGCGGTCTTCGACTTCGTCCCCGGGACCCGGTAACGTTACCGAGCATCGTGCCCGGATCGCGTACTCCACGTTCCAGCGTGCGTTCTCCCGTCCGTCTTCGTACGCCGCCCGGCGCGGACGAAATGCTCCCGCTCGCCTCAGAAGGAGAGCAGCAGCATGACGTTCAGAACTGTCACGATAAGGGCGAGCGTCCCGAGAAAGACGTTCTGGAACGTCGAGTTGGCGT
>CAYVKE010000193.1:0-4498 GCA_964451935.1 uncultured Synergistaceae bacterium | reverse complement strand
CGTCACGTGGTTGTTGACGAAAGCAGGATCTGGTTCAGCACCGTCGCACGCTAGTCTTGCCTGGAGGGATACTCGTGCCTGAAGAACAACCTTTCTGGAAAAATGCGAAGGAATTTGTTTCTGCGTTCCTTCAAGGCTCCTTCGTCAACAAACGCATGGCCGTCGTCCGCAAGGAAGCCTTTGACGACAACGACAACCTCATGCTTCTGCTTTTCGGCGATTTTCTCGGAATCCCGAATCCCGTTTCGTACTATATGCTCGAACTGCTTCCCTATGTTATGGAAGACCTGGTTCCCTGGGAGCGCAGGATGCAGAACAGGAAATATATTGTCGCTGAAAAAGCTGCACAATACGATTTCGATTAGGAGAGCGGGATATGCCGAACAAACGTCCCTTTATTTTCTTTGGCGGCAAGGGCGGCACCGGAAAGACGACATGCGCCGCCGCGTATGCGTACTGGAAAGCCTCGCAAGGGGTGAGAACGCTTGTCGTATCCACCGACCCGGCGCACTCTCTCGCCGACGCGATGGGATCTCCTATAGGGCCCGAAATCGTGAAGATCCGCGAGAACCTGTGGGGAATAGAGATTGACGCGGAACTCGAGTCGCGGAAGTATATGAAATCGATACAGGACAAGATGCTCTCGATCGTCAGCGCGGGCATCGTCGACGAAATCAAGCGTCAGATAGAAATCGCCTACGCCTCCCCCGGGGCGGAAGAGGCCGCGATTTTCGACAAATTCGTCGAGCTTATGGAGACGATCGGTGACCCGTACGATGTCATCGTATTCGACACCGCGCCCACGGGGCATACGCTCCGGCTTCTGTCGCTCCCCGAAATCCTCGGCGCCTGGATCGAACATCTCATCGAAAAACGCGCGAAGGCGATGCATCTCATGGAAATGGCCGCCCGATACGACAGGGATCTTCAGGAAAAAATCAAGGAGGACCCCATTATCGACACGCTTACGATGCGGCGCGACAAGTTCGCACAGGCGCGGAACCTGTTGACGGATCCCGCGAAGAGCGTGTTCTGCTTCGTGCTGAACGCTGAAAAGCTTCCGATCGTCGAAACGCAGCGCGCTCTGGCGCTTCTTGAGAAATTCGGAGTCCCCGTCGGCGCGGTTATCGTCAACAAGATCTTTCCGCCGGAGACGGGGAGCTTTTTCGAAAAGCACAGGGAATCGCAACAGGCGTACCTGACGCGGATCGACGCTCTCTTCGGGAAATACGGCGTCGTACGGTTGCCGTTTCTTGAAAGCGACGTTCAGGGAATGGCGCAAATAAGCATCATGGCTGAACGTATCAAGGAGATCGATGCCCGATGATTCTCGATACATTGGAAAACGCGCCGAGCTATTACGGCCTGGGATGCGGCGTCCGGAAGGCGTTTGAGTTTCTGCTCTCGCGCGATCTTTGCGCTTTGAACGACGGCCGTTACGAGATCGACGGCGAAAGAATCTATGCTCTCATCCAGACGGTTACGACCCGAAAATCGGATCTTCTGGATTTCGAGAACCACGGACGATTCGTCGACATCCAGATGACGTTGAGCGGCGATGAGGTTATGGAATGGGCCCCTCTGGAAAACCTCGTAAAAGTCCGGGCGTATGACGTCGGCGATGACTGCGCGCTATGGCGGGGAGAAGGGCAGACGATCCGGGCGGCCGATGGGACCTTTGCGATCTTTCTGCCGACCGATGCGCATAAACCGTGTGTCGCTCCGGGAGAACCGGGCCAGGTCCGCAAGGTAGTCGTCAAGATTTCCGTGGAGGAAGTGACGGAATAATGAACAGAAGGGTTCTGTACGTTCTTGTGTGTCTTTTGACGGTGTTCGCCGGCCCCTGTTATGCCGGCCTTTTCAAGGAGAGCGGGGAGCGGCGGTATATGGAATCGCATCTCGCTGGAGACGAAAGCGAACTCAGGATTCGGACGATGGAGAGATATTTCGGCGCGTTGAAAAAATCGCTTTCGGCCGAGCGGATTCAAACGTACGCGACGTACATCGAACAGGAATCGACTCCGTTTGCGGTCGATCCTTTCCTTGTCGCCTCGGTGATGATCGCGAAATCCGATATGGAGTGGACATCCCGGTCGCAGAAACGGTATGGTCTGATGCGGATCGACTGGGACGAACACCGAAAATGGATCTACCGGGACTATCCGAACGTCCGGTCGCTTCGTATCCTTTTCAAGCCGGTGATCAACATCCGCATCGGCGCGAGGATCCTGAAGGACGACATCGTAAAAAACGCCGGGGACGTCGATCTCGCCCTCGAGCGAAATTATACGTGGGATAACCTCTCCGCTCCGCAGGAAATATTCACGCATTACAAGAATCTCGTCGCGCTCTTCCGGGAAATGAAGGAAATGCAGCCTCCCGCCCCTGCGGCGGCGACCCCGGTTCCCGAAAGCAAATAAAATGGACGCCCTGCGAATCGCATGCGTCCAGATGCATGCCCGGGAAGCAGAGAACTGCGGGACTACCGCCGAAGAGATTCTCTCCCTCATGGACGACGCGGCGCGCACCGGGGCGGATCTGATCGTTTTTCCCGAAGCGTCTTATCCCGCCTATTACGTCGGTCCGGGGGCGGAACGGGCGAAGGCGCTTGTCGCCGGCGCTCCCGCATTTCTCGAGGCGGTCTCGCGCAAGGCCCGCGCCTTGGGGGTGTATGCGGCCGTCGGGGCGCTTTTCCCGGAAGAGGACGGGACGATCTCGAACAGCGCCTTTCTGTACGATTCTTCAGGCGCCCTGCTGTCGCATGTGAGAAAGAGCAATATGTGGCATTTCGATTCGCGCTACGTTCGGCGGGGGCGGGAGTATTCCGTCGTTCGGACGCCTCTCGGATCGATCGCGATGATGATTTGCGCAGACGGACGCGCGCCGGAAATTCCACGGATTCTGGCACTCAGGGGCGCGGATGTCATTCTGGATCTCGCCAATCTGACCACCAGCGGAAAACGCAGAGAATTTCTTTCGAATCCGCAGATTGACTATATGCTTCCGTCCCGTGCGCGGGAAAATGCGGTCTGGCTCGTCGTGGCCGATAAGGTTGGATTGGAAGCGAAGTCCGTTCTGAACTGCGGTTCGAGTCGCATCATCGACCCGTGGGGAAAAACGGTCGCTTCCCTGAATTCATTCGAGGAATCGATCCTGCGCGCTTCGATCGACCTCTCCCTTCCCCGTCCGGAATTGCCGCAACGCTGTCCGGAGCGGTATGCGCTCATCTCGGCGGCGAAACGGCGCGCTTTCCCTTCCGGGTTTTCTGCTGACAGGGAGATCTTTTGCGGCGTCATCCAGTTTTCCTTCGACACCCTTGAAGCATACGTCGGGAAGGCCGCGTCATTTCTGGAAACGGCGCAAGATCAAGGGTATTCCGTCGTCTGCCTGCCGCCGCTCCACGACGGGCTTTCGCTGAGCGCCGCCGAAGAGCGCGTCCGGCCACATATCCGGGCGGGGCGGATTGTCGTTCTCGGCGGCCTGGGGGCATCGGGAACACGGGAAGTCGTCCTTCTCTCGGCCGACGGGACGGAGGCCAGATACGCCGGGACAGGCCCAATTCGCGCGTGCGACACATCATGCCTTCGGATCGGCGCCATGACGAATGACGAGGGGTTCGCCCCGGAAGTCGCCGGATGCCTGATGGCCGATGGAGTCGAGGTCGTATTCTGGTACGACTGGGGACACGACCCGGCAGCCGAAATGATGGCGCGCACCCGGGCCGGAGAGAACAAGATCTATGTGATACGGTGCGCTCCGGTCTCAAGCGGGGACGCTTCGTGCATCGTCGCGCCGACCGGCGTCATCGCGGCGTCCACGCTTTCCGGGGAGGACCAGATTTCCGGCGCGATGGTGACGCCCTTCCTCACGTCGCTGAAAACCGTCGTTCCGGGAACGAACGTCCTTGAAGACAGATTCCCCGAGGACTACGAATACCTCGTGTCGCCGGAGCATGGCCAAACGAAATGAAACCGGAGCGCCGGAATCGGATCTTTTCTTCATGGAGGCGGCTCTCCGCATGGCCCGCGTCGCCGCATCCAAAGGGGAGATCCCGATCGGAGCGGTGATCGTCAAGAACGGGCGATTCCTTTCCGCAGCCCATAACGAAAAGTCGGACGATCCGACGGCGCACGCGGAGATCACGGCGGTCCGTCGGGCGTGCCGGGTTTTGGGAACATGGAATCTCAGCGGTTGCACCCTCTACGTGACGCTCGAGCCGTGTCCGATGTGCGCAGGCGCGCTCGTTCTTTCGCGAGTCCGAAGGATCGTCTATGGCTGCGGCGATCCGCGCGCCGGCGCCTGCGGAACGCTGTATAACATTCCTGAAGACTCGCGCCTGAATCATCGGTGCGCAATCGCGAAGGGCGTCCTTGCGAAGGAGTGCTCGGAAGTTCTCGTGACCTATTTCGAGGCGCGCCGAAAACGTTCTTGAGACAAAGTATTATTGCATTCTGCCCGGTCCCGTGTATAATACTATCGTTTTTCGCCCGGAGAGATG
>CAYVKE010000192.1:0-4516 GCA_964451935.1 uncultured Synergistaceae bacterium | reverse complement strand
GGCGATGGGGCTCATGCGCCTTCTCGTCGGACGCAACCGGAACCTCGACAAGACATTGCTGTCGCGATAAGGAGAGGATTCGAATGACCCCGTCCGGAGAACGGCGCGCCCCGAAATCCGTCAGGATCGAAAACGTCACGAAAGCCTTCCGCGATCCCTCGACAGGTCGGGAAAACATCGTCGTCAGCGACGTTTCGCTCGACATCGCGCCCGGAGAACTCGTGACGCTCCTCGGGCCGTCCGGCGGCGGCAAGACCACGACGCTCCGGATGGTCGCCGGGTTCGAGACGCCCACGTCGGGGCGCGTCCTCATCGGCTCGGACGACGTGACGCAGCTCCCCCCCAACAAACGCGACACCGCGATGGTCTTCCAGAGCTACGGCCTCTTCCCGCACATGAACGTCCGCGATAACGTCGCATACGGCCTGAAGCTCCGCAAACGCCCCGCGCAGGAGATCGACGAGCGCGTGGCCGCGATGCTCGCGATGGTGGGGCTCAAAGGGTACGAGACGCGCCCGCCGTCGCGCCTCTCGGGCGGCCAGCAGCAGCGCGTCGCGCTCGCGAGGTCGCTCATCGTCGAGCCGGGCGTCCTGCTGCTCGACGAACCGCTCTCGAACCTCGACGCGCTGCTGCGCGAGCAGATGCGCGTCGAAATCCGCAGGATCCAGCGATCGCTCGGCATCACAGCGCTCTACGTCACGCACGACCGCGTCGAGGCCATGAGCCTGTCCGACCGCATCGTCGTCATGCGCGCGGGCGGGATCGTCCAGATCGGAACGCCGCAGGAGATCTACCGGAACCCGACGTCCGTCTTCACGGCCGGGTTCGTCGGCAAGGCGACATTCTTCCCCGGCGTCTTCCGGAGCGGGGCCGTCGAAATACGCGGGCGGACCATACGCATCGCGCGCGTCGCGCCGGAGCTGAAGGACGGGGACGCGTGTTCGGTCATGTGCCGCCCCGAATCGCTCGTGCTGCTGCCTCCCGGCGAAGGCGTCGCCGAAGGGATCGTCATCGCGAACATCTATCTGGGCCACAGCGTCGAGGCCGTCATCCGACCCGTCGCGGCGGACGGGGGCGAAACCGCGACGACGGCCCAGTCGGCCGATTTCATCGTGCAGATCGACAACCCGCATCAGGAACACGCCGACGCCCCCGACGGAGCCCGGCGGCCGCGGATTTACCCCGAAGGGGCGCGCGTCTCCGTCGGAATCGACCCCGCGCTCGCGAAGGCGCTCGTCCCGGAAGTCGTATAATAGACGGGCAATTCCCAAAACATCATTTCAAGAGGGGGTACGAATATGAACAAGACTGTTATTGCGGTTCTTGCGACCGTTGTCCTCGGGTGTTCCCTGCCTGCCTTCGCCTGCACGACGACGATAACGGGAAAGAAAGCGTCCGTCGACGGCTCGGTGATGGTCTCGCACACGGATGACGGCCTCGGAGACGCGAGGGTCGTCTACGTTCCGGCGATGGACCACAAGCCGGGGAGCACGCGGCCGGTCTTCTACGACACTGCGGCGCTCGGCTTCATGCCGCAGTGGGGCGGCAGCGAGCGGCACCGCCTGATCACCGACACCCGCGGCCCGGGGTATGACATCACGAGCGAGCCGAAGAGCGTTCCCCTCGGGTTCATCCCGCAGGTCCCGCACACGTACGCCTACATCGACGCGAACTACGGGGTCATGAACGAGCATCAGCTCTCGATCGGCGAATGCACGGACAAGGCGAAGGTCCACCCCGAGCCCGAGCCGAGAAAACGCATCTTCTACTCCTCCGAACTCTCCCGGGTCGCGCTCGAACGCTGCAAGACCGCGCGCGAGGCCATCCGGCTCATGGGTGATCTGATCGCGAAATACGGCTACTACGGCACGGGCGAGACGCTTCTCGTCGCCGACCCCGACGAGGGCTGGGTCATGGAGATGGCCGGGTACGACATGAACGGGACCGACGGCGTCTGGGTCGCGCAGCGCGTTCCGGACGACTGCTACTTCGTCGCCGCGAACCAGTTCCGGATCCGCGATGTCCGCGAGAACGCCGACGACATGATGTACTCGCCGAACATCTTCGACGTCGCGAAGGCGAAGGGCTGGTGGAAGCCCGAAGACGGCGCCCTCGACTGGACGACCGCGTACGGCGACGGGGAGTTCCATCATCCGTACTACTCGCTGCGCCGCGTCTGGCGCGCCCAGTCGCTCGCCGCGCCGTCGCTCAATCTTCCGGCGTGGGTCGACGGCCCGGGTACGCGCGCGTATCCGTTCGCGATCAAACCGGACAGGAAGCTCTCGGTCCTCGACGTCTTCACGATCCACCGCGACAACTACGAAGGCACGGAGTTTGATCTCACGAAGGGCCTCGCGGCGGGGCCGTTCGGGAACCCCAACCGCTTCGAGGGCAGCGCCGAAGCCGTCGCCGACAAGGAAGGCAAGCTGACGCCGCTCAAGGGCGAATTCGAGCGGCCGCTGAACATCTACCGCTGCGCCTATGCCTACGTGAACCAGTCGCGAAAATGGCTTCCCGACGAAATCGGCGGCGTGACATGGCTCGGCGAGGATCGCCCGGCGACGTCCGTCCTCTTCCCGCTCTACGCAGGCGGCTTCGGGATTCACCCGTCCGTCCAGAAGGCCGACGTCCTCCGGTTCGACAAGGGCAGCATGTGGACCACATTCAACTTCGTGGCAAACTACGCCATGCTCAAGTATTCCTACATGATCAAGGACATCCGGACGGAGCAACAGCGTTTCGAATCGCGGGCCTTCGGCCTTCGGCAGGGCGTCGAGGCGAAGGCGCTCGCGCTCCGGGAAAAGGGCGACGTGCGGGGCGCGCGCCGGGTGCTCACGCAGTACTCCGAAAAGAACGCGTCGGAACTCCTGTCGGCGTGGTGGAAGCTCCAGGAACAGCTCTACATCAAATACAACGACGGCTACCTCAACACGAAGGCGGGCATCGCGCAGGCGATCTTCTACCCGGCGGAGTGGCTCAAGGCCGTCGGCTACGAGAACGGCCCGACGTCGTACGAGAAACCGGCGGCGAAGTAGGAGGCCGGTCTCCGGAGCGTGTGATACCATGAACTGACGCATCCGCGTCGCCTTCTGACCAGGGACATGGAGGAATCGACCAATGGGCAGGCCCCTCGACACAATCACCGTGAGCGGGTTCAAATCGATCCGCTCGCTCGAGGATTTCGAACTTCGGAACCTCAATGTGCTCATCGGCGGCAACGGCGCCGGCAAGAGCAACTTCATCGAGATCTTCCGGCTTCTTCGAGAGATGATGGCCCGGAATCTCGGAGGGTATGTCCTGTCGCGGGGCGGCGCGGATGATTTTCTGTTCAACGGTCCGAAATGCACGAAAGAGATCGTCATTCATTTCCGTTTCGACCAAAACGAGTATGGTTTTTCGCTCGAACCGACAGCCGACGAGAAATTTCTGATAAAAACGGAAGCGGAAAAATACGTGCTCGGAAATTGGAAAACCATCGGATCCGGAATTTCCGAAAGTAACCTTCCGGACTGGAAGGACGAAGAAGGCATACGCTCCGAACGAGGCGTCGGATTTTACGTCTACGACGCCGTTTCCGGCTGGACCGTATATCACTTTCACGACACGGGCGCGACGGCCCCCATGCGACGGTCGGAGATTGTCGAAGATTGCGGCATGCTCCGGCGTGACGGCGCGAACATCGCGCCGTTCCTGCTCCGTCTGCGCGACGAGCATCCGCGTCGCTACGCGGAAATCGTCGACGCCGTTCGCCTCGCGACGCCCTTCTTCGACGACTTCCTTCTGGACGTCATGACGTTCGGCGAAAAGCGGAAGGTCAAACTCTCCTGGCGACAGAAGGGTTCGGACTACCCGATGCAGCCGTACCATCTCTCCGACGGAACGATCCGCTTCATCTGCCTGACGACGGCGTTGCTCCAGCCGAATCCGCCCTCGACAATCATCATCGACGAGCCGGAGCTGGGGCTTCACCCGGCCGCGATCTCCATTCTTTCGGAGCTGATCGAAAACGTCTCGACCCGGACCCAAATGATCGTCGCCACGCAATCGCCCGCGCTGATCGACCATTTCGCCGTCGAAGACATTATCGTCGTCAACCGCAGGGACGGCGCGTCGACCTTCGAAAGACTCCGGCAGGAGGATTTCAGCGAATGGCTCGAGGACTATTCGGTCGGCGAACTCTGGAGCAAGAACGTCATTCCCGGAGGCCCGGTCTATGAATGAGTCCGCTGAAATCGTGGCGCTCGTGGAAGGAAAAACCGAAGGGATTTTCATATCGAAGCTTCTCGCGCCGCATCTGACCCGATTGAACGTGTACATGACGCCGATCATCATTTCCAAGCCGGGCGAAAAGGGCGACGACGTCCGGTTCGACCGCGTGAAAAACGACATCGACCTCCACCTGAAACAGCGAACGGGGACGTACCTGACCCTCTTCGTCGACTACTACGGGCTCAAGGGCGACTGGCCGGGGCTCGACGAGGCGAAAAGACGCCCGCGCGCAAAGGACAGGGCCGAA
>CAYVKE010000191.1:3698-4549 GCA_964451935.1 uncultured Synergistaceae bacterium | reverse complement strand
TTTCAGCACGTGTACAACCTCCAGGGAGGACTGATCGAATGGCAGGATCTCGAATACCCCGTCGAAAAATGACGCCCGCGGAGGCGGCGTTCCGGGCGCTCGTTCTGGCGCTTCCGCTGCTCGTCGCCGTCGCGCATCCGGCCCAGGCGGCGCGGAAGCTGCCCGACTTCGATCCGATAACGACCCTCAAGACGGACGTTCTCGCGTTCAAGACCTACGGCAGGGACCTCAGGATCACGGCCTCGGCGGATGTGATCCGCGCGTCGCTGAAGGGCTTCCCCGACGTGACGTTCAACGATCGCGGATACGCGGATCGCCTTTTGGTCCGGACCCCGCTCCGGAGCGGTTCGATTTCGGCGGACTTCTCGCTCGGATGCGGCGGGTGAGGCGGCTCGAAGGAGTTCGCCGCCGTAAGTTTTACGGGGCTCGACAACGAACACATCAATAGCGACAAAGAGAACGCGTCCTACCGCATCACGTGGGACTTCACGGGAAAAACGGATGCAGACCGCGTCATTTCCGGCGCTCTCCTGGCCAAAAAACACGGTCACGGGGAAGAAACCAGATTTCCGATCGATATCGTCCGGCTCGATCCGGGCGTCCGGCTTCTCTTCGCCGTATACGACCCCGCGGGAGGACTGCCGACGTCGACGATTCTCGGAGAAGTTCGGTCCACATCCGCGCAGATGACGCTCCCGATGCTCTTCCCGGCGCCCGAGGGACGGGACTTCCTGCTTGCGGTCGCCAACGTGGGAACGGAAACGGTGCGCCTCCGGGGCGGAGCGGACCAGCTCCGGCCGCTCGCGGGAAATCCGGCGGGGCCGAAGCTCCGGACGGAAGACGCGGGAACC
>CAYVKE010000191.1:0-3688 GCA_964451935.1 uncultured Synergistaceae bacterium | reverse complement strand
CATCGGCCCCGGAGCGATGGCGATCCTGAATCTGAGCAACGTTTCGGGACTGTGGGCGGGCGTGACCGTTCACTTCGATAACGCCGCCGACGTGAAGATCCTGTGGGGGCTGCCCGGAATCGTCCTCTCTCCGATGGTCGTCCTCGCCCTCGCTTCGATCGTCCTCGGAGGAACGATCCTCCTGTTCTTCCGCCGGACGCTTCGGAACAGGCAGCCGACGTAAGGGGCGAAAGCAAAGGTTTTCCGATTCAATGAAGGGGAGCGTCCCGCGAGGGAGGCTCCCCTTCTTCGTTCACGCGCAGCGATGTCTTCGCCTCAAAACCCCCATCCCCGCCCGGAGATGCAGAGCGCCCCGGTCGCCCCCGTTCCCCGCCGGCCGTCGTCGGTCCCGCCGGACGAAGCCCCCGATTGCGCATCGGGTTCGACATGAAGCGTCACGAACGTTTCCCGCCCGAACTCCTTTCGGAGCGCGTCCTCGATCGCGTCGGCGATCGCATGCGCCTCGACGAGCGAGAGATCCCTCCGGACGACGACGTGGACGTCGACGGCCATGTTCGCGCCGATTTTCCGCGTCCGGAGCTTGTGCGAGCCGGACACGTCATCGTTCCGTTCGATGATTGAGCGGATCCGGCGCTCGCATTCGTGGTCCAGCGACGCTTCAAGCAGTTCGTCGAGGCTTTCGCGTATGATCGGAACCGCCACCCGGACGATGAAGACGCTCACGATGACGGCCGCGATGGGATCCAGAACGCGCCATCGCTCCCCAAGAAGCATGGCGCCTCCGATGCCGATCGTCGTTCCGACGGACGAGAAGGCGTCGGAACGATGATCCCACGCCTTGGCGACGATCGCCGGGCTGTTCAGCGCGTTTCCCGCCTTCAGCGTGTACCAGTAGAGGATCTCCTTCGAGACGACGGAAAGCACCGCCGCGGCGAACGCGATGACGCCGGGACGGGCGATCACGTCTCCGCGCAGGACGCCCCATATCGAGCACGCGCCGCTCCAGAGTATTCCCAGTCCGGCGGCCAGCAGGAAGAAGCCGCAAATGGCCGCAAGAAGCGTCTCCACTTTGCCGTGCCCGTAATCGTGTCCGTGGTCCGCAGGCTTGCTGACGATCCGGAAACCGAGGATGACGACGACATCCGTGATCAGGTCCGAGAGCGAATGCGTCGCATCCGCGATCATGGCGCCGCTGTGTCCCAGAAAACCGGCGAGATATTTGAACGCCGTCAGAACGATATTCACCACGAGGCCGATCCACGTCACGAACGACGCCCGCGCGGCCCGCGCCACTCCATGAAGCTCCCCGTCCATAGTCTCCCTCTTTTCCCTCTGAACGACATCCGCCCGGGGGCGATTTTCAAATTCCCGCAATTGTAGCATATCGCCGCCGCAGGTCGATTCTCCGGTTCCGAAATCTTTCGACGAGCTGGTGCTGACAGCTGGTATTGTCACCTGGCGCCTATAATGAGATAATGCGTTCCGAAACTGAGGAGGGATTGAGAGAATGACGGAAATACGCATTCGAGGCATCGCCTGCGAGCTGCCCCCGACGAGAGTGGATAACGCGGAACTGGTCCGGCAATTCGGTACGTGGACCGAGGACAAGATCTACCAGAAAACGGGAATTCGGGAGCGACGGGTCGCCACGACGGAACTCGTTTCGGATCTCGCGACGCGGGCCTGCGAGCGCCTGTTCGCGGACATGCCTGCGTTCGACCGGAACGAGGTCGACATGCTGCTGCTGTGCACGGAGACTCCGGACTACTACATGCCGGCCACGGCGTGCCTCGTGCACCGGCGGCTCGGGCTCCGGCCCGACTCGGGCGCGCTCGACTACAACCTGGGGTGTTCGGGGTTCATTTACGGGCTCGCGCTCGCCAAATCGCTCGTCTTCTCGGGCGTTGCGCGCAACGTTCTGCTCGTGACGGCCGACACGCTGTCCAAGACCGTGAATCCGATGGACAAGAGCACGCGCACGATTTTCGGCGACGCGGCGGCGGCGATCCTCGTCGGGACGGGCGGGAGCGGAGGGGCGATCGGCGGGTTCGTTCTGGGAACGGACGGCTCGGGAGCCGAAAAGCTCCTGATCCCGGCGGGGGGCTTCGCGATCCCGCGTTCGGCGGAGACGGCCGTCGAGCGCACCAATATGTGGGGCAACGTACGCTCGCAGGACAACCTGTACATGAACGGCCCGGAAATCCTGGACTTCACCGTGCGGACGGTCCCTGGATGCGTTCGCGACGTCCTCGAACGGCACGGTATGGCGATGGAGGACGTCGACCTGTTCGTCTTCCACCAGGCCACGCGCCTGATTCTCGATCACCTCCGGAAGGAGATGGCGATCCCGGAGGAGCGCTTCTACGTCTGTATGGAGCGGACCGGAAACACGGTGAGTTCCACGATCCCGATCGCGCTCGCGGAGGCGGTCCGCGAAGGCCGCGTCCGGCCGGGCTCGCGCGTCATGCTCGTCGGCTTCGGCGTCGGGTTCTCCTGGGGCGCGACGATTCTCACCTGGAACTAGCGTCCATCCACGAGAGGACGGACTCCGCGTCGAACGACGGCATCCCGTCCGCGAACAGCAGGTCCGCCATCTCGAACCGGGAATCCAGGGGCGGCTCCGGCGCCGAGGGGATCGCGACGCATCGCATCCCGCCGCGCAGGGCCGCCTCGACTCCGGGCGCCGAGTCCTCGAACACGACGCATCGGTCCGGCTCGACGCCGAGGCGGCGGGCAGCCTCGACGAACACCGCCGGGGCGGGTTTGGGACGCCCCGCTTCGTCCGTCGAGAGAACGACCGCAAAGAGGCGGTCCAATCTGTTGGCCTCCAGAACCGTCGTCACGACGTCGATCGGGGATCCGGAAGCGACCGCGAGGGGCATTCCCCGGGCCGCGAGTTTCTCCGCGCACGTCCGCATCTCCGGAAATACGGGCGTGTGTTCGCCGGCGAGCTTCCGGTACGTCGCCATCTTCCGCTCCGCGAGGACCTCGGCGGATTCCCCGATGCCGAACCGGACACGGATGTCCCGCGCCATATCGAGAATGCCGCCGCCGACGTACCGCCGCTTCATCTCGGGAGTCAGGCGGACGCCGTAGTCCGCCAGCAGAAGGCGGTCCGCCTCGTAGTAGTTCCGCTCGCTGTCGACGAGCGTCCCGTCGAGGTCGAAGATCGCCGCGGCCGGCGCCGGCCGCGCGAAGGGGCGGATCCTCCGGAACAGCTCGATCCGGTTTCCCTCCGGGTCGGTCAGCGAAAACTCCCGGAAGCCGTCTCCCGTGTCCCTCGGAGGCGTCAGTCCCGCAAGCCCGAGTTCGCAGAGAGTCGCGTACGTCGCGTCCGGGTCGTCCGCCTCGAACGCGACATGCCCCCATCCGGACGTCCGCCCGGACGTCGTCGCGCCGTCACGGTGCAGCAGTTCGAGGTCGATCCGCCCCCGTCGGAGCATGACCGTCCGCAGGCCGGGCGTGTTCCGGCTCGCGTAGCGGTAGAGCGTCGAGAAGCCGAGCACGGTCCGGTAGAAGCGTTCCTGCGCGAACAGGTCGTCAACCTCGAGCCCCAGATGAGCTGTGAGATCCGCCTTCATTTCATCGCCTCCAGACGTTCCCGCGCCAGACGGGCCGCGTCCGTCCCGGGCGCCTCCGAGCAGATCCGGGCGTACCACGTCTTCGCGTCGGTCTTCCTTCCGGTCCC
>CAYVKE010000190.1:0-4584 GCA_964451935.1 uncultured Synergistaceae bacterium | reverse complement strand
AAGGTCTATTCCGACGGCGTCACGCTGTGGGCGAATTCCATCTCCGGACTGACGCCCATCGCGGACGCGTCCGTCCGCGTCTATTCGGCGAGCAACCAGCTCATCGCGGAAGGAAAGACGGACGCCGAGGGCGCCTTTTCTTCCTATCGCCGGGATCCGTGGGACGAACAACTTCTCCCGGCAGTCGTCACCGTCGCCACGAAAGACGACGTTTCCTATCTGCGCCTCGACCAGAGCCTGCTCGCCGAGGCCGGCTTCGATATCGGCGGGCGGCCCTATCTGCGGCGCGGATACGAGGCGTTCTGCTTCACGCCGCGCGGCGTCTTCCGGCCGGGCGAGAAGGTCGACATATCGGCCTTCGTCCGGGACGGCAAACGCATGATTCCGGCGTCCTTCCCGCTGACCTTCTCCGTGCGCGGCTCCACGGGACGTCTCCTCAAGCAGGGAACCGCGATGCTCTCCGCGCAGGGCGGGGCGACCTTTCAGGTCGAGCTTCCACGCGGCGCGCCGACGGGAACGTATACCGCACAGGTCTCCGTTCCGGGCGACGAACGCGGCGCGATCGGTTCGTGCACGTTCCACGTCGAGGAATTCGCCGCACCTCGCCTCGAAGTATCGTTGACTTCGGAGGTCGCGTCGCTCACATCCGGGGGGAAGATCCCGCTTTCCATAAAGTCGAGCTACCTCTTCGGCGCTCCGGCCTCCGGCCTCGCCTGGGAGGGGGAAGTCCGCTTCCTGCCGCGGTCGTTCCAGGCTGAAGGATGGGGAGCCTTCTCATTCGGCGACAGGGAACGGCAATTCGAACCCTATACGGACGCGCTCGGTCAGGGGCGCCTGGACGCCGACGGGAGAGCGGCGACGGAATATGAAGTCAAATCCGACATCACGCCTCCGTCGATGCTCGACCTTCTGTTCCTCGTCCGCGTCATGGAAGACGGCGGCCGATGGGTTCCGCAGGCGATGAAGATTCCGTTCCACCCCTACCCGTTCTACGTCGGGATCGAGGCGCCCAAGGGCGATATCGCCCCGCAGAAGGCGTCGACCTTCCGGGTGGCCGCCGTCGCTCCGGACGGCAAACCGTCCGATGCGAAGGAACTCAACGCGTCGCTGCAACGGGTCGTGACGCACTACTCCCTGGTCCGCAACGGCAACCAGACGCGGGCGCAGAAGCAGGAGGAACTCGTCCCCGTCCAGGACGCCAAGATCCGGCTCAGCGCCGGAATCGGAACGTACGCAATCACGCCGGCGACATCCGGCGAATATCTTCTGCGCTTCGAAGATCCTGACTCCGGGAGCGCCGCGTCCCTGCGTTTCTACGCGTGGTCGGGCGCGGCGGGCGCGGGATCCGGGCTTCTCGACCGCGTCGTGTTGACGGCGGACAAGGCGCGCTACGCCGTCGGCGAAACGGCCGAGATCGCGATCCGCTCCCCGTTCAAGGGGCTCTTCCACTTCTCCGTCGAGACGGACCGCGAAATCTTCCGAAAAATCGTACGAATGGACGACGCCGCGACGACCGTCAAATTTGTCGTGACGCCCGAGATGGGACCGAACGCCTACTGTATCGTCTCGGCGATACGCCCCGTCCTTGCGGACGAGGAATGGGGACCGCACCGGGCGCTCGGCGTGATTCCGATCGCCGTGGATCAGTCGTCCGCGAAACTGGACGTCTCAATAAAGGCGCCGGAGACCGTCGAACCGGGATCCAGCCTCAATGTCGAGGTGCTGCTTCGCAAGGCAGACGGAACGAGCGCAAGCGGAGAGGTCGCCATCGCGCTCGTCGATGAAGGCGTCCTGTCCCTGACGGACTTCGCGACGCCCGACCCGTGGAGCTTCTTCACCGCGCGGCGCGCGCTCGGCGCAAGCATCTTCGACCTGTACGACCAGCTCATGCCGCTGGAGTCCCGCGCGACCGCGCTTCTGCACCCGGCCGGCGGCGCGGGCGAAGACGCGATGGCCGCGCTTCGCGCGAATCTCTCCCCGGTGGAGGCGCGCCGGTTCCGCATTCTCTCCGTATTCGTCCCCTCCGTCACAACGGATGAATCCGGCAAGGCCTCCGTCACCATCGAGATCCCCGAATTCAGCGGGAAGGGACGCATCATGGCCGTGGCTGCCGCGGACGCGCAATTCGGCTCCGCTCAAAGAATGGTTCAGATAGCGCGCGACGTCGTGGTCGAGCCGACGTTGCCCCGCGCTGCGGCGCCCGGAGATTCGTTCATCATGCCCGTGAAGGTCTTCACGACGCGAGCTGCCGCGACATCCGTCGCCCTCAAGGCGACGACGACGGGAAGCCTTTCCGTCCGGGGCGCTTCGACAATGACCGTCGCGCTCGGCCCCGACAAAAAGGACAACCTGGCGTTCTTCACGATCGACGCCGGCGATTCGGCCGGAGTCTCCTCCGTCACCGTGGAAGCCGCGTGGGAATCCCAGACGCATTCCGAGACGACGGAACTGGCCGTGCGCCCGTCCTTCCCGAGGGTGACCATCTCCGGAACCGGCGTTGTTTCCGGCGATTCGACCGTTTCCGTGACCCTGCCGGGCGGCTGGCTCAAGGGAACCCGCAAGGGCGTCTTCGTGGCGGGGACATCGCCTGCGGTCGACCTCGCGAGAGCCGCGCAGTTCCTGATGTCCTATCCGTACGGATGCCTCGAACAGACGGTTTCGGGAGCGTGGCCCATCCTGGCCGCGCCGGGCATCGCCGCCGACATCGATCCGCTGCTCGTCAACAAGGAAGAACAGAGTCGCTCAATGGACCGGATCATACGGTCCGTGCAGGCGTTGCAGCTTTATGACGGCTCCTTCACCGCCTGGCCCGGAGAAGCCTCGACGAGTCCATGGGCCAGCGTCTACGCGACGCACTTCCTGCTCGAAGCGAAGAAAGCAGGCTTCTCCTTCCCGGAGGAGGTTCTGACCGCCGCGATGAACTGGCTGAAACAGACGCTCAGCCGCGAGGACGCTCCCGAGGCGGATGAAGGCAAGCGGATCAACACGACGAAGGCGTACGCCGCGTACGTCCTCGCACTCGCGGAGGAAGCGCCGCTCGGCTGGATGATGCACCTTGCCGACAACATCGATTCCCTCTACCCGTCGGGCAGGCTCCTTCTCGCGGCGGCCTACGCTGCAGCGAACCAGCCGCAGATTGCAAAGCGCATCCTCGGGGACATCGCCCCGTCCACCATCGCGGCGCAGGGCGGAGCCACGCTTGAATCCGGCGTCCGCAACAGCGCGCTGCTGCTTCTGGCGTGGACCGCGGTCGACCCGATGTCCGCGCAGGCCATGACGATCGCGGGAGGGCTGATGACGTCGCTCTCCGGCAACCAGTGGCGCACCACGCAGGAAAACGGAATGGGCGTCCTCGCGCTCTCGCGCTTCCTCGAAAAGACCGAGTCGGCGCGGAAGCCCGTCGAGGCGACCGTGAACGACGCGTCCGGAAAGAACCTCGCGTCGATGTCCGTGGGCGGAAAGACATCCGTCGGCATCGGTTCCGATGGGCCGGATGCGCTCTCCGTCGTCACCAGGGGGGCCGGAAGCGTCTATTACACCTGGTCCCTCTCCGGAGTCCCCGTCAAGGCGACGAAGGAGTACGACCAGGGGATCCGGATCCGGCGATCCTTCGCCGACCAGAACGGCAAGGCTGTGTCGCCGGCGAATCCGATGCAGCAGGGCTCGCGCATCGTGGTCACGTTGACGGTCACTCCGTCCGCTCCGGTGGACGATCTCGTGGTCGCCGACGTTCTGCCCGCCGGCTTCGAGATCGAAAATCCGAGGCTCGCCGGAGACGCGGACAAAGCGTCGGAGGAGGAGAACACCGACAAATCCCGCGGCATCCGGGCGGAAATCCGTGACGACCGGCTTGTCGTGTTCCTCGATCACGTCGACAAACCGATGACCTATCAGTACGCCGTCCGCGCCGTCACGAAAGGGACGTTCTCACTGCCGCCCGTTGCGGCCGAGTGCATGTACAATCCCGGCATCCGCAGCCTGAACGGCGCGGGCCGGATCGAAATCAGGTAAGTCCGCTTCACGGGTCGGACAGGAGGGCGCATCGTTGCACAACCGTCATTCGTTGCGACGTTTGTTGGTCGCTCTCCTGTCCGGCTTCTTAGCTTTTTTCTGCGCCGTCTTCGCGGCGGCGCTTTGTGTGCCGTCGCCTCTCGACCGCATCCGGACCTACCCCGTATCCCCGTTCGTGATGGATCGGCACGAACGCCCGCTCGCCATCCGCCTCTCCGAGGCGTCCGAATACTGCGTCCCGATCTCGCTCGACAAAATGGGCCGATGGCTTCCCCTCGTTGTCGTCGGCGTCGAGGACCACCGCTTCCGCGATCACCCGGGCGTGGATCCGCTCGCGCTCTTCCGGGCCGTGCAACAGAACATCCGGGCCGGTTCGGTCGTGTCCGGAGCGTCGACAATATCGAGCCAGCTGATCCGTCTTTCGTTTCCCCGTCCGAGGACCATGCGGACCAAGGCGCTTGAGTTCCTTCAGGCGCTCGCAATGGAACGGAAACTCGACAAGGACGCCATTCTGGAAACGTACCTGAACCGGGCCCCCTTCGGGGGAAACATCCGGGGCGTCCAGGCGGCGGC
>CAYVKE010000189.1:0-4587 GCA_964451935.1 uncultured Synergistaceae bacterium | reverse complement strand
GCCGCTTCATACGAACGGAATGGGAATCCGTCCTCCGGCGCGTACTTCCGCCATTCTCGCTTTCGAGAGAAAACGGGAGCGGCGATTTGCGGGCCGGGGCGACTTTTCCCGGAAAGGATGACGCATGAACCTCTTCGATACGCTCGAAAGCATCGCCTCGCGCCCCGAGCCCTTTTCGTCCTACACGGCCGAAACGCTCTGGAACGACGACCATATCTCGAAGCAGATGCTCCGGTTCCATCTGGACCAGAGCACCGACCTCGCCTCCCGGAAGATCGCCTTCATCGACGAATCGGTCGCGTGGATGGCGGAGCGTTTCCATATCGGCCCGGGGACGAGGATCGCCGACTTCGGCTGCGGTCCGGGGCTGTACGCGAGCCGTCTGGCGCGGCTCGGCGCCCGGGTGACGGGCGTCGACTTCTCGAACCGGTCCATCAACTACGCGCGGCGGATGGCGACGGAGGAAGGGCTCGAGATCGACTACGTCCGGTCGAACTATCTCGACTACGACACGGACGAGCGTTTCGACCTGATCGCGATGATCTACTGCGACTTCTGCCCCCTGAGCCCGGCGCAACGCCGCATGCTCCTGGGCCGCGTCCGGATGCTGCTTGCCGACGGGGGCGCGTTCTTCCTCGACGTGTGCTCGCTCGCGGCGTTCGAGAAACGGACCGAGTCCGCCGAGTGGGGCTATCGCCTGATGGACGGCTTCTGGTCGCCCGGCCCGTACTACGGCTTCCGAAACACGTTCCGCTACGACCCCGAAAGGGTCACGCTGGACAAATACACGATTATTGAGCCGAACAGCACGTTCACCGTCTGCAACTGGCTCCAGTATTACGATCTCGACGCCCTGCGGCGGGAATTCGGCGGGAACGGCTTCCGCGTGGAGGATGCGTATGCGGACGTCCGAGGACGTCCGTTTTCGGACGACGCGTCGGAAATGGCGATGGTCGTGCGGAAGGCGTGAACTCCGGGAACAGCGATATGGTATCGTTCTATCGCGTAGTCCATTCCGAAAGTATGGCCGGCGGAGACCGACGGTTTCCGCTTCGAGTACGAAAGGAGTGACGGGTATGACAGAAGTAAAATGTGCGGGAACGGTGTTTGTGGATCGTTTTACGGACGGGGTCCTGGACCCGGGGAGGCCGATGCTCGGCCCCGTGAAGGACGGTGGATTCATCGTCGCCAACACGGCTCCGGGGTGCTGGGGGCCGATGATCACGCCGGAACTCAAGGGCGGGCACGAAGTGACCGTCCCTGTGGCCGTCGAGGGCGCCGAGGTCGGGGACGCCATCGCGATCCGGATCCGGAGCGTGACGGTGACGTCCTACGCGACGGCGTCGGGCAATGATACGTGTCCGGACTCCGCGCGGTTCCGGGGAGATCCTTACGTGGCGAAGCAGTGTCCGAAGTGCGGCGCGTACCACCCGAAGACCGTGCTCGAAGGAACCGGCCAGGGCGCCGTCCGGTGTGCGTCGTGCGGCGCGGAAATTTCGCCGTTCGCGTTCACGAACGGCTACACGATCGTCTTCGACCACGAGCACGGCGTCGCCGTGACGCTCGGCGAAAAGGGCGCGCAAACGGTTGCGGACGACGCGCTCTTCTATTCGTCGCGGCCCGAGAACTCCATCCAGAATCCGATCCTCGTGATTGCGCCGCACGACATCGTCGGCATGGCGACGAGGATGCGGCCCTTCCTCGGGCAGCTCGGGACGACGCCGTCGCAGCCGTTCCCGGATTCGCACAACGCCGGGGATTTCGGCGCGTTTCTCGTCGGCGCGCCGCACGAGTACGCGAAGACGGCCGAACAGCTCGAACACCGGACGGACGGGCACATGGACGTCAACCAGGTCCGCGCCGGGGCCGTCCTGATCTGTCCGGTCAAGGTCCCGGGCGGCGGCGTCTACGTCGGCGACATGCACGCGTTTCAGGGAAACGGCGAAATCGCGGGGCACACGGCCGACGTCGCGGGCGTCGTCACGCTCCAGGTTCATGTGATCAAAGGGCTTGCGCTGTCCGGCCCGATCCTGCTTCCCGTCGAGGAGGACCTTCCGCATCTGGCCAGACCGCTCTCGTGCGAGGAGAAAACGCAGGCGCTGGATCTCGCGGAAAAGTGGGGAATGCAGGCGATCGAGGAGACCGCTCCGGTCACGTTCATCGGCTCCGGAGCGACGATGAACGCCGCCATCGACAATGGTCTTGCCCGTGCGGCCGAAGTGCTGGAAATGTCCGTCCCAGAGGTGAAGAACCGGGCGACCGTATCCGGCGCCATCGAGATCGGCCGCGCGCCCGGCGTCGTCATGGTGACGTTCCGCTGTCCCGTCGCAAAACTGGAAAAAACAGGAATTCTACCCTTTGTGAAGGAACAGTACTGTCTCTAGAGGAATGGAAGCGAAGATGGGAGACCGCCGGTCTCCCATCTCTTTCGAAAAACGGAACTCGGCAAGGCATGCACGCGTCTTTTTCCGGTCACACGACCGTAGCGACCCCCAGCTGCGCACAGAGAGACTCGAGTTTCCCGTCGCACGTCATCAGGCAGGCTCCGTTCCTGCGTGCGGTGATCGCGTAGCAGAGGTCATAGACGGGATGCGACAGGCGGACGGCTTCCGCGAGAGCCTCCCTCCACAGAAGCCGCGCCTCCGCAAACGAGTCCACGAGGCCGATGGAAAAATCCACGGCCTGCGTCGCTTCGGAAGGCGAGAGACCGGAAAACCGGACATATTTCCAGAAGACATTCGTAATCTCGGCGACGAACACATCCGGGGCCAGCACGAGGTCCGCGTCGGACAGAACCTCCCGAAAGCGCGGCGCCTTCGGCCGATTCAGCGCGATCTCCGCGGCGCCGCTTGCGTCGAGAACGACGATCATCGCGTCTCCCTGTCCTCGCGGATCAGCGTCGCGGGGTCGGGAAGGCACGCCGCGCCGCGAATTCCCTCGTACGAATCCAGAAGCCGCCGCCTCCGCAGTTTGCCGGAAGCGCGTTGCTCGACCCCATCCCGCAGGAACACGATCGTCTGCTGCGCGAGGCTCCGGTTCTCGAGCCGCGCGAAGAATGCAAGGCGTTCGTAGATGTCTTCGGGGAGATCCCGAACCTGAAGCGTCGGCATTCGCATCACCTCGCATGCATAATAGAGTTGTTTTGCATGCATGTCAAGCGGAGTATTTCATACGGTCCCACGAAATTCCCGTGAACTTTGAAAATCCACTGTCCACCGCAACGCGCGACGTTTTCAAGAAGTCAGCGAAGTTAATGTTTTTGCGGGTGTGCTGTGCTACTCTATACAAAATAAGATAAATACGCTTATTGCACACGTACGAGCTATTTATGAAAAAAAGCGTGCGAGACCATACCGTTGCAGAAGCGGCATAACTCTATCGAAACGCTGCAATTCCAATAACAGGATGCGGTCAGTCCGTAAGGGAGATGACGGAAATAGCGGAGCTGCTTGCCGACACGATCATGCGGAAAATCGGACAGGCCGGGGAGCTGTATTATCGTCTCGTTATCCTGGCGGCTCCGGCCGGTTCGGGAAAGACCGCCGCGCTCCGGGACGTTCATGAGCGCACGGCGGCGCCTCTGGTCAACGTCAATCTCGAACTCTCCCGGCGAATGCTCGACCTCGTCGAGCGTCAGCGCGCCGTGCAGACGCCCGGTCTTCTCCGGGAGATCGCGGGCGCATCCGCGGCGGATCTGGTGTTGCTGGACAACATCGAAATTCTCTTCGATGTCTCGCTCAGGCAGGACCCGTTGCGGCTCCTGCAGGGGCTCTCCCGAAACAGGACGGCGGTCGCGGCCTGGAACGGCTTCATCGACGGCCGCGATCTGGTCTACGCTGCGCCGGACCACCCCGAATACAGAAGATACCCCGTACGGGATTTTCTGATAGCAACCCCTGGGGCCGTTGAATGAAAATACGCGATGCAGGAGGGCGGACGCGATGAAATACCGGGACCTGATCCAGTTCGATCCAATCGAATCCATCGTCGAGTTGCGGAAAGCCGACGAAACCGACATAGCCCGGCGGCTGGTCGAGACCTATGTCATCTCCGGGGAGATGGCCGAAAGACTGGTCACTCTCGTTTTTCCACAGCTTCAGTTCGATCGGCCCGTGGACAACAAGGGTCTGTTGGTGGTCGGCAACTACGGCTCCGGAAAATCGCACCTCATGTCCGTCATCTCGGCCCTGGCGGAAAACGGCGACCTCGCAGCCGTCTTGAACGATGGAAGCGTCATGGCGGCGGCGGAAACGATCTCCGGGCGCTTCAAGGTGGTCCGGACCGAGATCGGTTCCACGACGATGTCTCTTCGCGACATTCTCGTCGCGGAACTCGAAGAGCATCTGGCTTCGATGGGCGTGACCTATTCGTTCCCGTCCGCGAATACGGTCCCCAACAACAAACGAGCCTTCGAAGAAATGATGGCGGCCTTCCACCGGGAATACCCCGATCACGGACTGCTCCTCGTGGTGGATGAACTGCTCGATTTCCTACGCACGCGAAAGGACCAGGAGATTATCCTCGACCTCAACTTCCTGCGCGAAATCGGCGAAGTCTGCAAGGATCTGCGCTTCCGCTTCATCGCGG
>CAYVKE010000188.1:1437-4601 GCA_964451935.1 uncultured Synergistaceae bacterium | reverse complement strand
CGCCCCGCAGTCGCCGTCGCGTATGACGGCTTTCGCATCCGGGTCGGCCGCGGGAAGCAGCCCGGCCAGACCCGGAATATGCGGGGTCCTGCCGCAGGCGTAGGTCACGGCGCCGCCGAAATGCGTCTTCAGCATGGCGACGGTCTCTTCAAGAGCCGGGACAACGCATGTGCTTCCCGCCGCGACGTCCCCCACGACCACCATCGGGACGGAGCCCTCTCCGAAACGCGTTTCATCGGGCGCGTCCGGCGCCGCGCCGAACCAGAGAACCCCATCCGCCCGCCGCGACGAAATCTCCCGCAATACCCTGACGGCCTGTCGCTCTTCTGCGGCCTCCTTCAGCAGGACATCCATCCCCTGCCTTTCGAGCACGCGCAGCACGCCGCACAGAACGCCGCCGATCCACGGCGAATCCAGCCGGCGAACGACGACCGCGGCCATATCCATTCGCTTCGAGGAAAGGCCGCGGGCGACCGCGTCGGGGTGATACCCCAGCACTTTGGCCGACTTCCACACCTTTTCCCGCGTCGCGGGCGAAATGCGATGATCCCCCTTGAGCGCACGGCTCACGGTGGCCTTGTTCACTCCGGCCAACCGCGCGACGTCATCCATCCGGGGGAGGTGTCCCGCAACAGGAGTATCGGACTCAGACATTGAAACAACTTCCCCCGATAAATTCACGGATGATGGAGTTGTTCGGAATCGCTTCCGACGGAATCGTCGGCACGAACTTGAGCATCCCGAGAAGTCGCCGCGCTTCTCCGTATACGGGGGAATCCTCCGACACCGTATGCAATACAGGCTCGACGTACCCCTTCAGGACCGCAAGCTCGTACGGGATCGAGGAGTTGAACATCGCATCCGCCCTCTTCTGGTACGGGAAGATGTATTCCATCGCGCCGCGAATGACCTTCGGCCAGAGCGCCAGCGTCGACTCCGCCGAGTGCCCCCTGCTCCTGGCGTCCCGGACCAGCCGGCGAAGGAGGCGATTGTCCGTCGTACTTGTTCTGTTATGCCAGTCCAGACAGATTCCCGTCAGCGGCGAGACGAAGAGGCCGTATCGCATATCGTCCGGGATGGGAGCGGTCACCGCGTCGTTCAGGCCGTGGATCCCCTCGATGATCAGGATATCCCTCGGGCCGAGCCGGAGCTTCGGGCCGGTCTTCTTCCGCCCCTCGCGGAAATCGAAGACCGGCGACGTCACCTCGTCCCCGGCGATGATCCGGCGGAGCTGATCCTCGAGCAGCCGGAGATCCAGCGCCTCGAGCACTTCAAAGTCGAAGTTCCCCTCCGCGTCGCGGGGCGTCTGCTCCCGATCGTGGAAATAGTTGTCGAGCGAGACGACGACCGGCTTTTTCCCGCAGACCTGCAACTGGATCTTGAGCCGCTCCGAAAAGGTCGTCTTGCCCGATCCGGAAGGTCCCGCTATGGCGACGACCTTCACCGCCTGACGGGCGGCGATGTCTTCGGCGACTCGGGCGAGCTTCTGCGCGTGAAGCGCTTCGGAGATCAGGATCAGTTCGTTCCCCTTGCCGTCGGCCACCATCCGGTGCAGGCTGTCCATCGTCCCGACGCCGAGAACGTGAAGCCACCGGGCGTAATCGAGGAACACCTCCGAGAGGTTGCGTGAGGCCTGAAACGGGGGGAGCCTGTCCGGATACCCGACCGTCGGAAAACGAAGGACCATTCCGGGCGAAAAGGGAATCAGGTCGTAGTCCCGGAGATAGCCCGTCGACGGGGCGAGCGGCGCGTAATAGAATCCGTAGCGGTCCGCGCACTTGTAGAGTTCGATCGGGTCTTCGCCCGACCACGCGAAGAGGCGCGCCCCTTCGGGGCTTCCCTGACGTTCGAAGATGCGCTTCGCCTTGTCGATCGAGAGAATGCGCCGCGTTATGGGGATGTCCTGGGAGATCAGATCGTCCATGGTGCTCCGGATGGCCCGGATGTCGTCCTCCGAAATGTCGCCATCCACAAATTCCCAGTAATACCCCTCGCTGATGGAGTGGCGCACGATCACATCCCTGTGGAGCGCCCTGTTGGCCGCGATGACGAGGAGAAAGCTCAGGGAGCGCCGATAGACTTCCATCCCCTCGAATGAACTCGTGTCGACGAACGAAACCTCCGAATCCTCGTCCAGAACCCAGTCGAGGGATCGAAGGTACCTGTTGACGCGCCACGCGACGATTTCCGCGCCGGAGCGGGCGATGCATTTGTCCGGCTCGCACTCGGCCAGCACCGACTTCCCGGCCATGGGGACTTCGCTGCAGAGAAACGGCCCGTTAGTGACTCGAATCGTGATCGACATCTTCCCCGCCTCCCTCCGGATATCGTTTCGTCTTTGCGCATTCACTTTACTACAGGACGGGGCTTTTCGCATGGGGCTTTCTTGCCTGAAACCCGAGGATGCACTATGCTGGACGGCAGAAAACCGGGAAAGGACTGAACCATATGGAATCGACCCATGGGACGCAACTGAAGGTCTACGAACGCGTTGCGGAAAATCTCAAGTTCATGATTTCTTCCGGAGAGCTTCCTCCGGGGTCGCCGCTTCCGGCGGAACGACAGCTCATCGACCGTTTTTCGATCAGCAGGACGACGCTGCGGCAGGCGTACCGGATTCTCGAGAATGTCGGCCTGATCGAGTGCCTGCCGGGCAAGGGGCGTTTCGTGCGGAAGTCGCGCATCGAGCGAACCCCGTCGGGCGCCGTTCCGCTTCAGGACGAATCGATCCTCGAACTCGTCGAGGCGCGGATGATTTTCGAACCGGCGATCGCCGCGGAGGCCGCGAAGCACGCGTCCCCTTCCGACCTGACGAAGATCCGGAGGATCCTCACGAAGACGAGCAAGGATGTCGAATCCCTCACGCACCGCGCGGAGTGCGATTACGACTTCCATCTGCTCATGGCGGAGGCCACGCACAACTTCATCTTCGTCAATATCATGAAGATGATGTTCAACCTCGTCATGGTGACGCATGAACGCATCTATGGCCTTCTCGCCGACAAGGAGATCTTCCTTCGCGAGCACGACGAAATCTACAACGCCGTTCTCGGCCGCGACATCAAAAAAGCGTCGCGGCTGATGACGGAACACGTCCTGCGCGTCTACCGGACGCTTCAGGACGGGATCGCGCTGGAAGGGATCCGAGTTTCCGAAGAACCCGG
>CAYVKE010000188.1:0-1427 GCA_964451935.1 uncultured Synergistaceae bacterium | reverse complement strand
GGGGCGCTACGGAAGAATGAGCGCCATGCAGGCCGGCGGGCCGATCATGTGGATCATCGCCGCCCTTTCCGTGGTCGGCCTCGCGATCGTCATCGAAAGGCTCCTCTTCTTTCACAGGGCGTCGACCGATCCTGAATCGTTGGAAACGGCTCTCGGCGAGGCGATTTTCGCGCGCGACAAGGAACGGGCCGTTCACATCGCGCGTTCGGGCGCCAGTTCGCTCCACCGGCTCTTCCAGGCCGGAGTGAATCATTTCGGCATCGAGACCGAGGCGATGCGGATCCTCATGGAGCAGCAGGTCCGCCGCGAAGTCTACCGGTGGGAACGGGGACTCCCGCTGCTTTCGACGATCGCCCGCGTCACGCCGCTTCTCGGACTGCTCGGCACCGTGATGGGACTCGTGGAAATTTTCCAGACGCTGCCGTCGATTGCGGACTCTCCGATGGCGTCCATCTCGGGAGGGCTCTGGAAGGCGCTGTTCACGACGGTCGCCGGACTCGTCGCAGCCATTCCCGCCATTCTGTTCCACTCGTTTCTCGCATCCCGGATAGACAATCAGGAAGAGATGCTCAATCGCGGAGCCGACTACATCATCCGGGAGAACATGGCGCACCTTCGCCGCTCAGGGGCGGCTGCCTCCGCTTCCCCGGCCGCGCGGGAGGGATAAGGGAACCATGCGCTCGTCGCGGCGGCGTGTTTCGCCGGACGTCGATCTCACGCCCCTGGTCGATATTCTCTTCACCTTCATCCTCTTCTTCGTCCTGACGACATCGTTCGTCCGGAACGAACGGCGACTTGCGGTCGATCTTCCCGTCGGGCGGGGCGAGGCCGTTACGCGGGAGGGCGCCGTCATCGCCGTCACTCGATCCGGAGACGTGGTCATCGACGGGGCCATCGTCATCCCGGAACGGATGCCCGAAACGCTCGACACCCTCAGGAATCGGACCGATGACGTTCTCGTCAAGGGGGATGCGAACGCGCCGTACGGCGTCGTCGCGTCGCTCCTCGACCTGCTGCGGCGAAGGGGCTTTTCCTCCGCAGGGCTCGTGCTCGCGCCTTCGGCCGGGGAGGAACGTGAAGGTCCGTGACGTCGCGGATATGCATTCTGGCCCTGAGCGTCTTCATTCATGCCGCGATCCTGGCGCTTCTGCCGCGATGGGACGCCGCCGCCCGCTCCGCGACGCCCCGGGAGATCCCGATACGCGTCGCCCTGCACGCCCCCCGCTCTCCGGAACCTTCCTCCGGCGCCGCATCGCCGCCGGTCGCAGACGTCCCGCCTCCGCCCGAAAATACGGTGGAACGTCCGGAACCGCGCAACGAAACACCCGCTGCGGCCCCGGACACTGAAATGGTTCGCACTGCCGATCCTCCGGATCCGGAACACGAAAGGAGCATCGAGCCCGCGCCGAAACCGCTCCGGGACATCC
>CAYVKE010000187.1:0-4719 GCA_964451935.1 uncultured Synergistaceae bacterium | reverse complement strand
GGCGCTCGAGCGCAACGATCCGCGCCTGGCGGCGGAGAGCATGCGCACCCATCTCGCCAACGGCTGGAAGAACATTATCTGATCAGGCGCGGACAACTCCGTCGCACCTCCGCGCCCGGTTTTCCCCGGCGGCGGAACGACGCTTCGGATACGATTCGCCCCCTGCTCCGATGCGGCGGCAGATCGCTGACATACCGGAGCGGGGGGGGCGCCTCTCGAGTGGCTCTTTCTGTTATTTTAAAATAAAATAATTTACATGTTAAATCATAATTTGTGTTTTATACTAAAATACTATTTCATCATATTTGGCAAAAATTGCGAAAGAATAGGAATATATGTCACCAGCGCCAATGCGCCTATGGAAGCAATTACGAAGGGCCATACTGCTTTGATGATATCCTTGAATTTGACTCCGGATATCCCGCAGGCCACATACAGGTTGATGCCGACCGGCGGCGTGACCATCCCGATCGCGAGATTCATGACCATGACGACGCCGAGCACGAGAGGATCGTAGCCGAGCTTGACCGCTACGGGCATCATGATCGGAGACATGATATACAGGGCGGACGTTCCGTCGATCACGCAGCCGGCGATCAACAGAATGATGTTGACGAGAAGAAGGAAGATCACGCTGCTCCCGCCGGCGGTGTTGAGGAGAAAATCGCTGGCCGCGCTCGCGATGCCTTCGATGGTGATGACCCATGCGAAGAGATTCGCCGTCGCGACGATGAACATGACGACGGCCGTCTGGGCGACCGAAGCGACAAGGATTTCATACAGCTGCTTCAGGTGTATGGACCGGTAGATGAATACGCCGACGAACAATCCGTACACGGCTGCGACCGCGGCGGCCTCCGTGGGAGTGAAGATCCCCCCGTAGATGCCGCCAAGGATGATGACCGGCATCAGGATGCCCCACGACGCATCCACGAATGCGCGCCAACGTTCCTTCATGCTCGCCTTGGGCAACCGTTCCAGATTGGCCTTCCTCGTGATGAGGGACGTCACGAGGACGAGGGCGAGTCCCATGACGAGCCCCGGAATGATGCCCGCCATGAACAGCTTTCCGATGGAAATTCCCGTGACGGAGCCGTAGATGACGAACGATATCGAAGGAGGAATAATGACGCCGATGCCGCCGGCCGTCGCCATGAGGGCCGCAGCGGTCGCCGGGTTGTACCCGACCTTGACCATCGCGGGAATGATGACGCCGCCCAGAGCCGCGACCGTCGCCGGGCCCGATCCGGAAATGGCCGCGAAGAAACACGCCACCGTAACGCACACGATTCCGAGTCCGCCCTTGATATGTCCGACGAACGTCTGTGCGAACGCGATGAGTTTCTCGGAAATTCCGGCCTTCTCCATGATGTTGCCGCCAAGAATGAAAAACGGAATGGCGAGCAGGACGAACGTGCTCGTTGAAGCGAAGAAAATATTCGGAAGGATATCGATGCTCATCTCCATCTGAACGATGGCCAGGAGGGCGGCTCCTGCGAGCCCTACCCCGATGGGAACGTTCAGCAGGGTCAGAACCGCGAATGAGGAAAACAGCACAATGGCAGTCATGACAGACCTCTCCTTTTACCGGCTGACGCTATTTATCAAACCAAATTTTCGTTTTCTCCAACCATCGCGTCGTATTTTTTGTTTATAATAGATAAGATTGCAACTCTGGAAAAATGATAGAGCATTCCGCATGCTCCAACCGGGATGAACAAACAGTAAATCCATGTAGGAACTTGCAATCCGATAGAAATTTGCTTTAAATTATATTCACTTATAGTCATTGTTATGCCGGTATATAACAATATAAAACTAAATACAGCCCCCAAGGCATTCGTATAAAAGGCGACGTAGCATTGGTATTTTTTCGGCACAAGATCGGTCAGGGCGCTCAATCCCAGGTGTGCGCAGCGTTTGGCCGCTATTCCGGAGCCGACGGTCGTCAGAAATATCAGGAGCATCGTCGTTATTTCTTCCGTGTAGGATAATGATGCAGCGAAGCAATATCTGGCGATGACGTTCACGAATGTAAGGGCTAATATGAACGCCAATACGAACGCCGAGAGCTTTTCGTCTAAATTTTTAAGTATTTTTTTCAAGTTTTCTCTCTCCCTTCTTCGCGCAGCCGGAGTACATCTCAACTTCCAGCGACGGCAGGTTCCGGAGTCTTTCCGGTCTATGCCCGAACCGGATGAACAGATCGAGAACATTCGTAAATGTCATCACGACCGAAAGTTCAATTCATTCTACGATAAACCCGGCAAATAGAATTATTTGCCGGGTCGTCCGTCGCCTATCGCACTCTGACTCTCTGACCTCTATGGCATAGCCGGTCCGCGTTCGTTTCTACTTCTTGAGCCCCCACGCGGCGCACGCTTCCTCGCCGAATTTGTCGATGAAGTATGCCTGAACCGGCTTCACGGCGTCGACGAAGGGCTGGAGTTCGTCCTTGTTCAGCTCCGTTATGACCATTCCCGCATCCTTGAACTTCTTCTTCAGCGTTCCCTCGCTGTCTTCGAGATACTTCCTTCCCCAGAGCGCGGCTTCGAGGGATTTCTCCTGAAGAAGGGTCTTCGTCGCATCGCTGAACTTGTTCCAGGCTTCCGTGTTGGCGAGGAAGAAGTATCCGTCGTAGCTGTAGTTCCACTGCGTGAGGTACTTCTGGACTTCAAAGACCTTCCCCGAATCGATGGTCTGGTAGCTGTTCTCCTGGCCGTCGACCGTCCCCTGCTGGAGCGACGTGAACACCTCGCTCCAGCTCATCGCGACGGGATCGGCCCCAAACTGCTTGAACGTCCTGATGCCGACTTCGCCGCCCGGAATCCGGATCTTGAGCCCCTTGATGTCCGCGGGCGTCTTGATCTCGCGCTTGCCGTTCGTAATCTGCTTCAGTCCGTTGTGCATTCCGCTGAGATACGTGATTCCCTTCTCCTGAAGCATTTTCGCGAGCCATTTCCCGCCCGTTCCGTCGAGCTTCTCGTTGACATCCGCATAGCTCGAGAACGTGAACGGGATTCCCACGACAAGGTACTTCTCGTCGAGATTGCCGAGAACCGTCGCCGAGAGGACGGCCATCTCGTACTGCTTGCCCTGGGCCAGGAGCGCGACGTTTTTCGGCATGCTGCCGCCGGAGAGCTGGCAGCTCGGGAAGACGTCGACCCGGATGTTGCCGCCGCTGGCTTCCTTCACCAGCTCGCTGAACTTCGTCGCCGCCAGCGAGTCGACGCCGAGCGCCGTGCCCGACGTGCTGACCTTGATCCGCAATTTTTCATACGTCGCCCCCGAAGGAGCCGCCTGGACACACCCCGCGAAGAAAACAGCCGTTGCGACAGACGCGATTCCGATCACGAATGACTTGCGCATGGTATCCCTCCTGAAGAACTCGAATTTTTGTCGCCATTCCATTCCGGTGCAACGGTTTTCACAGGTCGTAAACGTCCGGCCTCCGGTTGATCCAGGTCGCGACGCTGTCGCGGACCTGCTTCTGGTAGTCCATGTCGAGCGAGGCGTAGACGATCTCCCGCCTGCCGCTCGCCGACGCGACCACGGTCCCCCACGGGTCGACCACGGACGAGCGCCCGAACGGATTGTCGCTGTGGAGCGGGCCGAACTGGTTGCACGCCGCCACGTAGGTCAGGTTGAACAGCGCGGTGCTCCGGACGAGAAGATCCCAGTGGTCCGTTCTCGGCGGAAGCGGTTTCCCCGACGGGAACTCCGCAGGGACGAACAGGATGTCCGCGCCGCGAAGCACCATGCTCCGGGCGAGTTCCGGGAAGCGCAGGTCGTAGCACACCATCAGCCCGACGCGTCCGATGTCCGTGTCGATCACGCACATCCCGCTTCCGGCGTCGACGTAGTTCGACTCCTTGTATCCGATGGCGTCCATCAGGTGAATCTTGCGGTACTTGCCGATCACGTCGCCGTCCCGGTTGATGAAGACGCAGGCGTTGTGGACCTTGCCGCTTTCCGCCCGCTCGATGAAACTCCCGGGGATGATGTTGACCCGGTATTTTCTCGCCAGCGCGCCGATCGCATCCGTGAACGTCCCGGGAACCGTCTCCGCGACCTTTTTCGATTCTTCCATCGTCGTCGACGCGTAATAGCTGTATTCCGGAAAGACGATGACGTCGAGCCCCGGCCTCTCATCCGCGGCCTCTTCGATCATCGAAGCCATTTCAGCCAGGTTGTGCTCCGTCGTCCCCGCGCCGCTCCTCTGGGCCAGCGCTGCACGCACGATCCTCCCCACGATTCCGCCCCCTTCCCGCTCCTAAAAAAACGTCCCTATTTCCCCATCGCCTGGGCGACCATCTTGTTCGCCATCGTCAGGTCGGCCATGCAGGCGCCCGCGTCGAGCTTCTCGCGGATTCCCGGTTCGCCGTTCTGGTGCTTTTCGACGGCCTCGCGGCAAATGGCCTTCGTCTCGGCCGGGTCGAGCACGACGAATCCGTTCTCGTCCGCGATGACGATGTCCCCCGGGTTGACGACGACGCCGTAGCAGCTGATCGTCGTGTTGATTTCTCCGTCCGTTCCGCACAGCCGCGTCGTGATGGCCGAAAGCCTGCGGTAGAACACGAGGAGCCCCATATCCCGGATCTCGTCGATGTCGGTCGCGGCGCCGTCGATGATGACGGCCTCGACCTCGCGGACTTTCAGCGCGTAGGAGACGAGCCCGCCGAGCGCCGCGTACTGCTGGTCGCCGGCGCGGTCGATCAT
>CAYVKE010000186.1:0-4728 GCA_964451935.1 uncultured Synergistaceae bacterium | reverse complement strand
TTTCCGGTATGGTTCGCGCGCGACGAACTTCACGGACGAATGGCCCTTCCCGGAAATCTACGTTCATCCCGCCTCCGGGCAAAAACTCTCGGGGAAGGAGCGGAGCAACCTGAACCGATGCTATCCTGGCGTGCCGGACGGCTCCATGACCGAACGCCTTGCCTATGCGATCGTGGAACTCATCCGGAAGGAGAAGGTGGACCTCGCATTCGACCTTCATGAGGCGTCGCCCGAATACCCCGTCGTGAACGCGATCGTCGCGCATGAGCGAAGCATGGAACTCGCTGCCATGGTAGCGATGGAGCTTGAGGGGCTTGGGATTCCCATCCGCCTGGAGCCGTCGCCGAAGAACCTCCGCGGTCTGAGTCACCGGGAATGGGGAGACTCGACGGAGGTGTTGCCGATCCTCATGGAAACGGGAAATCCGAGCCAGGGCCGCCTGCGCGGACGCACGGACGAGCGGCTCGTGCTGACAGGCGAGGACAAGGCCTACGTGAAAGCGGCGGCGCTCGGCCGCCTGTTCATCCCCTATGAAGGAAATCAGCCCATAGCCTATCGGGTTGCACGCCACGTGACGGCGATCAGGGTATTCGTCGAGAATCTCGAGATGGTGCGGCCCGGGAAAGGGGTGACGCTGGAAGGTATTCCTCAGTACGAGGAGATTCTGAAACAGGGTGTCGAAGCGTTTTTGAAACCTGTTCCAAAAAAACGGGAGGTGTAGACATGAAACGGGTTCTTCTCTGTGTTGGGCTTCTGGCGCTCGTTGTTGCGGGCGCGGCGTCCGCGGCGGATGTCATCGATGTCCGTGCGAAAAACGGTATGGTTTCTTCCGCGCACGAACTGGCGTCGAAGGCGGGGGTCGAGATTCTTCAAAAGGGCGGAAACGCGGTCGACGCGGCCGTTGCGACGCAGCTCGCGCTGAACGTCGTCGAACCGAACGCTTCCGGAATCGGCGGCGGCGGCTTCATGACGATCCGCAACGCGAAGACGGGCGAAGTGGTCGTCCTGGACTACCGCGAAATCGCTCCGCTTTCCGCGACGAAAGACATGTTCGCCTCGGAGGAATCGAAGAAGGCGAAGGAATCGGAACTCGGAGGAAAGGCGATCGGCGTCCCCGGTGCGGTCAAGGGGATGTTCACAGCGCTCCGGAAATACGGGACCATGTCGTTCGCGCAGGTCGCCGAACCCGCGCTTCGCCTCGCCGAACAAGGCTTCGAAGTTCATCCGATGCAGCAGCAGATCATCACCGACGAATTTGAAAAGCTCTCGAAATACAGCCCTGCGTGCGTCTTCATCGTCGACGGCCTTCCGGCGCAGAAGGGCACGATCCTGAAGCAGCCCCAGCTCGCGAAAACCCTGCGTCTGCTCGCCAAGGACGGCCCCGACGCCTTCTACAAGGGCCCGATAGCCGACGCGGTCGTGGCTGCCGTCAACAAGGCCGGCGGCGCGATGACGAAGAAGGATCTCGCGAACTATGCGCTCGTCGAACGCGAGCCCGTCAAGGGAACCTATCGCGGCTACTCGATCTATTCCGTTCCGCCCGCATCGAGCGGCGGCACGCACATCGTCGAACTGCTGAACATCATGGAGACCTTCCCCGTCGCGAAGTGGAAACACAACTCGGCGCAATACCTCCATACGCTCGCCGAGGCGATGAAACTCATGTACGCCGACCGGGGCGCGTTCATGGCGGACACCGCGTTCGTGAAGGTCCCGCTCAAGGGGCTCGCCGACAAGGGATATGCGGCCAAACGCGCCGGACTCATCAAGCAGATTCAGGTCATGAAGGACGTCGCGGCCGGAGACCCCGCCGCGTTCGAGAAGGGCGCGCAGAAGACGGCCGATCTCCGCGGCGGCGGTGAGAAGCATATTTCGACGAGCCACTTCTCGGTCGTCGACGCGCAGGGGAATATCGTCGCATCGACGAACACCGTGAACTACTTCTTCGGATCGGGCGTCATCGTCCCGGAATACGGCTTCGTTCTGAATAACGAAATGGACGATTTCGCCTTCAGCCCCAAGAGCGTCAACGCGCCGGAACCCGGCAAGCGGCCGCTCTCCTCGATGTCCCCGACGATCGTCACCGATCGCGAGGGCAGACCGTTCATCACGTTCGGCTCGGCCGGAGCGACGCGAATCATCAGCGCGCTTGCGCAGATCCTCATGAACGTCGTCGATTTCGGAATGACGATGGATCAGGCCATCGAGCAGCCCCGGATCTTCAACTTCGTGAGCGGCGGCAAGGCCGGCAAGCTCCTGATCGAAACCGGCGTCGATCCGAAGGTCGTCGATCTTCTCAAGCTCCGGGGGCATGACCTCGAAGTCCGTCCGTTCAGCGGCTATTTCGGAACGTCGCAGGGAATCATGTTCGATTGGAAGACCGCGACGATGGATGGCGGCGCGGACAGCCGCCGTCTCGGCGTGCCGGTAGGCTACTAGCGTTCTTTCTCCGCCGTCGCTGTCGCGCGGCGGGATGCATCGGCCGGATCGGGAGAAATCCCGGTCCGGCTTTTTTTCTGAATCGCCTGCGGGGAAGGTTGTAGAATAGGACCGACGGGAGCGTGAGCGCGTGTCCTTTCTCTTTCGCGAACGACGAACGGAGCCGAAAATACGCATTCTGGTCACCGGATGCCGCGGAAAGAGTTCGCTGGTCCGCCTGTGCACGGCCGGGCTGTTGTCCTGCGGCCTTCGCGCCTTCGGACGAATCACCGGGGTCGTCCCGCGCGAGATCGGTCCCGGCGGGGAGCGGCAGATCCTTCGCGCCTCGGGCGCCCACATCGCCGAGATGCGGTGGTGGCTTCGTTCGTTGCCTCCCGACGCGGAGGCCGTCGTCCTGGAAAACAGCGCCGTATCCCCCGAATTGCAGGAAGCGGCTGTACGATGGCTCCGGCCGACGCTCGCGGTCTTCACGAACGTCCGGGAGGACCACCGGGAATCCTGGGGCGAGGGAACGCGCAACGCCGCGAACGTTCTGCTCCGGGGCGTTCCGCCCGGCGTAGCGGTCGTCATGACGGCCGCTACGGCCGAAAACGAGATCGTCGCGGAGTCGATGCGGCGTATGGCCTGTCCCGTGACCTGCGTCCCGGACGCTCCGGACTTCCGCGAGGCGAATATCGCACTGGCGCTCTCCGCATGCGCCCGTGCGGGGTGCGTCGGCCCGCAGGTCGAGCGGTCGATGCGTTCGCTCGACGCCGATATCGCGGATTTCCGGGTCTTCCCTCTGGACGGCGGCGAGCTGGCGTTCGCGTTTTCCGCCAACGATGTGGAATCAACGGGGCGGCTTTTCGATTCGCTCTCCTGGCCGCCGGAGGAGACGACGCTCCTGTACAACGGACGCGGAGACAGGCCCGGTCGCGACGCCGCGTTCGAACGCTTCTTTTCGGAGCGGCGGTGGCGGGCGATCGTCCGGATCGACAGCGCGCGGGCGCATGAAAGGGATGACGGGGATTTGATTCGATCCATTTCGGGGAAGGGACGCGTGTTCGGATGCGGCAACGTCGCCAGCGCTCCGCTTCGTCTGCTGTCGCTGCTCGGCGGAGGGGAACGGCATGCATGACCCGGACGGCGTAACGATCGCGATCGGCATCCTTCTGGGGATGTTCTACTTCCGGCAGACCGGCGAGAGCCCCGGCGGCATTATCACGCCCGGCCTCGTCGCAATGCGCTTCTCGAACCCGCTGGCGCTCGGCCTTTCGCTCGGCGTCGCGCTCCTTCTCGGACTCGCGCTGCGCTTCTTCTTCCGGCGTTTTCCCGTCTACGGGCGGCAGCGCGTAGCGTTCGCGATGCTGTGCGCGCTCGTCGTTCGGCTCGCTCTTCCCATCGAGTGGGTTCGCGAGGGGTTCCCCTGGCTCGGATGGGTCGTGCCGGGGCTTGTCGCGGCGGACGTCGAACGGCAGGGAATCGCGGCGACGTTCTCCGGGCTGGCCTCCGTGTCCATTGCGGTCTCCTGGGGAGCGTCGCTCGTGACAGCGATCGCGTCAGCTTTGAGGTAGGCCGTCCGTGGATCCGTCCGTCTTCCTGAAGGCGCAGGCGCGTTTCGTCCGGACGTGCCGCATCCGGCTCCTGCTTCTTTCCGTCGCGCTGGTCGCTTTGTGGTTTCTCTCGCGCACGGTTGCGTTCTCTCCGGAAGAAAACGCTCTCTGGGAGAGGGTCCGAAACGCCGAAGAAGCCCTTTCCGCCGCGCGATACGGAAAGAGCGGAGAAGACCCGGAACGCCTCGGCGTTATCGGGGTCGAATGGAGTCCGATCTCGACGACGCTCGGAAGCCTTCCGTCGAAGCGCACGGCCGCCGATCCGTTCTGGTCCGTGGTCCTTTTCCGGGAGATGGCCCGGATGGGACTCCGCGCCGGGGATCACGTGGCCGTTCTTGCGTCGGGCTCGTTTCCCGGGTTCGTGCTGAATGCGCTCGCGGCCGCCGAAGCGCTCGGATGCAGGGTCCTGTTCGCAGCGTCGCTCGGTGCGTCCCAATGGGGAGCGAACGATCCGGCGTGTCCGTGGCCCGTTATGGAGGGGATCTTTCACCGCGGCGGTTTTCTGAAGACGCACGCCTCCTGGTACACGCTCGGCGGGGAGGATGAGACCGGGGGCGGCATCGGCGACGAGGGGCGGAAGATCCTGACGGACGCGGCGGCGAAAGAGGGGATCCCCGTGCTCGAAGCCCGGACGTACGACGAGATCCTCGCGGCGAAGATCAGCCGTCTCGAAGCGTTCGCGCCGGACCTCGTGATC
>CAYVKE010000185.1:3882-4773 GCA_964451935.1 uncultured Synergistaceae bacterium | reverse complement strand
AACCTCGGAATTTCCGAGAAAGTCTCCTCCTTCGTCCTTCCCCTGGGAGCCACAATCAACATGGACGGAACGGCTCTCTACCAGGGCGTCTGCGCGCTGTTCGTCGCCCAGGCGTACGGGATCTCATTGACGATGGGAGATATGGCGAATATCGTGCTGACGGCGACGCTCGCCTCCATCGGAACTGCAGGCGTCCCGGGGGCCGGGCTCATCATGCTGAGCATGGTTCTGACCGCCGTGGGACTCCCGATCGAGGGAGTGGCCCTCGTCGCGGGCATCGATGCGGTTCTTGACATGGTTCGGACCTGCATCAACATAACGGGAGACATTTGCGTCGCGTCCGTCGTCGCGACCGGGGAAGGCGAAAAACTTACCGAGTGAGAATCTCTTGAAGGAAAGCCTGTTGAAAAAAGCGGACGGAATCCCCGGCGAAGGGCTTCCGTCCGCTTTGTATTCACCGTATCTTTCGTATTCCGCTATCCGTGGAAGGAGAGGATCAGATAGAGGGTTCCGCCCTGAGCGACCCTGAAGGGGAGCGTGAAGGTCCGGATTCCGGGAGACTGCGTCGGTATCGTCCGTATGCCGGCTCCCGTGATGATTTGCGGCGGCGTGACGTCAACCCCCTGCAGGGAGGATTGAATGAGCGCGCGACCGCTCACCATGTTCGTCAGCTCTCCGATGACGCTCATCGAGACGGAATCCTCGAGGCTCGGCTGGATCATGCCTCCCGACATCGCAGTCACGACGGCGCCGAATCCCGGTTCGTCGAGCATGACCACGATCGTTCCCTGCAATCCGCCGCCCACGACGCCCACCAGAGCGGCGCAGCAGCTCCCGGTTGTGTTGACCCCCTGCGCGACCTCGGATTTTACGAGGGAAAGCTGCACCCCC
>CAYVKE010000185.1:0-3872 GCA_964451935.1 uncultured Synergistaceae bacterium | reverse complement strand
CCCATCTCTTTGCTCACGGAAATGAGCGACATGCCGAATGTATTCACCAAAGCGGCGATCTTTTCAGCTCCCATGCTCCGAATCCCCCATTCCTGCCGGCGTCTCCGCCGCTCTTTGCATCGATCCCTTCACTATGGCCCAAGCCGCCAGATCGTCGATATCACGAGGAGGCACTCTCATCGAAACGGGAACCGCCCGCCACAAACCTCCAGGCGGGTGGAGCGACCAATACAGGCTTCGAGCCCGAAGCGTCGTCCCGGATTCCGGAACGAACTTCACGGGAATTCCCTCCAACTTCGCGGCGGCGGCCAGAACCGCATGCCCCGTACCCGCGCCGCATACCACGGGGAGGCGCAACATGCCCAATCCATTCGCGTTCCCCTCGAGAAACAGGGGGGACAGGTCGCTGAAATGACCGTCCCGAAGCATGCGAAAAAAGGATCCTGCCTCTTTCGTTCGTCCGATCCCCGACGCCAGAAGGCGCCCGTTTTCATCCGCGAAGGCGAACCCGAATTTATCCCGCCCCGGGTCGATGCCCGTCAGGAACGCGCCGTTCCGAGCGTCCACGCCCATCGGTCGGTCAGCCAAAGCCACTGCTCCGGATACTTCAGGATCCACTTGCTTAATATATTATTGCACAGCGTCACGTTCATTTCCATATTGTCCTCACACAAAAACGCCAGGGGCGGAAGAATGTTCAGGTCATGGAACGCCCCCGTTCCGCGGCGGACCATGAAAACGGGAAGCACCGCGCTGCCGATGCGCTGCGCCATCTTGACCGGACCGTAGGGCGTGCTCGCCGGGAGGCCGAGAAACGGCGCGACGACTCCGCGGCTTTTCGCGTCCTGGTCGATGAGAACCGCAAGCGCCTCTCCGGATTTGAGGCATCGGAACGCGGCCTTCAGATCGAATCCCTTGCTGACGGTCCGGACGCCGCATGCCTCCCGGATCTCCGTCACGAGCTTCGTCACGCGTTCGTCGCGCTGGTCGGCCCCAATCGCGTTCACGGGGAAGCCTCGCCGCGCCAGAGTCGCAGCTCCCAGCTCCCAGTTCCCCATGTGGGCGGACAGAAGGATGGCTCCCTTCCCGGCCGCAAGCGCCGCTTTCAGGTTCTCCTCTCCATGGACCACGACGTTGTCCGTGATTTCGGGATGTCGCGTCATCCGGCTGAACTCGGCGACCGACCGTCCGAGATTCGCGTAGCTCCCACGGACGATCGAACGGGCGCGGGTGACGCCGACCTGCATGGCGCGAACGCAATTCCGTTCGGCGCGATCGACCGTTCTGCGGCTCATGGCGCCCGCGAGGCCCGCGCACATCGCCCCGAAACGGAGCGCGACGCCGTGCGGCAGGACATCCATAAGCCGCCGGACCGCTCCGATGATGTTCCATATCGTGTCCTGCCGCACCGGAACGCACCCTCCTTCTTTCGCTTCCGTTCGCCTATGGAGTATACTCGAAAAGAAAATCTTTCGACACAAATACAACGCGCAGGAGGCGATGCTCCATGGCAACCAGGATCTGTTTTCTCTCGGATACGGACGAATTCTCCGAAAAATCGCTCGAACAGGTGTCCCTCCAGCTCAGGGGAATGAACGCCGATTTTCTGCTGGCCCACGTCGTTGACTCAGGCCTTTCGGCCGACCTCCCGTCACTGGTCCAGGCCACGGAGAACACGCTGATCGACATGGCCCTGCGCGTTCTGCCGGAGGACCGCTTCTATCGCGTTTCGGTCGCGACGGGAGACATCCTCGAAGCCATTCCGGAACTTGTGCGCGAGGAGGCGTGCTCCCTCGTCGTCATCCCGGGGCGACCGGAGGATTCCTTCATTCCGCTCGTGAGGGTGCTCCCCGTCCCGCAGCTCCTTCTGCGGGGCGACGCGGGCGCGTCCCCCGTTCCGCTTCTGTCGCACCTCGTCATCCCGATCGACCTCACGCTCACGCGAACGTACGCCATCCTGACGCAACTCCGGGAGCTTCTCGAATCCGTGGGCGTTCCGGAACGGATCACCCTGCTCCATTGCGTCCGGCTGGACGAGCCCGAGACATCGCAGGATCTCGTGAACTCCGCGTCGGAAGCGATGGAGCGCGTCCTCGCGGACGTTCTCGCCTGGGACATCCCGGCCGAAGGCGTCATCCTGAGCGGGAATCCCGCCGTGGAGTGCGCGCCGAAGATCGCGGAACTCGAGCCCTCGTTGCTGGTCATCGGCCTCTCCCGGATGGGCGAGCTGCTGCAGATCGTCCTCGGGAGCACGGGGGAGGCGCTTGTCGAGGATACGTCCTGCCCTGCGTTGATCCTTCCCGTCAACTAACGCGCAAACGATCGGAGCGAGTACATATCCCCGCCGAAGCAATCCGCCGCGACCACGAGAGGCAGATCCCGCACCACGAGCCGACGGATCGCTTCGGCGCCGAGGTCTTCATACGCGATCAGCTCCGCTTCGAGAATGCAGCGGGCCATCAGGGACGCGACGCCCCCCGTGGCGCCGAAATACACGGCCGGAAAGCGTCGCATCGCGTCGAGAACGTCGCGCGAACGGCTCCCCTTGCCGATCGTTCCCCGGACGCCGCGCTCCAGAAGCGCGGGCGTATATGGATCCATGCGCCCGCTCGTCGTCGGCCCGATGGGGCCGATGACCGATCCCGGCCGCGCAGGAGCGGGCCCGGCGTAGAAGATGACGGCCCCTTCCGGCGGAAAGGGAAGCGCGCCCCCCGTCCGGATCGCCTCGTCCATCCTGCGGTGCGCCGCATCCCGCGCCGTATGGATCGTCCCCGACAGCAGCACACGGTCCCCCGCACGCAGCGAGCGGACCGTCTCTTCGTCGAACGGCGCGCGGAGCGCCTTCGCATGTTCGCTCACCGATCTCCCTCCGTTCCGCCGATCTCCCGAACGACGTGTCTGTTCGCATGACAGCAGATATTCACCGCGGCGGGCAGCCCTGCGATGTGCGTCGGGGCGTATTCGACGGCGACCGAGAGGGCCGTCGTATCGCCGCCGTACCCGGCGGGACCGATCCCCAGTTCATTCGCCGCCCTCAGGATGTCCACCTCGAGCGCCGCGTAGCGCGGGTCCGGATTCGGCGTTCCCGCCGGACGCAGCAGCGCGCGCTTCGCAAGCAGCGCGACGCCTTCGAAATCGCCTCCGATTCCCACACCGACCACGATCGGAGGACAGGGATTCGGACCGGCCTTTTCGATGGCGCCGGTCACGAAACGAACGACTCCGTCGCGCCCCGCGGCGGGCGTCAGCATCGCGAGGGCGCTCATATTCTCGCTTCCGAAACCCTTCGGCGCCGCTGTGATGCGGATGCGGCTCCCCGGAACGATGCGGACGTGAAGAATCGCCGGCGTGTTATCCTTCGTGTTCTTCCGGTCAAACAGCGGATCCGACACCACCGAGGCGCGCAGATAGCCGTCGCGGTACGCCTGCCGCACCCCCTCGTCAACGGCCGATTCGAGGGAGCCGCCGCAAATATGGACATCCTGCCCGAGATCGAGAAACACGACCGCCATGCCGCAATCCTGACACAGAGGGGTCTTCTCGCGCCCGGCGAGGTCGATGTTCTCGAGTATCTCCGAAAGGACGGACCGGCCGAGCGGAGAGCGTTCCTCCGCGGCGCTCCGGCGGATCAGCGCGCGCATGTCCCCGGGAAGGACCGTATTCGCTTCGAGAAACATCTCGCGGATCGTCCGCGTCACGGATTCGGCGGAAATATCGCACACCATGGGATCACCCCGTTTCGTGAAAAAACACAGGGGCCGAATGGCCCCTGTCGGTACGCGCTTCATTATACTCCCGATATCCGACCCCGGAAATCAGCTGAGGAGTGTGAGCATGACGCCTGCGGCGACGGCTGTTCCGATGACGCCGGC
>CAYVKE010000184.1:0-4901 GCA_964451935.1 uncultured Synergistaceae bacterium | reverse complement strand
AAATACGTGCTGGTAGCTCAATTGGATAGAGCAAAGGCCTACGGAGCCTTAGGTTGGGGGTTCGAATCCTCTCCAGCACGCCATAGCAGACAAACGGATCAACTGCCGTTTTTTGAAGAGAGGCCGGACGCTTGTGGAGCGATCCGGCCTTTTCCTTTGTCCGGCGAGGCGAGGTCGGCGCATACAGGGAGATGACAACGGTGACGGTCTTTCAAAACGGGCTTCGACGTTTTTTCGGGAACACGGTCGCCCCCTTCTGCGCCTGGGGCGTCATATTCTTTTTCGCGATCATCCGCCCATGCGACGCCGGGACGATTCGTTTGGCATTCATTGGAGACATCATGGTGCATGTCCCGCAACTGGAAGCGGCATGGAACAGCGCAGACAAAACGTACGATTTTCTCCCGCAGTTCGCTCCGATGAAACGCTTTCTCTCCCGTTTCGATATTGTCGCAGGAAATCTCGAAACGACGCTTGCTTCCGGTATTCGCGGTTTTACGGGGTACCCCTGTTTCAACTCCCCGGACTCTCTGTTGACGGCGCTGAAAGAGATCGGGCTTTCGGTGCTGACGACGGCGAACAATCATTGTCTGGATAGCGGCGCGGCGGGTGCAGTCCGTACGGGACGGGTCATCGACGAACACGGTTTCTTCCGCATCGGCGTTCGTCTGAAAGAAGATACGGCGAACGCTCTCAGGTTCGAAAAAAACGACGTGAACGTAACATTTCTCTCGTACACGTACGGAACGAACGGCATCCGCGTTCCCGCCGATTCTTCCGTCGTGGTTCCGCTCATTCAGTCCGGCACGTTTTCCGGAGATATTGCGCGGGCGCGCAGAAATCGAAACGATCTTCTCGTCGCCGCATTCCATTTCGGGCCGGAGTACGCCGTCGCGCCGTCGAAGGAACAAAAGACTGTGGCCGCGCTGGCGCTCAAGTCGGGCGCCGATATCATCTTCGGGACGCATCCGCACGTTCTTCAGCCGATACAGGTCAGCAAGAACGCCAAAACCGGCCGTCTCCGTGTGGCGGCATACTCTCTTGGAAATTTTCTCTCGTCGCAGAGAACGGTGCCGAGAGATCGAAGCTGCGTGCTTTTCGTCGACGTTACGACGGAACCCGATCGTTCCTCAATCACGAAGGTCTCGGTTCTGCCGATATGGACCCGCTGGAAGAAAACGCGCGGAAGCGACCGCATCGCAGTGTCGCCGATCGTGCATGAACGCCGCCGCCTTATCGGAAGACGAGATCCTGTCGGAAAGTCGGAGGAGCGGGCGTTACGATCCCTGGAAAAAAGCATCTGCGCCTCGCTTCTTGTGTATCACGATGCGGAACCGGACGGCGCCTATACATTATGGGAGGAGACCCAGGCCAGATGAACCGTTTTTCTTCGCGCTCTTTCTGGAAACTTTTCATCATTTCCATCGTCGCGCTGAATCTCTTCGTCTCAAGCGGAAACGCAGCGGAGTGGGTTCGAAGAGATGAGTTCTGCGTCGCGCTTCTCGAAGCGCGGGGCTTTCCGACGAAGGGATTGGAAAAACCTGCCGCAGCCTATAAGAAGGCTATCGATCAGGACTTGGTTCCGGCTCTCGGACGTCCCGACGGATTTCTGACTCGCCGGGAGATTCTGCGTTTCGCGATACAGAGTCTGCATCTCAACGTCGAAGCGAATCTGCTGCAATCGCATCCGCTGCCGTTCAAGGATATCGCGCAGCTTTCCCGGTTCGAATGCGGCTGTCTCGCTGTCGCCCTTTCCCTTGATCCGCAACTGGTCCATCCCGAGAAGAAATTCAATCCCGACAGAAAGGTCTCATCCGGCGAGGCGAAATTCTGGCTTCAGGCGATCGAAAAGGCCTCGAAAGGAATGACGCTGCACGCCGTCCTGGAAGAGGAGAAGGGGCTGTCCTTCATCGTGCACCGGGAGAATGCACTGGCTCGTTTCGTGCAATGGCGGACCGTCATGGATGGATTCGAGACGCGTGACGCCGCCGTCGCGGTTGCGGACAGACTGCGGTCGGGGAAGCATACGGTCTTCGTGGACAATAGCAACTACGAATGGAGAATCCGCTCCGACCTTTTTGACGAAAAACCGAAGGCGCTTCGCCTTGCCGCGCTCGGAAGAAAGATGGGGGCGAACGTCCGCGTGTTTCCGTATCTGCCGATCGTCGAAGCGACGGGAGGACCGCGGTTCTGGATCGCTCTCGTTCTGGACCCGTCGCGCTTCGTTCTCGAACCGATCATCAGCCCGAACGGCGTTTCGACGCTTGCCCCGCTGAGCGCCATGTCGGATAGCGGCGTGCGGGGCGCGATCAACGGCGGCTTTTTTACGAAATCGGCGAAGGACAAGGGATTCCCTATCGGGACGCTCATGACGCGGAAGCGCTTGATCAACTCCCCGTACCAGGGACGAACCTGTCTCGGGTGGAGTCGCCTGAACACGGCTGCGTTCGGGATGGTCGAATGGGAAGGGGTTCTCCAACATCCCGCACTCGGAGAGCAGCGCATTTCCTCGCTCAACAGGATGTCGAAAGGCGATGCGATTTGCCTCTTTACGCCGGAATACGGGGAGTCCACGCCAGCGACGTCGCGGCCGATGATTGAGCTTCTCATCAAAAAGGGACGGTGCGTCGAACGGAGGAACGCCCCCGGCCCAGTTCCGGACGGGGCCTTCGTCCTTGCAGGGTATGACGGCGGAGCGGAAACACTTGCCGGCGTTAACGTCGGCGATGCGGTCGTACTCCGGCAAACGATCAATGCGGGGGATCCGGACTGGAACAAGTGCGATTCGATCATACAGGCGGGGCCGTTCATTCTCCGAAACGGCGAAATTCAGAGGGATAACGAGAACCTCAGCGTCGGAATAACCGAGAGACGGCATCCGAGGACCGTTATCGGGCTTACGGACAAGGGACGGTGGATGTTGTGGGTCGGGGACGGCAGAAATCCGCTTCACAGCATCGGATTCACGCTGGACGAGTCGGCGAGGCTTTTGCGCGATTACGGCGTCGTGTACGCGTTGAACCTCGATGGAGGCGGAAGCAGCGAGATGATCTACAGGAACAGGATCGTCAATCTGCCTTCGGAGGGAAAGGAGCGGCCAGTCAGTTACGGCGTCGGCGTTCGTTCCCGTTTATCGAAATAGGGGCGGCGGAACGGGAATTCGTGCGCGCCACCGCCGAGAAACGCGCTTGAGCGGAGGAGAATCTTGCTGTAAGCTTCAACGGGAGGTGAGCGATGATGCCGATAGTGCAGGTTCAGCTGTTTGAAGGCCGGAGCCTCGAAATGAAGAGAAAACTCGTATCCGAGATGACGAAGGTTATCTGCGATGTCCTTGAGGTTTCCCCCGATGTCGTGAGGATCATTCTGAACGAAATGTCCCGGGAGAATTTCGCCATCGCAGGGACGCTCGTTTCCGAAAGGAAATAGGGGATAGCATGTTCCGTAGCGGATTTTTGCGTGTGCGGGCGCTGCTTGTCGTTTTTTTTCTTCTTGCCGTATGCAGCGGCGCAGAGGCCGCGATAACCGGCGATTTCATATTCCGCAGTTTCCTTCGCCAGTTTCGCCCGGAGGCGTTCGAGCTGATTTTGGACGCCGAGCCGGATGAATCCGGCGCCGTGCGTCATATGTACGCCGTTCTCACCGGAGCGCATTATGGAGGAATCCGGATCGACAAGCTCAGTCTCGAAACGGTTTTTTGCACCTTTCGCAGCGTCCGGGGCAAGGATGGGACGGAAGAGGCCGAAATAACGTCATCGGTCAACGGGTATTTTACTGCGCGACTCACCGAAAAGGATTTGAACGGCTTCCTTCTGGACAAGACCGTAGGCGGAAGCAATGACGAAAGCTGGCGAAAGATTCGGGTCGATTTCCGCGCGTCCCGTCTTTGCGCGCGGGGGTATTATTCGGTTTCGTCTCCCGTCAGCCTGACGGCGCTTGTCGAACTCGAGGGAACCCTGGATCTTGAAGAAGGCAACCGACTCATTCTTTCAGACTACACCTTCAGGGTCAATAACGCCGACCAGGCGTCCCTGATTGAGGACGCGATCCGTAAGGCGCAGCCGTTGCTCGATTTTCGCACATTCGTCTTTCCGGTCGTTCTCAAATCCGTTGTCATGACGGACGACTCGCTGACGCTCGCAACGAGGGTGCCCCCGAAACGCTTCAGGGGCGTCTCGTTCCGACAGGGACAGCCGGAGAGTTGACCATGAACGGGATGGAGTTTCGCTTTTGCCGGTGGTCCGGAATCGCGATCGCTCTTTTCGTCCTGCAGTTCGTCGCCCTGCCTGCAACGGCTTCCGAGACGGCCGCCTTTACCGAGGCGATGCGCCGGTATTTCCCGAAAGGGACGATCAACACGGTGCTCTCTTCCGGCGAAAACGACTCGTCCGTGAAGCGGGCGTATATCTGCGTCGAACAGCCTGAGATTTCCGGAGTGAGATACGAAAGAATCCTTCTCGACCTGAAGGACCTTCGTTTCCATTTCGTCAACGACGCCCTCCGGATCGACGGCGTCGCATCGGCGGCCATAAGCGGAACGCTGACAAAGGCGGAATTCGAACGGGCCATCGCCGTGGGATTCCCGTCTCTCAAAAATATCAAAACAACATTTTCGAAGAAATCCATAGACATTCTCGGAGTCTACGAAAAGAGCTATCTTGTGCGGGTGCGGGCGCTTATGGGGTTTCACGGTCGGTACGAGGTCGATTCGAGAACCGGAACGGCGAGCCTGGTCTTCTCCGATGTGACCAACGACAATGCGATGGTTTCCGCCGGCGAAATCGTCACCGTCCTGGAGAAAGCATGTCCCCGGCTCGACTTCAACTCATTGCCGGGGCGTCCTGCGGTTCGTCACGTGGTTGTTGACGAAAGCAGGATCTGGTTCAGCACCGTCGCACGCTAGT
>CAYVKE010000183.1:0-4907 GCA_964451935.1 uncultured Synergistaceae bacterium | reverse complement strand
ACAAGTGCAAAAATGAGAGCCAGTGATCGTTTCGTGCTCATCGTACACCTCCATTCAAAGCTCACAGAAGAAAACTCCTCAAGATCCCCTTATGAATACCGCCGCTGATACGGTCCTCCGGATTCGTCGGCCACCTCCCTTCCAAAGAGTATCCGATCGTTCTTCTATTTTACCCCCATGAGCAGTCGCGGAAGCCACAGGGAAAGCCCGGGGAAATACGTTGTCAGGATGATGATGGGGATGTTGCCGAAGATCATGAAGATAAGCGCCGGTTTTATGTATTGATCTATCGGAACATTTCCTATGCGGCCTCCGAGATAGAGGATCGGAGCCGTGGGCGGCGTGACGTTTCCGAGTCCGAGGTTCGTCCCGAGGATCGCCGCGAAGTGGATCGGGTGGACGCCGATTTTCAGCATCAGGGGCATGAGGAGCGGCGCGGAGAGCATCGTCCCGCTCAGGTCGTCCATGAGCATGCCGATGATGATCAGGAAAACGTTCACCATGAGGAGAATGACGATTTTATTGTCCGAAAAGCCCAGAAGAAATGAAGCGATTTGCATGGGAACCTGCTTCATTGTATACAATCTGCCGAGGATGGTTACGAAGAAAAGCATCAGCGTAATGACGCCGCTCGTTGTGGCGGATGTATAGAGGGCTTTCCCGAGAATCTTGACGGTGAGTTCTTTGTGGATGCAGAAGCCGACGAACACGGAGTAGCCGACAGCCACAGCGGCGGATTCCGTCGGTGTCGTAATGCCTCCGTAAATTCCTCCGAGAATGATGACCGGCATGAGCAGACTCCAGACGCCGTCCTTGAGAGACGCGAAAATCGCGCGATTCCGCTCCCTGGGGGCGAGAGGGGGATCAACCTTGATCGTCGGGATGCTTCGGCATAGATAAAAGTTGATGATGCAGAAAAGCGTCATCGTGAGAAGCCCCGGGATAACTGTTGAAAGGAAGCATGCGGCAACGGACTGTTGCGTGACCCATCCGTAGAGAATCATCGGGACGCTGGGAGGGATGAGTTGTCCGAGGACTGCGGCGCAACTGACCATAGCCGTGCTGTACGATCGCGGATAGCCGAGGGTTTCGAGTCTCGGGATCATGATGCTGCCGATGCACGCGACTGCGGAAGAACAGGTGCCGGATATTGCGCCGAATATCGCGCAGGAGACGATGGTGGCTGCTCCCATGCCGCCTTTGATCCGGCCGAGCATCGAGTTTGCAAAGTTCGTAAGGCGCTCCGCTATGCCGGAACTCCCCATGAGCGCGCCGGCCATGATAAAGAAAGGAATGGACAGAAGCGTCAATGAATTGAGTCCCCGGAATCCGACCGTCATGAGGAACGAAAAGTCGGGGAAGAAGATCAGTCCCATGTACAGCGCAGCCGCCATGAAGCAGAAAGGAACAGGGATTCCGAAGATGATAGTCGATACAAGAATGACGAGGTCGATCAGAATATGCATTTATGAAGCCTCCTTGCCCCTGGAGGGAACAACTTTGTCGGAAGAGGATTCCGTTTCGCTGAAAAGCTCCGGGTCTTCGTACGGAAGTTCGAAGGGCGGTTTTCCGAGGCCCTGCCGGAAATAGTCGACGAATTCGACGAAAAAGTAGAAACACATCAGAAACGCGCTTATCAGAAGACTGGCCTGAGCGTACACCATCGGGATCGATAGCGCCGGAGAGCGTTCCCAGCTCTTCAAAGACCACTGAAAATAGCTCAAACACCAGCTGCTCATGATGGCGGCCAAAACGACGACTACGAGGCTGCCGAATGCCTTCGCGAGAAAAAGTTTGCGGTGATCCTTGATGAAAAGGTGCAACAAATCGGCCTTAATGTGGCTCCGCTCCATGGAGCCCTGCGCCGCTCCGGTGAAATACAGCCAGAATCCTGCCATACAGGTGAGTTCTTCAATACCCATAAGCGGAAGTTTGAACAAATACCGCAATGCGACCTGCACCAGGATAAGAACCACGACCATGACAGACGTAAAAATCATGACTGCCCTTTGAATTTTCCTGAGGAACGTCCATAACGATAAAAACAGGGAATTCATGGAATTGCCTCCTCTATGGAATTTACGGTTTCTTTGGATCTCGTTACCGCACGTGCGACTTCGTTCTGCGCCGAATACGTCTTCATGATTCCAAGATCGGCCGAAAGAGAGTCCGCGGCTGATACGACCAGGTGCAGAAAACGTCTTTCCTCGCTTCCTCCTTTCCTGTAGCGATAGCGTGGATATGCAACGCTGAGAGCGGCAAGCGCCTCTCCGCCGGAGCTTCGAACCGGCGCCGCGACGCAGGCGTAATCCTTCGCATATTCCTCACTGTCCATGGCGTACCCTTTCGTCTTGACGGTTCGCAGTTGCTGTTGAAGATCGTCGAGGGAGCTGATGGTATTCGGGGTGAAACGAATGAATGGCGTCGTCGCGAAAAGCTCGCGGACGCGTTCCTCGGGAAGATAGGCAAGAATCGCCTTGCCCAGTCCGGTTGCGTACGCCGGGATGCGTTTGCCTACGCCGTACCCGACCCGAATCGCCTCGGGGCTTTCGAATTTGTCGATATACATCACATACATTCCGGAAAGTATGGCGAGATTGACCGTTTCACGGGTCTGCAGCGCAAGACTCTGAAGGTACGGTTGCGCCATGCGCTTGAAACCGAGGCGATCCGCTTCGATATTGCCCATCTCGAAAAGCTTGAGGGTGTTCGCGTAGGAACCATATTGATTCGCCTGGCGGACATACCCGCGGTGTCTGAGTGTCGCCAGAAGACGATAGACGGTGCTTTTGTCGAGGGAAAGAGTCAACGAAATCTCCCCGAGGCCCAGTTCTCCGCGATCGTTCAGAAGTTCCAGGATGTTCAGCGTCCGTATAACTGACTGCACGTAGTGATCATCCTTCGCCTCGCTTTTCACGCGGCAGCCTCCTCACAAAAGGTTTCACAATGTAAAACCTTATATTGCCATTCGCAATATATCCTATGACCCGGAGAGGGACTTGTCAAGCAATGAAGGGAATTGCGAAAGGATGTAATATGTGTGCTTTGCTGATGGGTATACGTATATACATTGCAAAATTATAAAAACAATTTTCATCAATTACAAAAAAAGTGGCCTCTTCTCGGGGCCACTTGCAGCTTTAGAACCGCAGAGAGATGTCGTTCAGCTCCAGCGATACCTGGGAGCAAGCTCATAACACGCAAGTATGGCCGTTTCCATGCTGACGGGATTGGCCTGTCCCTTCCACGCGATGTCGTACGCCGTCCCGTGATCGACCGACGTCCGGAGAAAGGGAAGCCCGAAGGTGACGCTCACGGTCTTATAAAAATCGTACGTTTTTGCTGCGATGTGCCCCTGGTCGTGATACAGCGAGACGACGATGTCGAATCGTCCCTGCAACGCAAGGGCGAAGACGCTGTCGGCAGGGACCGGACCAACGACGGCGAGTCCTTTCTGACGCGCGCGGTCGACGGCGGGCGCAAGAAAGCGGGCTTCCTCGTCTCCGAAGAGCCCTCCGTCGGATGCGTGCGGGTTCAGCGCCGCGAGGGCGATGGACTTCGGGGTCATTCCGATCGATCGAAGACACCTGTCGGCGCTCTCCAGAGACCTGACGACGCCGTCCGTATCAAGCGTCCCGATCGCTGTTTTCAAAGAAACATGGCGAGTGTGAAACAGGATCCGGAGTTTATCGACGAGGAAAACCGTGTAGCTTGTTTCGGCCCCGGACATTTCGGAAAGCATCTCCGTGTGCCCGATGTACGGGAGGTTCGCCGCACGCAACGCTTCTTTATTTATCGGACTTGTCGCTATTCCTGCGACGCCGCCCCTCGTGCAAAGGTCCACGGAAGCCCGGATATAGGCTGCGGACGCCTTGCCTCCGAGCGCCGAGACGGCGCCGATCGTGAGGACGGAAGGGTCCTCGATGCACGCGACATCGAAGACGGGGAATTCCTTTGTGTCTCCGAACGCGGATTCCGCATCCTTGATCCGGTTCAGTTTGACTTTCAGGCCGAGTCGATCACGCACGGCTTTCAGGACCGCCAGATCGCCGACGATGAGCGGAACGCCCCGTTCCCAGACCTGTCGCGACATCAGGCTCTTCAGGACGATCTCGGGGCCGATTCCCGCCGGATCTCCCATAGTGACTGCAATCAATGGTTTTGTCATGATTCCCTCCTGTTCTCTCTCGAAATCCACTCCGCCGCCCGCTCCAATGCGTCTTCACGACCGATGAGTCCTCCCTTGGTGACGACGAGGAGGCCGGCGCACGGTTCGTTTACGACGCGGCCTCCCATCATCAGGGGCTGGATCTCCGCTTCGGGAGACAGGACCGAAATCCCCATCCGGCGTGCAAAGTGAATCGCCGTATCCCCTCCGGATAGAATAACACCGGACGCGCGCGGAGTGAGCGTGTTCATGAAAAACGCTCCTGCTTCAGCCAGCCCCGCAGCCACGATTTCCTCGGAACCCCGCTCCAGCCTCTCTTCCGGGCGGAGGACAAGAATGCCTCCGGCAAAATCCGCCGGAATATCCCATGTGATCTTTTGCGTTGCGGCGAGCAGGAGCCGGTCGGTTCGCAGAGACATCACGCGTGCATTTGCGTTTTTCGCAAGGGATGCAAGCTGGCGTTCCGTAAGTTCCGACGTGCTGCCTATGACGGCGAGAACGATGGTTGGATTCGATCTCGTTGAGAACACGCGCTCGGCGTACGCGGACGTGAACGGACCGGGGTCGACCGGGAGGATGCGAAGTCCCGATTTAGCCGCTCCGGAGGCGAGAACGTCGATGTCGTCATCCGTCAGCGCGTCCGCCACGATCACGCGGGAGCGGGAGGATGCCGCCATGAGCGCGTTTGCGACGGCATCCGCTCCCTGCGAGACGATGTCGATCGGAATGCGTTCCGTTT
>CAYVKE010000182.1:0-4921 GCA_964451935.1 uncultured Synergistaceae bacterium | reverse complement strand
ACGACGTTTCGCGTCTCGTTTCGCAAGCAGCGCTTTCACGCAGGAGGAAAGCCGCTCTTCGATTCCAGCGGAAGGAAGACGCATCAGTGCGGCAAGTTCTTCGGAGGTTTTTGAACGGCGGAGAACGTTTTTCCCAAGAGTGTCCATATTCCCGTGTTTCCCGAGGTTTCCCTCGTGAAGCACGGAATACGCGGTCTTGAAGAGAGCGGCGTCCTCTTCGGACAGAACCTCGCGTATCGCCGAGTCCGACCAGAGGTAATACCCTCCTTCCATCCCTTCGGCGTCGGCATCGAGCGCCGCGGCGAAGGCGCCTTCCGGCGAGCGCATCTCCCGATACAGAAACGAGACGATGTCCCGGCAGAAGGCTTCGAAGAACGGATCGTTCAAAACCTCAAACGCATCGGCTCCGGCATGAAGAAGAAGCGCCTGGTCATACAGCATCTTCTCGAAATGCGGGACGCCCCATCGTTCGTCGACCGAATACCGGAAGAATCCGCCGCCCAGATGATCGTGAATTCCCCCGTCCCACATGCGCCGCATGGTAATTGCGACCATATTCAGCGCGTCCTGCTCCCGGAACTCCTGCCCATAACGCAGGAGGAAGGAGAGACGATAGGGCGCAGGGAATTTCGGCGCTCCGTAAAAGCCGCCCCACGCCGGGTCGAACGCCTCCTTCAGCGCTCCGTACGCACGGGTCATTTCCGTCTTCCCGGGGCAGCTTCCGCCGGTCGGCACGGCCCCCTTCCGGAGCGCCTCTATGATGGAATCGGCCGACTGTTCGATCGCGTCACGCTTTGTCACCCACAACCAGCGCACCCGCGGAATCATGTCGACGAGGCCGGGTTGCGACTGGGAACCCCTTTTCGGAAGGTAGGTCGCCGCAAAAAAAGGCTTGCCTTCGGGCGTCAGGAAAACGTTGAGCGGCCACCCGCCTCCTTTGTTGAGAACCTGACAGGCCGCCATATACGTCGCATCGATGTCGGGGCGCTCTTCCCGGTCGACTTTCACCGGAACGAACGCAGCGTTCAGCAGCGCGGCCACCTCCTCGTCCCGGAAGCTCTCGCGCTCCATCACATGGCACCAGTGGCACGTGGAATAGCCGCAGGAGAGAAAGACGGGTTTGTCTTCCCGTTTGGCCATCTCGAACGCTTCATCCCCCCAGGGAAGCCACGCCACGGGATTGTTCGCGTGCTGTTGCAGGTACGGGCTCTTCTCTTTCGCAAGACCGTTCGGCGCCATCAACGAATCTTCCTTTCCCTATCCCCGTGAAGGGACGAACGTGCAACCGGACGGAATTCCCGCTTCCGGAAGCGAAGGGAGGTCGGCAACCGATGGGATCGCACGCCACGCCCCGGCTTCAAGGAGGTCCGCCGCCCTGAAATTTCCGGATTCGACGCCGATGCCCCGGACGCCCGCGGCGACCGCAGTTCTCATATCATCCGCGGTGTCGCCGACATACCATGTTTCCCCGCTGCCGACGCCGAGCCGCTCCATACTCTCGATCACCACATCGGGACTCGGTTTCGGGAGCGCGACATCCTGCAGTCCGACGACCGAATCGAAATACCGTGCGATGTCCGTGGCCTCCAGCGCAGGCAGGACGTTTCGCCTGTTCGAGGCGACCCCGAGTTTTTTCCCGAGTCCGCGGAGCGATTCGAGCACCTCTCGGGCTCCCGGAAAGAGACGGAGCCCTTTATATTCCATCGGGACGAATTTTTCCCTGTACTCCGCGAGCCAGGATTCGTCGAACTCTCCCCACAGGGCCATCCACGATTCCGCGATCGGAAGACCGATGACCCGGAGGACCTCCCGTCTCGTGACGCTCCGCAGTCCGCGGCTTTGCGCGATCAGGTTCAGAGCGTCCGTAATGGAATAACTGCTGTCGGCCAGCGTCATATCAAAGTCGAAAAGCACACACTTCAAAACACGTCACCATCCCGGTCCCAAATATAGAAGCATCCTACCCGATAATACGGAGAAACGCAAAGACGCATGAGACATGAAGCGACGGCGCGCCCCCCGTGGATTCCCGCCCGGCTTCCATGACGCGCAACCCGGAGGAGTATAATTGTTCCAGGCCAACACAAGGAGGGTCAATCGATGCTTGGAGCGATCTCGGGCGATATCATCGGTTCGGCGTACGACTGGCACCCGGTGAAACGGACATCCTTCTCCCTCTTCGTACCGGAGTCCACGTTCACAGATGACACGGTGCTCACCGTTGCCGTGGCGGACAGCATTCTTCACGGCTCTCCCTACGCGGCGTCATTCCGGAGCTGGGGAACCCGCTATCCGGATGTCGGATATGGGGGCCGCTTTCAGGAGTGGCTCGCCTCTCCCGCCTCCGAGCCATACGGCAGTTTCGGAAACGGCAGCGCGATGCGGGTCAGTCCCGTCGCATACGCGTTCGATTCGCTCGATGCTGTGATCGAAGAGGCGGCGCGCACCGCGGCGCCGACGCACAACCATCCGGAAGGCGTCAAGGGAGCGCAGGCCGTCGCATCCGCCATATTCCTCGCACGCGACGGCCGCAGCAAGGATGTCATACGAACGTATATCGAAACGACGTTCGACTACGACCTCCGACTCTCCCTCGCCCAGATCCGTGAGGACTACGAGCTGGACGAAACGTGTCAGGGAAGCGTCCCGGAAGCCATCACCGCTTTTCTGGAGTCCGAGTCCTTCGAGGATTCCATACGAAACGCCGTGTCGCTCGGAGGGGACGCGGATACGCAGGCCTGCATCGCCGGAGCGATCGCCGAGGCATACTACGGGTCCGTTCCGGAAAAGATCGAAACAAAGGTGCGACGGATTCTTCCGGCCGAGATGATCATCGTCCTGAATGAGTTCTACGCGAAATACGTACGTCGGCGCCCGCGAACGTAAAGCGTAACCGTATTTTACGGCGGGCGAAACTCCGTACCATTTGACGATTCCTTCCCCTTGAAATAAACTAAAGTCCACATATGGAACCATCATGTTTCAGGGGGAGTGACGTTGTATGGAAGGCGCCAGACTGGAAGAGCTGCTTCGTTCCAAGATGGATGCGCTGCCCACAAAGGCGCGGAGGGTCGTGGAGTATCTCCTGGCGAATACGAGAGAATCCGCATTTCTATCGATCGGCGACGTGGCCGAGAAGTTGGACGTATCGAAAGCGCAGCTCGTCCGTGTCTCGCGGGTCCTCGGGTTTTCCGGTTATTCGGATCTGAAGGGAGCTTTGAAAGACGCCGTCCTCGAACAGGTCAATCCCTCCGCGACGCTCTCCAGATCGATCACGAGTTTTTCCAACCTTCCTGTGGAAATCCACCGACTGGAGCACGCGAATCTCGACGATACGTGGAATCAGCTCCGGGCGGAATCGATCGGCGAGTTCTGCTCCATCCTCCGGAAGTCCGGGACGATTTACTGCGTGGGGTGGGGAATATCGTCGCTCGTCGCCGAGTTTCTCTATACGCGTCTCCTCGAAATGGGGCTCAAGGGCGTATTGATCAAGCGCGGGTCCATGGCGCTGATCGAGCAGGCCCGCGCCTTTACGGCGGCAGACTCCGTCGTCGTCTGCGAGCTTCCGAGCTACGTCATCGAGGTCACCGAATCGATGAAACGCGCGTCGGAGATCGGCGCGACGGTCGTGACGCTGACGGACAGCCCAGCGGCCCCCGTCTGCAAGTTTGCGAATCTTTCGTTCTATGTGAGCGATGCGAGCCCGACGTTCGGGAGCAGCCTGATCGGTCCGTTCTTCCTCATCCACGTACTTACGTCAGCGCTTGCGGCCAATCTCGGCGACAGGGCGAAAGATGCGCTCAAGGACCAGGAGAAGGGGCTCCACGACGAACGAATCTACTACCCCACCTTCGGGTTGCGTTACTGACGCGACGGAACCGGAACGCGCTCCGTACAAAAAGAGCGGGACTCCTGCAAGGGAATCCCGCTCCTTTTTTTGACGCTATTCTTTCGGAGCTTCCGGAGCGTCGTGCAGCGCGATCGCGATCGAGAGTTCCCCGAGCTGCTTTTCCGCCACGTCCGACGGCGCGCCGGACATGAGGCACTGCGCCCGCTGCGTCTTCGGGAAGGCCATGACCTCGCGTATTGAGGACGCGCCGCAGAGAAGCATTGCGAGACGATCCATGCCGAACGCCAGTCCGCCGTGAGGAGGGGTCCCGAAGGAGAGCGCATCGAGCAAGAACCCGAACCGGTTGCGGGCATCTTCCTTCGTGAAGGCGAGGCAGGCGAACACCTTCTCCTGGACTGCGGGATCGTGGATCCGGATGGAGCCGCCGCCGACTTCGCTTCCGTTCAGCACGCAGTCGTACGCTCTCGAACGCACCTCGCCGGGATTCGTATCCATAAGCGGAATGTCTTCGGACAACGGCGCCGTAAACGGGTGATGGACGGCCGTCCATCGGTGCTCTTCCTCATCCCACTCGAACAGCGGGAACTGCACGACCCACAGGAATTCCCACGTCCCTTTGGAAACGAGATCGTGCTCGCGCGCAAGTTCGAGGCGAAGGGTTCCGAGGATATCGGATATCTTCTTCCGGCTCTTTTCTCCGACGACGAACAGCGCATCGCCCTCCCCGACGCCCGCGATGCGGCGCAACGCCTCTTGGTTCTCTTCGGACAGAAACTTGACGAGCGGCCCCTTGAGGACGCCGTCTTTGACCTGAAACGCGGCGCATCCCGTCCCGCCGAGTTTCTTGACGCGCTCTTCAACGTCGGAAAGCCCTTTCCTCGACAGCGACGCGCCGCCGGGAAGCGGCACTCCCCGCACATACCCGCCGTTCGCAAGAATCTCCTTGAACGGAGCAAAACCTGCATCCGCGAAAACGGACGACAGGTCGGCGATGGCGAACGGAATGCGTAAATCCGGCTTGTCGCTCCCGTACCGGTCCATGGCGTCCCAATAGGTCATGCGCCGGAAGGG
>CAYVKE010000181.1:0-4942 GCA_964451935.1 uncultured Synergistaceae bacterium | reverse complement strand
CGGAGCCGCTCTACACGCGTTCGCTTGCGATCCGGGAGAAGGCGTTCGGGCCCGACCACCCCGCCGTGGCGACCGGGCTGAACAATCTGGCCGAACTCCATAAAACCCGGGGCGACTCCGCGAAGGCGGAGCCGCTCGCTGTATGCGCGCTGGCGATCCGGGAGAAGGCGTTCGGCCCCGACCATCCCGCCGTGGCGCAGAGCCTGAACAATCTGGCCTTCCTCCTCTGCAAGCAGCATCGCCGTTCGGAGGCGGAAAGGCTGTACACGCGCTCGCTGGCGATTTTCGAGACGACGCTCGGCCCCGATCACCCCGATGTGGCGACGGTTCTGGAGAATCTTGCGGCGTGTATCGCGCCACAGGTCGCAGTTCGGAAGCCGAGGCGCTGGAACAACGCGCAGCGCGGATCCGCGCCGCTCATCGTTGACATTTACGTCGAATCTCCTAGAATTGATCGGGTATAATCCCGGAACGCCATTCCGGACATTCTCGATCGACGGGGGATTTCGCGTATGAACACAGGGCTCGACGGCTACTTCAAAATCACCGAACGCGGCAGCACCTTCCGGCGGGAGGTTCTCGCCGGACTGACGACCTTCATGACGATGGCGTACATTCTCGTCATCCATCCGGTCTGGATGGCTTCGGGCGCGGGGATGGACCGGGGCGCGTCGATCGTCGTCACGGCGTTGATGTCGGGCGTCTTCTCGCTGTTCATGGGCGTGTACGCGAATCTTCCGTTTTCGCTCGCGCCTGCGATGGGAAGCAACGCGTTTTTCGCGTTCACGCTCGTCAAGGGCGGCATCGTCTCATGGCAGGTGGGCATGGGGATGGTGTTCATTTCGGGGACCGTCTTCGTGCTGCTGTCGGTCTTCGGCGTCCGGGAACTCATCGTCCGGCTCGTTCCGCGCTCGATCAAATTCGGCATCGGCGTCGCGGTCGGGTTTTTCATCGCGTATCTCGCGCTCAAGGACGCCGGGTTCATCGCCTTCACGAACAACGGGATCAAGATGGGCTCGCTGTATGAACCAAAGGCGATCCTCGGGCTCATCGGGCTCTGTTTCACGAGCGTCTTCATGGCGCGGAAGGTTCCGGGCGGCATCCTCCTCAGCATCGTCATCACGGCGGCCGTCGGCATCCCGATGGGGATTACGAAGCTCCCGACGTCGTTCTTCGCATTGCCCGCGTCGATCGACCCGATCGCGTTCAAGCTCGACATCCTCGGGGCGCTCAAGGTCGCCTACATTCCGTTCATCTTCACGTTCTTCGTCGGGGACTTCTTCTCGACGCTCGGGACGGTGCTCGGCGTTTCGCAGAAGGCGGGGTTGCTCGACAAGGACGGCAACCTTCCGGGCATCTCGCGGCCCTTCCTCGTGGATTCCATCGGCACCGTCGTCGGGGCGCTCTTCGGATCGACGACGATCACGACCTTCATCGAGTCCGCTTCGGGGGTTGAGGCGGGCGGGCGCACCGGGCTCACGGCCGTTGTGACGTCGCTCTGCTTCTTCCTCGCGATCTTCCTCGTGCCGGTCGCGACGTGCATTCCGAGCCAGGCGACCGCGCCCGCGCTGATCGTCATCGGCCTCATGATGATGTCCGGCGTGAAGAATATCGACTTCGACGACTTCACCGAGGCGTTCCCGGCCTTCATGACGATTCTCGTGACAGCCTACACGGTGAGCCTCGCGAACGGCATCAGCGCCGGAATCCTGATCTTCACGGTGACGAAGGTGCTTTCCGGGAGATACCGGGAGGTCCACTGGGGGACGTACATCCTCTGCATCCCGCTCGTGATCTACTTCCTCGGGATGAAGTAGCGGTTCTTTCCGCCCCGGGGCGACCGTTCGCGTCGCTCCGGGGCTTTTTTTGCCTGTACGGGAACAACGCCCTGCAAGGAGGCATGACCGATGAAAATAGAACCCGAAAACCGCAGCGCCCTGGTCGACGCCGCGATGGGACGCGTTCCGTGCGACCTCGCGATCCGGAACGTGCGGATGCTCAACGTCTTTACGGGAGAGATCTACGCCGCGGAAGTCGGCGTTCTTGGGACGCACATCGCGTGCGTGAGCGCGGACCCCGACGGAAGCGGGACGGGCTTCCCGGTAGAGGCGCGTGAGGAATACGACGGACGTGGGATGTATCTGATTCCCGGGTTCATCGACGCACACGTCCACATCGAAAGCAGCATGGTCACGTGCGCAAACATGGCGGCGGCGGTCGTTCCGCAGGGGACGACGACGCTCGTGACGGACCCGCACGAAGTGGCGAACGTCGGCGGGCTCGACGCGGTGCGGTACATGATCGAGTCGAGCCGGGATCTGCCGCTGCGCGTCTACGTCACGGCGCCGTCGAGCGTTCCGGCGGTCCCTGGGCTCGAAGAGGCGGGGGCCGCGTTCGGAGCGGCCGAAATGGAGACGATGCTCGATATGGAACGCGTCCTGGGGCTCGCGGAACTCATGGACGTCGACGGGATCGTGAACAACTCCGAACGGATGCGTGGCGTCATCGATGCGGCGCTGGCGCGCGGAGCCTTCCTTCAGGGGCACGCGCCGTTCGTCTCGGGCAGACGGCTGAACGGGTACCTCGCGGCGGGGCCCGAGAGCGACCACGAGTCGAGGACGGGCGGGGAGGCGCGCGAGAAGCTCCGCCTCGGGATGTTCGTCGACGCGCGCGAAGGGGCCGTGTCGTCGAACGTCGGGACGGTCGCCGGGGCCGTGAAGGACTTCCGCTTCCTGGGCGACCTCTGCCTCTGCACCGACGACCGCGAGCCGGAGGCGCTTCTGCGCGACGGGCACATGAATCTGGCGGTGAAAAACGCCGTGAAGGCGGGCTTGTCGCCCGAGCAGGCGATCCGGTGCGCGACGCTGAACGTCGCGCGGGAGGTCGGCGTTCGGAACCTGGGCGGCATCGCGCCGGGCTGGGTCGCGGATCTCCAGATCGTTCCGGACCTGTCGGCCCCGAAGCCGGTCGCGGTCTTCCACGAGGGGCGTCTCGTCGCCGAAAACGGGCGGCTGACGGCGGCGCTGCCGCGGCGCACGTTCGAGGCCGAGTCGCTCGACACGGTGAAGGTCGGCGTCCCGTCGCCCGAACGGCTCCGGATCGCCGCGCCCGAAGGGGCGGGACGGAGCGTCGCGACGCGCGTCCTCGTCTACGATTCGCCGAACACGTCCCTCACGTCGCTTTCGGTCGAGGAGATCCCGGTTCGCGACGGGTTCCTCGATATCTCGGGCGACACGGGGCTCAAGTACGCTGCCGTTCTGAACCGTCACGGCGCGGGAACCATGTCGGTCGCGGTGGTCCGGGATTTCGGTTCCCGGGAGGGGGCCGTGGCGTCGACCGTGAGCCACGACAGCCACAACCTGGCGGTCGTCTACGACCGGCCCGAAAACGCGGTCATAGCGATCCGCGCGCTGATCGCCTCCCGGGGCGGGCACTGCGCCGTGAAGGACGGATCGGTTATCGGCCTGCTGCCCCTGCCGATCTATGGGCTGCTGTCGCCGCTGCCGTGCGACGAACTCGCCGTCCGGGCGGAGGCGATGAAGGCCGCGCTCCGGTCGCTCGGGGTCGAAACGAGGAACCCGCTCATGCGCATCACGAGCATCGCGCTGCCGGTCATCCCGAAGGGCAAGCTCACGGACCGGGGGCTTGTCGACGTGGTCGCGCAAATGATCGTCCCGCTGTTCGCCGGTGCGTGAACGGGTATAATCACGTCCCGGAGACATTCGACAAAAAACGCCTGAAGGAGGCATGTCCGTGAAAATAGAACCCGCCGACAGAAGCGCCCTCGTCGACGCCGCGATGGGGCGCGTTCCGTGCGACCTCGCGATCCGGAACGTGCGGATGCTCAACGTCTTTACAGGGGAGATCTACGCCGCCGAAGTCGGCATCCTCGGCAAACACATCGCGTGCGTGAGCGCGGATCCCGACGGAAGCGGGACGGGCTTCCCCGTAGAGGCGCGCGAGGAATACGACGGGCGCGGGATGTACCTGATTCCGGGGTTCATCGACGCGCACGTCCACATCGAAAGCAGCATGGTGACGTGCGCGAACATGGCTGCGGCCGTGGTTCCGCAGGGGACGACGACGGTCGTCACCGATCCGCACGAGGCGGCGAACGTCGGCGGGCTCGACGCGGTGCGGTACATGATCGAGTCGAGCCGGGGTCTGCCGCTCCGGGTCTACGTCATGGCGTCGTCGTGCGTTCCGGCGGTCCCGGGGCTCGAAGGGGCCGGGGCGGTCTTCGGCGCGGCGGAGATGGAGGCGATGCTCGATATGGAGCGCGTCCTCGGCGTCGCGGAACTCATGGATTTCGAGGGCGTCCTGAACAACTCGCCGCGGATGACCGCGATCCTGGGCGTCGGCCGCAGGAGGCAGGCCTTTTTGCAGGGGCACGCGCCGTTCGTCTCGGGCAGACGGCTGAACGCGTACCTCGCGGCGGGCGTCGAGAGCGACCACGAGTCGCGGACGGCCATCGAGGCCCGCGAGAAGCTCCGCCTCGGGATGCACGTCGACGCGCGGGAAGGCTCGGTGTCCTCGGACGTGACGACGCTGATCGGGGCCGTGAAGGACTTCGCTTTCCTGGACGACCTGTGCCTGTGTACGGACGACCGCGACCCCGAAGACCTGATCCGGCGCGGACATATGAACCTCGCCGTGGAGCGCGCCGTGAAGGCGGGGCTGACGCCCGGGCAGGCGATCCGGTGCGCGACGCTCAACGTTGCGCGGGAGGTCGGCCTCCGGAACCTGGGCGGCGTCGCGCCGGGCTGGGTCGCGGACCTTCAGATCGTTCCGGATCTCTCTTCGCCGAAGCCCGTTGCGGTCTTTCACGAGGGGCGTCTCGTCGCCGAAAACGGACGGTTGACGGTTGCGCTGCCGCGTCGGTCGTTTGCGGCCGAGTCGCTCGACACGATGGATGTCGACGTCCCGTCGCCCGAACGGCTCC
>CAYVKE010000180.1:0-4972 GCA_964451935.1 uncultured Synergistaceae bacterium | reverse complement strand
GATACGATGAAAATCGTCCGCATGCCGCGGCGAAGCGCTTCGTCGCGCGCGCGCCGGAACATTGCGCGTCCGACGCCGCGTCCCATGCCACCGGGACGCACCCAGAAATGATCCAGTTCGATGACGCCCGTGCGATCCGTCGGGATCAACGAGAAAAAGCCGAGAGACGTCGTGTCGTCCTCCGCAACGAAAACGGCGTATTCGCGAATGTAGTCCGCCGAAACGGTCAGGGGGCCGCAACAGGCGTCTAACTCTTCCTCCGGATATCCCCAGAAGCGTTTGGAAGCGTACGCAAGGTCGGTCAACGCCCCCGCCTCTCCCGGGTGCGCCGGTCGGATCCGGACGGCCGGGCTCGCACATTTTTTCGATTCGTTCACGAGGTGATTCCCCACTTTCGACATTGACGGGCGACACAACAGCTAAAAGTATAGCATGAAGGGAAATGGAGGGTTTCCTGAAAGACGGGAAACCCTCCGCGACTTGCGGCGTCGTCGCCCGAAATCTGCGCGAACGGAATCCGCGCATTTTGTCTATTTTGTCGTTAATGAAATGTTTGACGATATCAAAGCGAAGCCCTACGATACCTCATAGGACCATACTACAAATAAACGCGAAAGAGGTGTTTCGTTTGCTCGATATCGTCCTGCAGCACTGCCGCGTTATCGACGGCGCAGGAGCGCCCTGGTTCCGGGCGGATGTGGGGATCGCCGGCGACAGGATCGCCCTTGTACGGAAATCCATCACCGACGAGGCGTCCGTAACGATCGACATCGGTGACCGGATACTGTGTCCCGGCTTTATCGACATGCACACCCATTCAGACCTCCGCCTGTTCGCGCAGCCTGAGGAGGACGCAAAGCTCATGCAGGGAATCACGACCGGGCTCGTGGGGCAAGACGGTCTCTCCGTCGCTCCCGTCACGACGCAGGAACGTCCCATGATGCAGAAACGTCTTCTGGGGCTTGACGGCGGCTATGGGAAGGAATGGGAATGGAACAGCGTCGGAGAATATCTCGCGGCTGTCGATCGCGCGCATCCGGCGGCGAATACGGCCATGCTCGTGCCGCACGGTGCGGTTCGTGCGTCCGTCGTCGGCTGGGAGAACCGTCCGGCGACCGAAGACGAGATCGGGCGAATGGTCGAGCTTGTCGGCTCCTCCATGGCGGAAGGAGCGTACGGCTTTTCGACAGGCCTCGTGTACCCTCCCTGTCCCTATGCCGAAGAACGCGAATTCGTCGCACTCGCGGCGGAAACGGCCCGTTTCGGCGGATTCTTTGTCGTGCACATGCGAAACGAGGCGGATCACATCGTTCAATCGCTTCGCGAGGTGATCGGAATCTGTACGAAAGCCGGGTGTCCGCTGCACATCTCGCACCTCAAGGTCGCCGGAAGAAACAACTGGGGGCGGGCCCGCGAAGTGCTCGGCGTCATTGACGACGCACGCTCCTCGGGACTCGAAGTGACCTTCGACCAGTATCCCTACACGGCGGGGAGCACGATGCTCGATGCGCTCATTCCGCCGGTTTTCCACGCGGAGGGGCAGCGGCGGATGCTTGAATATCTGAGAGACCCGGACGTGCGGGAGAAAATCCTCGAGATCCAGGATGGCCGGAAACAGATTCTCTGGGAGAACTGGGTCGCCAATTGCGGGTGGGACGGCGTTTTCATCAACGCGGTCCGGTCGGACGCAAACAGGTGGACCGAGGGACGCTCGCTTGCGGACATCGCGAAGACATCCGGCAAGCGCCCCGTGGATGCGTTGTGCGACCTGCTCGCGGAAGAAGAAGGAAACGCCACGATGACGGTTTTCTACGGATGCGAAGACGACGTTCGGACCATTCTCGGCCATGAGGCCATGTGTTTCTGTTCCGACAGCATCGTCGGAGGAAAGCCGCACCCCAGGGCGTACGGTTCGACGGCGAGGATCCTCGGGCAATATGTCCGTCGGGAAGGAATCCTCTCGCTGCCGCACGCCGTGCGGAAAATGACCTCGGCTCCTGCGGCGCGCCTCGGGCTGCAACGTCGCGGCCTCGTCCGCGAGGGAATGATCGCGGACCTTGTCGCGTTCGATCCCGACGAGGTGCTGGAAACGGGGACGTATCAGGATCCGGTCCGATATCCGAGCGGTTTTTTTGCGGTGATCGTTGCGGGCGCCATCGCCGTGAAACAGGGAAGCCTCACGGGAGTGCGCTCCGGGAGGGCCCTGCGAAAGACGACTGTCGAGCGGTAGAAAGCCCGCTTTATGAGACTACGCCGGCGGATTCTCGCTGTTGTTGCCGCCGGCGTCGTTTTCCGCCGGTGCGAAGGGCGCTGTTGACAATCATTTAGAGTAGTTGTACAATCAATAAAATTAAGGCGCTATAAAGACGCATTGCACTCAACACCTTGTGATTCCGGAGGGAAATCCATGATTCTCGGCGTTGTTGGCCCCTCGTTGATTGTCGACAAGTTCCAGATGGTGGCCAGAGATGTTCCTCGGCTCACCATCCGGCCTCTGCTCTACGAGACCATGCTCGACGCTCCAGGGATCGCCGCCGGGTCTCAGGCGGAGGTCGACGCCCTCTTCTTCAGCGGCGTCCTGCCGTATTTCATGGCGGCCAGCGTCGTTCAACCCGCAGTTCCCTGGTTTTACCTGGAACGTCCGATAAGCGGCCTTCCGTTCTCCTTTCTCGAAGCTGGAAAACTCATGGAGGGAGACGTCCGCTTCAGCATCGACACGTTCAGTGAACTGGACATCAACGACGCGATGATCGATTGCCGGTTTTCGATAGACGCCATATATACGTATCCCTTGAAGCCATCGGAACGCTACCACGATGACCTCCTCGAATTTCATCTCTCCCATTTGCAGGCCGGAAGAACGAAATTTTGCATAACGTGCGCCTATGTGGTTTTCAGAAAACTGCAGGCGATGGGCGTTCCCGTATTTTTCGTGACCCCGTCGGTCAGCGCCGTTCGGGAGGCGCTGGCGTCGTCGATGAAAGCGTTCGGATCCTCCGACGGGGACCATTTGAAACTCGTCGTCGGACTCTTTCTGCCCGAGAAGCTTCCCGTTCCGCTCAACCAGTACGAGCAGGCGATGCGTTCCATTCGAAGATCCGTTACGGCGTACGCCAAAAAGAAGGGAATTCTCGTCTTTCAGCGGAACACCTCGATCTTTCAGAGCGTTCAGACCTACAGCCAGTTCCTGATCGAAACGGAAAATTTCGGAAAGGTTCCCATCATCGACGAAATCGTCGGGGATACGTCGGATATCCGCCTGCGCATCGGATATGGAATCGCCTCGAACATCGCAACCGCGGAACGATACGCCGAAAAGGCTCTGGATATGGGGCTCTGCACGGAAGGAAACGAGTGCCACCTCTTCGACGGCGAGAGCGGATGGGCGGTCGGAGAGCGGGATCCGTCGTATATCCTGGCGGCGCCGGATGCCGACTTCCAGGTTCTTTCCGGCAGAATCAACATCACTCCCGCAACGCTTTCGCGCTATCTGAAAGCGATGGAGATGCTCAGTCCGTCGTTCAGCGCCGCGGACTTTTCCCGGATTCTCGGCCTTCAACCGAAAAGCGCGCGCAAGATACTGGCGCGCTTTCGCAGCGCCGGGCTCATCGTGATCGACAGTTCGCGGGCTCCGCTGCGCAAGGGGAGGCCCGAAAATCTCTACAGATATGTCCCGGACGGCGTCGGGGCGCTGCTCGCGGCCCCGGCGGAAGCGGGCTTTGGAGGAGGTGATGCGTCGAACGAAGAGGTGCGTTCCCGCAAGGGAGAACAGGGATCATCGCAAGTTCGAAAAAACTGAAGGAGGGAAACGAATGCGACGTATGAACGGAAAGATGATTGGAATCGGTCTTCTTGTTGTGTTTCTCGGATGTCTGTTGAGCGTTGGAGTTGCGTCCGCCGCTCCGGAATACAAGTGGAAGTTCGGAGTGCCATGGCCACGCCCGACGCAGAACGAATATCACAAGATGTTCTGCGACCTTGTCGGAAAGTATTCCAACGGCCGGATCGAAATGAAATACTACCCGAACGGGCAGCTCGGAACGCACGACGAACACTTCCACGCCGTTCAGGAGAACAGCATCCAGGTTTCGGTGTTCGCTCCCTATGTCAACCTCATTCCCGGCGGCATGCTGAACTGGATGCCCTGGACCATAGAGAACTGGGACGAGGCGAAGGTCGCGTTTGAGGCCGGGAAGGGCGTTCTCTGGAAGGTCATGGAGGACGCGTACAACGAAGTGGGAATGCACATGCTCTATCAGACCTCCTTCGGCGCGTACGGCCTTGGCAACAGCAAGCGCCAGCTGAACACCCCCGAGGATCTCAAGAACCTGAAGATGCGCGTGTCCGCGTCTCTGGGTCTCGTCCGGGCCCTTGAAAATATGGGCAAGGGCACGGGAATGACGCTTCAGACCATCCCCTGGGGCGACGTATACGACGCGCTCTCCAAGGGCGTCGTGGACGGAATGTGGAGCATGTGGCCGTCGCTTGTGGAAGAACGGCACGGTGAAGTTCTGAAATACTATTCGGATCTCAACTTCTGCTGGGATACGAACAATGTGGTCGTCAACAAGGAAATCTGGGACAAACTTCCGCAGGATCTGAAGGATGCCGTGAACAAGGCGGCGCTCGAGGTAGAGGCGAAGCTCTACGAGAAGCAGCAGGCTCTTGAGGCGGAGTACAAGCAGAAGCTCGCCGCCATGAAGAGCTTCCAGATGACGGCGCTGACGCCCGAACAGCGCGACGTGTTCCGGCAGAAATCGAATACGCCCGCGATCTGGGATGAACTCTGCAAACCCTGGCTCGAGAAGAAGTACCCCGGCCAGAACATGACCCAGAAGCTTCAGGATGAACTGAAGAAGATCCACGAGCAGGTTTCCGGCAAGAAGTAGCACAAAGTCAAGGCGACGGGGGAACGCGCATTGCGCGTTTCCCCGCCGGTCGTTGTGAAGTGTGAGGGGAGGGTATGTGTTGA
>CAYVKE010000179.1:1784-4995 GCA_964451935.1 uncultured Synergistaceae bacterium | reverse complement strand
GGGCCGCCAGAAAGACGTCGCACCCTCCGAGCGCGAAGACCGCCGCCGTCGGGGCCCCCATCGTTCCGCAGCCGATCGCGCATATTCGCAAGCGTCGCATGTCTGCCCCCCCCGTTTCTCTTTTCGTTCGATTCATTATAGAATCTGTTTCAACGAAACGACAGACCGGAAGGAGTGGTTTCATGCGGATTCGAAGCGTATCCCTGAGCGTCGCGTTTCTGCTGTCGCTCGCCGTTGTCGCGGCGGAGGCGGAGTCGTCCTTTCAGACCTATCGGAACGCGCGTTTCGGCTATTCCGTGGAGGTTCCGTCGGATTTCCGGAAAGGGGAGGCTCCGGCGAACAACGACGGCCGGGTCTTCTACGACCAGCTGTCCGAGGGGATTCTCTCGGTGTTCGGAATGTACAACGCGCTCGAAGCCTCTCCCGAGTCGTATGCGGCGGAGCGCGAAGCGGACTGGAAGGGCCTGAACGGAAACGTCACGTACCGGGCGATGCGGAAAGGGTGGTTCGTCCTGTCCGGAACGGTCGACGGGGAGATCTTCTACGAACGGGTGCTCTTTTCCGACGACCGGGAGACGATCGCGACGATTCTCGTGCGCTATCCGGAATCGGAAAAGGAGCGTTTCGGCGCGTTCGTCACGCGCGCGTCGCGCAGCCTGCGATTCGCTGACTGAGGCGCCGGTGGAACGGTTTCTCCAGTGGAGTCGGAACGGCGTTCCGGCATATAATCGTTTCATATTCCCGCACGGCGCGCACGTTGCAGTTGTCGCCGCAGCATCCGGGATTCGGGGGGAGAGAGATGCAGTACACCGAAAGCGTTGAACGACTTGGCCTGTTCCACCTCCGTTCAGTCAGAGCGGATATCCCCGTTCCTCTGCTTGTCGAGGAGTCGCTGGGACGCGGCGAATCGACCCTCGCGTCCAACGGCGCGCTCGCCCTGTTCGGCGAGCGAACGGGGCGTTCGCCGCAAGACAAATTCATCGTGCGCAACGCGTCGAGCGCCCGCGTGTTCTGGGGCGACGTGAACACGCCGATGGATCCCGGGGTGTTCGATGCGTTGCTGGACCTTTCCCGCTCGTATCTTCAGGGGAGGGACCTCTTCGTGTTCAACGGATACGCGGGCGCGGACCCGGAATACCGCCTGCGGATCCGGGTGCTCAGCGACTTCGCGTGGGTCGCGCTGTTCTCCCGGACGCTTTTCATCCCGAGGGATCCCTGGGATGACGCCGGAGCGGACGCCGATTTTACGGTCGTGGCCATGCCGAAGCTCGCGGCTCCCGGCTACGAACGCCTGGGCCTCCGGTCGCGCGCGTTCGTGGCCATCGACTTCGAACTCCGCATCGTCCTGATCGGCGGAACGGAATACGCCGGAGAGATCAAGAAGAGCATCTTTTCGGTGATGAACGCGCTGATGCCCGTGCGGGACGTCCTGCCGATGCACTGCTCCGCGAACGTCGGGATGCGCGGCGACACGGCGCTCTTCTTCGGTCTGTCCGGAACGGGAAAGACGACGCTCTCGGCCGATCCCGCCCGCCGGCTCGTCGGCGACGACGAACACGGATGGAGCCCGAACGGGATCTTCAACTTCGAGGGGGGATGCTACGCCAAATGCATCAAGCTCTCCCGCGAAGCGGAACCCCAGATCTACGGCGCGATCCGTTTCGGCTCAATCATCGAGAACGTCGTCCTCGACGAAAACCGCGATCCGGACTACGATTCCGACAGTCTGACCGAGAATACGAGGGCCACATACCCCGTGGGACACATCGCCAATGCGCTGGTCCCCGGAACGGCCGGACACCCGAAGAATATCTTCTTCCTCGCGGCCGACGCGTTCGGCGTCCTGCCCCCGATTGTACGGCTTTCCAACGAGGAGGCCATGTACCATTTCCTCTCCGGCTACACGGCGAAGCTCGCCGGGACCGAATCGGGCGTGAAGGAGCCCCAGGCGACCTTCTCGGCCTGTTTCGGCGCTCCGTTCCTTCCGCTGCATCCGTTCACGTACGCGTCGATGCTCGGGGAACGCCTGAAGAAACTCGGCACGAGGGTGTGGCTGGTCAACACGGGGTGGAGCGGCGGCCCGTACGGCGTGGGCGTCCGGACCCCCATTCACGTGACGCGGGCGCTGCTGTCCGCCGCGCTCAACGGCGACCTCGAGAGGACGGAATACGCGCCGGATCCGGTCTTCCGCTTTCAGACGCCGCTCCGGTGCTCCGGAATCCCGGACGAACTGCTGAACCCGCGGAAGACGTGGCAGGATCTCGATGCGTACGAGGCGGCCGCCCTCGCTCTTGCGCGGCGCTTCGCGTCGAACTTCTCCGCATTTTCGTCGAAGGTCTCGCCGGAAGTCGTCGCTGCGGGCCCGAACATTCAGGGGTAGAGGAGGCGCGCCCGACCGGATGCCGATTTCCTTCACGGCCGCGGAGGCTGTTCTGGCGCTGTGCGCCGCGACGCTCGCCGGAATCATTCTGCTGCTGTTTTTCCGCGTGTGCGAAAACAGCCGGAACCTGGACGACATGGCGGAGATCCTGGATGACGTCCGGGACGGCATTCGCGATACGGCGGACCGCAGGGAGCGGGAGACGCGCCTGCAGATGGAGGCGCTCGCCGAACTGCGCGAAGAGCTTCGCGCCTCCACGCGGGAGAACCGCGAGGAACTCGGCGCCGCGCTGAGCGGACAGGGGCAGGCGCTATCGTCCCGGCTTTCGGAGATCGCGATGCTCCAGAAGGGGCAACTGGAGACCTTCACGAACCAGCTGACCCGCCTGACGGACTCGAACACCGCGAAGCTCGACGGCATCCGGGACATGGTGGACGGCCGCCTCGCAGAGCTGAACGCGAAGAACGAAGCCAGACTCGACCAGATACGGGCCGTCGTTGACGAAAAGCTGAACGCGACGCTCGAACAGCGCCTCGGAGAGGCGTTCCGGAGCGTCGCAGACCGCCTGGAGCGCGTGCACCAGGGACTCGGGGAGATGCGGGTTCTCGCGGCGGACGTCGGGGATCTCAGAAAAGTGCTTTCCAACGTGAAGACGCGCGGAACATGGGGGGAGATCCAGCTCGGGGCCCTGCTCGAACAGATTCTCGCCCCGGAACAGTACGCCGTGAACGTGAGCACCAGGCCGAACGGCGCGGAGCGGGTCGAGTTCGCCATACGCCTGCCGGGGCAGGGGGACGAGCCCGTCTGGCTTCCGATCGACTCGAAGTTCCC
>CAYVKE010000179.1:0-1774 GCA_964451935.1 uncultured Synergistaceae bacterium | reverse complement strand
ACGTGGCCATCGTTCCCGGCAGCCGGGAGCGGGTGGAGTTCGCCGTGAAGCTCCCCGGCCGGGAGGGCGACGCCGTATGGCTGCCCATTGACAGCAAATTCCCCCAGGAGGATTACCTGCGGCTGCTCGCAGCTCTGGACGCGGGCGACCCGGAAGCGGCGCGGTCCTGCAGGAAGCAGCTCGAAAAAAGGATCGTCGTCGAGGCGAGGAGCATCCGCGAAAAATACATCGAACCTCCCTATACGACGGACTTCGGAATCCTCTTCCTGCCCGTCGAGGGGCTCTACGCCGAAGTCCTGCGGATCGACGGGCTCTGCGAGACGCTCATGCGCGAATCGCGGATCGTCGTCGCGGGGCCGACGACGGTCGCCGCGCTGCTCAACAGCCTTCAGACCGGGTTCCGGACGCTCGCCATCCAGAAACGTTCCGCCGAGGTCTGGATGCTCCTCGGGCAGGTGAAGACGGAATTCGGGACGTTCGCCGCCGTTCTCGAGAAAACCCTTCACAAGATCCATGAAGCCGGCGACTCGCTCGAAGGCGCCGCGAAAAAAAGCCGCGCGATCGAGCGGAAGCTTCGTGCGATGGAGATCTACCCCGACGCGGAAGCGCTTTCGGAAGATCCTGCGTCGCCTTCCGGAATGCTCCCGTAAGTTCCGGATCCTTCAGGGCGCACGGAAAACCGGAACGGGGCGCTGCGCCCGCTCCGGTTTTCCGTGCGCAGCGACTCAGAATTGCGTCGAATGGAGATACGGCGCCGGATTGACCTCTTTTCCGCGTCGCAGGACGCTGAAGTGGACATGGTTGCATGTCGCGCGTCCCGTACGGCCCACCATCGCGATCTTCTGTCCGCGCCGGACATGAACTCCCGCCTTTACGGCGAAGCCCTGACAGTGGCTGTAGCGGGTGACGAGTCCGTTCCCGTGGTCGATCGTCACCGTTTTGCCGTAGCCGCGTTGGGATGCGACGGAAACGACGCGGCCGTCAAGCGCGGCCACGATGGCGGTTCCTTTCGGAGCGGGAATGTCGATGCCGTCGTGGAAGTGCCCCCTGCGTGAACGGCCGCCCCTCCGGACGCCGAACGGGGAGCTGACGGTTCCCTTCACCGGCCACGTCATGCTTCGCGATATCGCGGCGTCGTGCTTCTGCTGGCCCTTTCGGGGGGATGGTGCGACCGCCTCACGGATTTCGGGGCGCGGGGCGGTCCCGTGCTTTCTTGCGAGAACCTCGGTCAGCGCGGCGCAGGCGTCTCCGTCAGTTCGTGGAATCAGCAGGATCGAATCGGTCCGGAGCGCGGCCCCCTTGGGGAGCGCGTTCGCAAAGCGGAGATTCTTCTCGAGAATGTTATGGTTCCGGGCGATGGAATCCAGGGTGTCTCCCGAAATGACCCGGTACTCCGTCCAGAGTTCCGTTTCGGGCGCGGCGAAGACCGCAGAAACGGGGCAGAAAAAAAAGAAAGCGAAAAAAAGAGCGGAAATACGGCGACGCAGTGTGTTTCCTTCTGTCATGCAGGTGTCCTCCTTCATTTTTCGGGGAATAGGCGCGCATGGCTGTGATCAGGAATGGTCCCCTTCCTTCGGTTCGCCTGACGGCGATTTCGTCTCGTTCGGCGCAAGGGGAAACTCCAGCGTCGGCAGGAAGCCGCCGTCGCCGGAACAGGGAGGAACCTCTCCCGTCCGCGTCGCGCCCATCCGGAGATAAAACTCCTCCGCGTTCGGATCGGATACGATGAAAATCGTCCGCATGCCGCGGCGAAGCGCTTCGTCGCGCGCGCGCC
>CAYVKE010000178.1:0-5006 GCA_964451935.1 uncultured Synergistaceae bacterium | reverse complement strand
GTCGATCGAATCGACGGGAAGCTCCCGCGCAGGGCGGAAATGCCGCAGCTCGTAGAATTCACGGTAGTTGGCCGGGAAGCTCTTGACGGCGACGCCGGCGATCTTCCCTCCGCAGAGGACGACGGCGCAGTTGAAGAGCGCATCCCGCACCTTCAGCGGAGCGCCGACGACCACCGCGGCGTCCATGAGGGCCGTCGCGTCCGCGACCGCCCTGATTCCGTCGAGCGTCGAGCGCAGCAGCGCGTCCTGAAAAAAGAGGTCCCCGCAGGAGTAGCCGGAAATTCCGAGTTCGGGAAAGACCGCCAGAATCGCCTTCTTCTCCTGCGCGACGCCCATGAGTTCGATCGTCTTCACGGCGTTGAAGGCCGGGTCGCACACGCGGACCTCCGGAACGCACGCCGCGACGCGCACGAATCCGTGCCGGTAGATATTCATGAACTCCTTCCGGAGAGCGCTGACATCCACATCGGGGATGCGCATCTTTCCCGCGAGGGAGGAAAAGGCCGAGGCTCCGATCCGGAACTTCTCGTCCTGTTTCAACGTGTTGACCGTCTCCGCACTGATTCCGAGATCCTTCACGATCTCGGAAACCGACTTCCCTTCGGCCGCAAGCCGTTCCAGCTCCTTCCGGAAATCCGCGCTGGTGTACCGCGACTCCTTCGCCTCTCCCATACGAGACGCCTCCTCCCTGCCTTCCTCTTCATTCTCACGGCGCGTCCCGTTTCCGTCAACTGCCGGGAGGGCGGATCGCCTCATATGTGTTACCATATTTTTATATCGTCACACGAAATGGAGGAATGAACATTGTCCGCATGCACTGTCGATGAAGCTACGATCGCGCGAACGATCGCGTTCCACGGGCATCGCTGTCCGGGACTCTCGATCGGAATCCGCGCGTCGGAGATCGCGCTCCGGGAGGTCGGTTCGAGCCTGGACGAAGAGGTGGTCGCCGTGACCGAGACGGATATGTGCGCGGTCGACGCCGTGCAGTTTCTCACGGGGTGCACCTTCGGGAAGGGAAACCTGCTCTTTCTGGACCACGGGAAGATCGCCTTCAGCTTCTTCCGCCGGAGCGACGGGAAGTCCCTGAGGATCCTCGCGAAGCACGCGCCGCGTCCCGACGACCGCGCGCGACTCGAACTCAGGATGCGTCGCGCGTCCGGACACGCGACGCCGGAGGAGGAAAAGGCGTTCGACGCCGCGCAGCTCGAACGCTGCGACCGGATCATGAACGCCGACCTCGGGGATCTCTTCGAGATCGGCCCCGTTCCGTTCGCGCTCCCCGAAAGGGCGCGCCTCTTCCCCACGCTGCGCTGCGACGGGTGCGGCGAGCCGTTCATGGAGCCACGCGGCAGGCTCTTCAAGGGAAAGACGCTCTGCATCGCCTGCTTCGAGAAGCTCGAACGCGGCATCGAATATCGCTAGCCGGGAAACTTGCGGAAGTTCAAAAGGGCGGAGGGTCATCCCTCCGCCCGCATCGTTCAGAGCCCCTTCTTCTCGAACCACCGGAAGAGCGCGAGCGTTCCGGCCGCGAAGACCGTGATGACGCTCCAGTGATTGACCCCCAGAATCTGCGGGATCGTGATCTTCCCGTAGTCGCCCCAGGTGAGGACGGTCTCCTTCATGAACGGATACAGCTCCGCGTAGATCGCGGCGCCGACGAGCATCCCCGCGAGGCCGAAGATCGCGTCCAACCGCCCCTCGCCGAGCGCCCCCATCGCCGTCCCCGGACAGTACCCGAAGATCGCCCACCCGACGCCGAAGAGCGCGCCGCCGATGACGACGCCGCCCAGAATCGCCGGTTTTATGGAGAGTTTCGCCATTCCGAGATCGACGAGAAGATACGTCCCGACCATCGCGACGCAGATCGTCGAGAGCATGAACTTGAGAATCGTCATGTCGCGAAGGCGCAGCGCCGCAAGCTGCTTGTCGTACCGGATCACGCCGGCGCGCTGCAAGAGGACGCCGAAGATGATTCCCGTGACGAGTCCGAAAACCATTTCGCGGTTCATGCGTCATCCCCTCCATACAACATTCTCGCCGTGATGACGCCGACGATGAAGAACATCGCGAGCGCGATGAATCCGCTGACCGCAAGCTGAAGCGACCCGCTCAGCCCGTGACCGCTCGGTCAGCCGTCCGCGAGACGCGCGCCGATCATCGCGACGACGCCGCCGATGAACGCCGCCGCTCCCCTCCTGCCGATCCCCGCGCCGAAACGCTCCCGCCACATATCCGGGACCGGACGGAAGGAAAACGTCCCCGAGAGAACGGCCGCCGCGAATGAACCGATGAAGATCCCGATAACGAACATGAACTGCCAGTCGATCTTCGGGGCTTCCTTCATGAAGTACGCCATCTGTGCGACCCGTTCCGGGCCGAAAGCCTTTTCGACGTAGCCCGCGGCGCGGACGAACGTCGTCGACGCCCCGAGGTACTTTCCCGCAAAGGCGACCGACGCGACGGAGAGCACCCCCGCGAGCGCGCCGGACACATACGGGTTCCACAATGCGTCCCTGCGTTCCGCCATATCCCTCACCCCTCTTCTCTCACTCCTCCGGGAATCCCCGGAGACACGAAGGGGGCCCGCGAAGGCCCCCGGCGTTTCACTTCAGCGCTTGCCGTAAACGTCCTTGGGATTCCACTCTTTCCAGACGTTGCCCACAAGCCCGATACCCGGTTTCAGGACCTTGCCGCCCGGCGTCCAGCCCGACGGCGTCACCTCTCCGCCCTTCGTCTCGCGGACATGCTGGAAGGCGCGGATCTGCCGCAGCGTCTCGTCGACATTGCGTCCGACCGGAGGCGTCAGGACTTCCATGCCCTGGATCACCCCGTCGGGGTCGATGAGGAAGCGCCCGCGGACATCCACCCCCGCGACCTCGTCATAGACGCCGTAGGCGCGACCGATCGCGCCGCCGCTATCGGACGCCATCGCGAAGGGAACGCCGCCTTCGACCATCTTCGACAATTCGACATCGTTCCACACCTTGTGGACGAACTGGCTGTCGACGCTGACGGAGATCACTTCGGTTCCGAGAGCCTGAAATTCCGGGTATTTATCGGCGACCGCCGATACCTCGGTCGCTCAGACGAATGTGAAATCACCGGGATAGAAGCAGACGACAACCCACTTTCCGAGGAACGCTGACAGCGACACGGGTGTAAAGCTTCCCTTGTGGTACGCAGGCGCCGTGAAATCCGGGGCCTTTCTTCCGACCATGATCGTCATTCCCTTCGCCTCCTTCTTCGGCTCTTCCCGAGCGCCCGTTTCGGCGCTCTCCATCGCGGCGACTACCGCCGCCGGCCGCTCGCAACTCGCCTTTCCCCCCTGCATGTGGAATCCCCCCTTTTATGTTGTCAAGTTACTCCCTATGGGTATTATACATCAAATTGTCCCGGAATGAAACGCCGGGATTACGGCTTCGGGTTCTGTGCGCCCGTTCGTTTCAGATAGTCGGCGACCGCCTCGCGAACCTTTTCGTCGTTGACTCCCGGCAGCTTCTTGATCGACACATCCCGGGACACGGTCTCCGGAAGCCCCGCCGCCGAGATAAAAACGTCTTCGGGAAGCTTCTCGGCCTTCGCCGCCTGCGAGATCGTCATCCATCCGAAGATCGAATCCGCTGAAGCGCTCTGCGCCGCCTTCGGCGCTGCGTACGTCGTCCACATCCCCGTCGCCCTCGCGCCTCCCCAAACAGCGAGGAACAACGCGACGCCGAGAAGTCCGACGAAGACGATGGACACGCTTCGCGCGGCGGTTCCAAAATGCAGCGTCTCGGGAACGGGGCAGCGTTCGGCGCACTGTCCGCACGCGATGCATTCGGCGCTCTTCATGACGGGAACGGACTCGGGATCGAGTCCGACGGGGCATGAACGACCGCAGGCATGACAGTTGACGCAGCGGGCTTCGTTCCGCCGGATCTTCACGAGGCTCGCCTTCTGGATGATCGCGAGGACGCCTCCGAGCGGACAAAGATACCGGCACCAGAAGCGTTCGACGCCGAAGAAACTCGCGGCGATTACGGCGCCGAAGAGGACCGCATACCCCCACGGGCTCTCAGCCATTCCTTCGAAACCGGCCGACAGATGCATCCATGCGACCCAGGGATCGAGCCCTCTCCAGACCAGCGTTCCAGTCTTCCACGTCAGGAAGATGATGATCCCGAGCGTGAGATACTTGAGATACCGCGCGAGGCGATCCAGCGCATCCGGGAGCGACGCTTTCCGGATTCCTGTTTTCCTCCCGGCGAGGGCCGAAATCTCGCCGATCGTCCCGAGGGGACAGATCCATCCGCAGAAGACGCGCCCGACGACGAACGTCGCGAGAAGGACTCCGACGAACAGGACGAGGGCGCTCGGCGCCACGCGCCGGAGCCACCCTCCCGTCGTGAGGAATGCGTAGAGGGACTCGAGGCCGCCGAACGGGCACAGCGCATCCACGGTCGGAACGCCCGTCGGTCCGCCGCCGAGCACCTGGTGTCTGTAGCCCACCCACGACATGAACGCAAGAAAGCCGATCTGAACGGCGAACCGCACATATTTCGACCGCATTCGCATCCCCTCCCCCGCCTGCGCACAGTTGCGCATCTATGATACACTATTATACAAGAACATTTTCGGCGGCGAGGGGTTGCGAAACCGCGCGAGCCGGAATCATGTCGCTCATTCGCCTCTCACCGCGTGTCGCTCCTCTTTCGCGCGGTTTCCCGATCGTTCGCGGATACGCTAAAGGGAGCCCGAAAGGGCTCCCTTTTCATACGCATCTCAGGAATTCGCCGAATGTCCCGTTTTTCGCCTGTCGGCGCATTCACCGGCCGATGGGCAGGAACCGCAGCTTCCGGAGCAGTCCGTCGTGTTTCCCGAACAGGCGCAGGGTTCGCCTTCCGGGCGAGTCCCTTCTGCCCCGCCGTCGCACGGCGTCGCTTTTTCCAGCAGCGGCGTGAACGTGTCGGCCCGCCGGGGAAGCTTCGACACCGAGTCCTCGAGACATCCGAAGAGCGCGTCCA
>CAYVKE010000177.1:0-5011 GCA_964451935.1 uncultured Synergistaceae bacterium | reverse complement strand
CCGCGAACAGTGGACGGCGCTCCTTACGGCCGCCGCCGTGGAGGAACGGCCGATCGGCGAGCTGTCCGCGCGCCGGGAGGAGTTCCGGACGCTGGACCGCAGCCGCTACACGCTCTTCCTCCTGGATGCGCCGAAGGGAACGCTGACGCCCGTCCGCACGAGCGTCCGGATACGCGAACCCCTGGCGGCCCTGCTGCTCTGGGACGAAACGGGAAGCGCGGTCGTGTATTACTCCGAAGCTCCCGCCTGAGCGCGCTGCGTCAGTGTGCGGCCGACGAAGGCCGCCGCGGCCGACGGCTCCACGGCGTGCGAGAAGAGGAATCCCTGACCGTAGCGGCATCCGCTCTCCCGGAGCCACGAGAGCTGTTGCGTCGTTTCGATCCCTTCCGCAAGCGAGTCCATGTTCAGGTCGCGGGAAATGGCGATGACGGCGCGGATGACGCCCGTATCGCTCGTCGAGTCGGGCAGCGCGCGGATGAACGTGCGGTCGATCTTCACGAGCCCGACCGGCAGGCGGTTCAGATACCGGAGGGACGAGTAGCCCGCGCCGAAATCGTCGAGCGCCACACGAAGTCCGGCAGTCTTCAGACGTTCCATGACGGCCGCCGCCGCGTCCATATCGTGAAGGAGCGTGTTCTCCGTTATTTCCAGGACGATTCCTTCGGGCGGCGCGCCGAGGGCCGTGACGGCGCCGATCGTCTTTTCCGCGAAGTCCTCACGGAGAAATTCCGACGCGGCGATGTTGACGGACACGAAGATGTCGGCGCCTCCGGGAAGGGCCCTCCATCGCGTCAGCTGCATGCACGCGTCAATAAGCATGATCCGGTCGATCCGGTCGATGAGTCCGGTCTCTTCGGCGACGGGGATGAACTCGGCCGGAAGGATGAAGCCGCGTTCCGGATGTTTCCATCGCACGAGGGCCTCGAATCCGGCGATCTTCATCGTCTCGAGGTCGACGATGGGCTGGTAGTGCGCAATGAGATGCTGCGCTTCGATGGCGTGAAGAATCTCGTCCTCGAACGTCAGCGGATTGACGCGCTTTCCGAATTGCACCGGGTCGAAGACGACCGTGTGTCCCGTTCCCTCCGCCTGGGCGCGCGAGAGCGCGAAATCGACGTCCCCGAGGACGCTCCCGACGTCGCGGTAGCCTGACAGATCCCATACGACGCCAATCGAGGCGCTCGGGACCGTCGTGTAGTCGCCGAGCGCGGACGGGGTTTCGACGACGGCTTTGATCCTCTGCAGGAAAACCTCCATGTCCGTACGGCCGGAGAGGGAGCGCGCCAGTATGGCGAATTCGTCTCCGCCCCAGCGCGCGAGAACGTCGGACGGCGCGAGAACCGATCGGAGCCGGGCGCTCATCTGCCGGAGCGCGGAATCCGCGGCCGTCGGGCCGACTATTTCGTTCAGGGACTTGAAATGGTCGATATCCAGGACGAGGACGGCGAGGCTTGTGCGCGCGGAGTCGGGAACCGCGAGCGACGCCTCCAGCTCTTCGATGAAGAGCGAGCGGTTCGGCAGCCCTGTCAATGCGTCGGTGTAGGTCATCCGGGCAAGCTGTTGCTCCATTCGGAGCTGCTCCGTGAGATCCCGGACGGTGATCATCGATATCGGGCGCGTCCCCGCTTCGAAGGGGACGACGCGAATCTCCGCCGGGATTTCCGCGCCGCTCGACCGGATCACGGATCCGCTGATCGTCGCGTTTTCCGCGATATTCTTCATGTTCCGGGCCGTGCTCTTCGACAGAAAGGAAGAAAGCGCCGCGCCGCGCAGAACCATTCGGTCGCGTCCGAGCGTCCGTTCGGCCGCGATGTTCACCTCGATGATATGCCCCTTCGCGTCGACGAGAAACATCGGATCCGCGCCGTTCCGGAAGATGGCCTCCACGGCGTCCAGCAACGCGTTGACGGACCGGGAGAGCGCATCGAGTTCCTCCCCCTCCGCCGCGTGCACGCGCGCGTCGAGGCGCGCGTCGAGTTCCAGGCTCTCGAAGAGGTTCCGGAGCCGCCGGACGGGGGACGACACGAAGCGCAGGAGCAGAAGGACGCAGGACAAGGCCGCCAGAAGGACCGTCAGGATCATGCCTCCGGCGAGAATCAGGATCGTCCATTCCCCTTCGGAAGAGAAGAGCGTCGGAACGTGGACGGACAAAAGCAGCGCCGGACGCCCCAGAGGATCGGAAAGCGTATGCGTCGCGTCGATGACGCCGCTCTGTCTTCGGACAAGGTTCGTATCGCCGAATTTGGGATGGTCTTTTCCCGGGGGGAGGGTGTCCGCCTGGAGGCCGGTGATCGCCGCCATCGCATTGCGTTCCGCGCTGACGCGCCGGCCGAGAACGAGCGTTCCGCGGAGCGGCCCCGTCATGTTGCTTTGCAGGATCGCCTGGGACGCGAAAAAGAACGCGTCGCCGCCGATCGTGAGAACGCCCGAAGAGCGGAATTCCGCGTCGCGCGCGCTGATGAAGGAAACGTACTCGCGAAGATCCCGCTCTTCCCGGGACGTCAGCGGGCGAAGCCGGTTGCGGGTGGATTCCATCATGATCGAGTATCGGATATCCCTTTGCGGCGTAATGATGACGAACAGATCCGCCCGTATGTTCTGAAGCGTTGCGAGCGAGAGGTTTTCGGAGATGAATTCGGCCCCGAGATCTTCGGCGAAGCCGTAGGTGTCGTCCCAGGGCGCCCAGTCGCCGCAGATCGTCTGAACGTCCCGCTGCTGCGACCGGATGACGTTCAGGAAAAGCCGCATATTTTCGCGCGCCTCGCGCTCGTCCATCGTCGCGTACGAACGCATGAGCAGCAACGACGAGAACAGCAGCAACAGAACGAGACAGACGACGCCGATTCCTCCCGTAATGCTCAGGATTCGCGTTCGCAACGACATGCGGAAATTCCTCACTTTCTCGGGGGATTTCAGAAATATCTTACGCTGAGACCAGGGAAAGGGCAAACAGGACGATGCGAACCGGACGTCCGGAGGCTCGGATTCTTGCTTCCGCGTCGCTTTGAAGTGTACAATATACACGTGAAGGGGAGTAGCTTTCCGGATCGAGTCAACAGACCGGCGAAAGCCTGGCTCGATCGTCGGCGTTCGACCGATAAGCGAGACCTTCGGCCCGTGCGGGCCGGAGTCTCGCTTTTTTTATGGGGGGAGAGCACATGCAGGAGTTCGAGATTTTTCTGTCCGCCGGGTCTTTGGCAATGGACGCGTTCGCCGCGTCCCTTGGAATCGGCGCCTGTCTTCCGGTGACCGGCGCGCGATTGTCGTCCTGCGCCGGTCCGGCGTTGCGGATGGCGGCGGCGTGCGGCGCGTTCCAGTTTTTCATGCCGCTCGCGGGAGCTTTTCTCGGGAAGCGCTTTCTGGCGCTCATCGCGGACTACGACCACTGGGCGGCGTTCGCGTTGCTGGCGCTCGTCGGCCTGAACATGATCCGCGAGTCGAGGTCGCACGACGCGGAGACCTGTTCCGTGAAGGATCCGACGACGGGGCTCGCGCTGCTCACGCTCGCGCTGGCCACATCCATCGACGCGATGGCCGTCGGGATCAGCTTCGCTGCGCTCGGCGCCCCGGTGATGACGCTCGCCGTCGAGGCGGGGATCGTCACGGCGCTTCTCTGCGCGGCAGGCGTCGCGTTCGGCGTCCGGATGACCTCGTGCGTCTCCGGAGCGGTCGGGGCTCGGGCCGGTTCCGCCGTGGAATGTCTCGGCGGCGTGGTTTTGTGCGGCATCGGGCTGAACATCCTGCGCGTCCATCTGTTTGCGTGACGGAGGAGCGGGATCTATCGCGGGGAATCGCTTCGTTTGTTCCCCGGGACGGGCGAATCGGGACTGTTGACATTGCGGGATGGCGGTGGTATAAACGTCCGCAATCCGGGCAAGGAGAGGAGCGTGCGACATGATCGCGCGTACGTGGGGTTCCGAAAAGGCAGGGCAGACAACCGTATTCTCCTTTACATTTTGGCGCTCGTGCGTGGGACCCCTGGGGTGGGCCGACGCTTAGGCGTCGTTGGTCCGATCTCTCAGGCCGGGTTCCCACGTGGGAACCCGGCCTTTTTTTATGCGCGGAAACAGGAGAGGAGCGTGAGCGGGATGGCGTGTGGGGTGGAGACGGTCGGTCGGTTGCGGGATACGGTGAAGCGGGTGTTTGGGGTGAACGCCCTCTTTCGGGACCGTATGCGGGCGCTCGGGATGACGCCCGATGATATCAGGAGCCTCGAAGATTTCCGGAAGGTCCCGTTCATGACGAAACAGGACCTCCGCGATCGTGCGCCGTTCGAAAGCATGTCCTGTTCCAGGAAGGACGTCGTCCGGATGCACGCGTCTTCCGGCACGAGCGGAACGCCGACGTTCGTTCCGTATTCGAGGGCGGATCTCGACGGCTGGACCGACGCGATGGCCGGCTGTCTCCGGATGGCCGGAATGACCGGAGACGACGTGTTGCAGGTCGCGTTCGGGTATGGGCTGTTCACGGGAGGGCTCGGGTTTCACTACGGCGGCGAGCGCATCGGGGCGACCGTGATCCCGGCGGGCGGCGGCTTCACGGAACGGCAGCTCATGCTCATGGAGGCGCTCGGAACGACCGTTTTGGCCTGCACTCCGTCGTACGCGCTGCACCTTGCGGAGCGCATCGAAGAGAGCGGCGTCCGGTCGCGTCTTCGGCTCCGGATGGCGATCCTCGGCGGAGAGGCGTGGAGCGAGGAGTTGCGCCGTTCCCTCGAAGGGAGGCTCGACGTGATCGCGCTGAACATCTACGGCCTTTCGGAAATCATGGGGCCCGGGGTTGCGATGGAGTGCCCGCATCGGGACGGAATGCACATCGACGGGAAGCGCTTCTTCGCGGAGATCGTCGATCCCGATACGTTCGAGCCGCTGTCCGACGGCGAGACCGGCGAACTGGTGATCACGCCGATCGCCAAGGAGGCGTTGCCGCTCGTCCGCTACCGCACGCGCGACCTCACGAGCATGACGCACGACCGGTGCGCGTGCGGGCGCGACGGAGTCCGCATCGGACG
>CAYVKE010000176.1:0-5025 GCA_964451935.1 uncultured Synergistaceae bacterium | reverse complement strand
GGACGTCTACGACGCGCTCGTGACGGAACGGCCCTACAAGAAGCCGATTCCGCACAAGGAGGCGGTCGCGGTCATCGCGGCCGGCGCCGGCGGCCATTTCGACCCGCGGCTTGTCGACGTATTCCTCGGGTGCGAGAAGGAGTTCGACGCCATTGCGCGGATGACGCGGTAGCCGGTCCAATGTCCGAATCGCCGTTCTTCGGTTTCGACGGCGAAATCTGTTGCACCGTCGCCGGGTTATGGTGTATACATTTATCCCGGCCCCCGGGAAGAGTACGGGCGGCGCGATGGAGGTTCCTTTCGACATGAAACTCGCGACATGCAGACTCTGCCGCAGGATCTTCACGAGCAGCGGCTCCGTAACGTGCCCGGAGTGCATGGAACACCTCGGCTCCTGCTTCCGTCTTATTTGCGGGTATCTCAACAATAACCTGAAAGTCGAAGTCGACGCCCGTGCGTTGTCCGAAACGCTGGACATCGATATTCGATACGTCCAGGCGCTGATCGACCTGAAATATTTCGAGCCGATCGTCCTCTCCGGAACGAAAGACGAGGTCGCGAAGAAGGTCGAGCTTGCCAGGCGGATTCAGGTCTCGCTCGAGAAATCGATCGGAATGCGTGACGTCGCGCGTTCCGGGAAGACCGAAACACTCGGAGGCGACGCCGGGCAAGGCGACGGGAATGACTCGAAGAACATGATGTATGCGCAGGACAAGTACGGAAACAAGCGACGATGGAAGTAGGCGGAACGGTCGATACCGGCGCGGTCTTGCGGGATGCGTCCCGTCGTTTTTTGTCGCCCCGGATCATGACGCCGGATTTCCTGTAGGTCAGGCAGGTCATCAGTCCGTTGGGAAGCGCGGGAATGGCGAAGCTCATCAGGATGCAGAAGCCGATGAAGGACAAGGGCGGCCGCGTTGCGGCGGTTACGAGCTTTGCGTTGTGCGTCGCGACGAATTCCATGGCCGCCTGGACGGAGCCGTATTTGTCGATGAGCGCCTCCGTGTTCCCACGTACAGGAAGACGACGGACGCGATCATGATGAACCCCTGGAGAACGGCTACTCGCGACAGGGATTTGATGCCTCCCGTCAGCGTGTGGATCAGCGTCGTCACGGCGAACAGGAAGAGGAAGACGCCGAGCGTGTAGTTTCCCGTGCCGGTGACCACGGCGAAAGGCTTTGCGCCGTGGTCACCGGCTTGCCGAACAGGGCAGCAGGAACGTGATGATGATAACGCCGATCAGCAGATAGAACATGGTCCCGTACGCGTGCCATGAGGGATATCCCGGCACGTATTTCCCGTTTCCCGACTGGGAGTAGATAATGATTGCTCCCAGGAAGATCTGCATCATGACGATGATCTGGATGACGATCCATTCATTTTTCGCGTGGACGAAACGGGGATCGTCGTTTTCCGCCGTTATTTCGTACTCTCTGCTATCCAACTCGTTCATTGCTCGTTATCGCGGCTTGCGCAATTGAGAAGAATAGAGTCCGGATTCGCGCTCGTCCGGCGCGATTTTTCGGAAAAAACGGAAAAGCACCCTGGTTCCAGCGGCTCGCGGATGTCGTCGCAGCCTGCTTTACGCCTTCGATCGTTCGAGGACGGACGGCAGCGCGGGCTCGAACGCGCCGTAACGGGAAGGTATCGGGGCGCCTATCCTTCGCGCCCTCCTGTTGGTATAATCCGCAAACATCCGCACGACGAAAGGGGGAAGGGAAGAATGCGTTTCGGCATGACATGATCCGGTTTCGCCGTGTGTGCATGGAATGCATTCCCGACTCCCTTTCTGACGTTGCGCCGGCGGATTTTCCCCTGATTCCGGACGTATGGTCCCGCTCAACCCGAGCGGATTCCATGACGGTCCGACTCCCGGGATGCGTCGCCGGGGACGGGCCGTTTTTTTTTGCGGGGAATTTCGTTCTCGGTCGGGCGTCCCGCTCCGGCCGGATTCCCTCGTTTTTTTCCCCCACGGTCTCCGCAGCGTTCCGCAAGGCAGAACAACGCGCCGCGGCTTCCCCTCCTCCGGAGGCGGAACCGCGCCATACAGGAGGAATCCGCTGCAATGAACAATTCCGATGACATCGGGACGTCCCGCGCGCGCTTTTTCGCCTTCCGTCTCCTTCCCGGAGATGATGTCGTGCTGTCGCTCCGGAACGTCGTCCGTTCCGCCGGAATTCGGGCGGGGTACGTCGCCGGGGCCGTCGGCAGCCTGTCGACGGCGCGCCTCCGCCTTGCGGGGCAGCCCGACGGGACGCGCCTCGACGGATGTTTCGAGGTGGTCTCCCTGATCGGAACCGTGGACGCGGAGGGGGAGCATATTCACGCGGCCGTTTCGGATCCTTCCGGGCGCGTCGTCGGAGGGCACGTCATGGAGGGGTGCATCGTGCGCACAACCCTGGAGCTGATTCTGGGCGAGCTGGAGGACCTCGAATTCGCCCGGGAATACTGCCCCGTTTCGACATATCGGGAGCTGGCGGTTCATCCCCGCCGGAAATAGAAAAGGAGAGACAAAACCATGAAGAACAAGACGCTGGTCGTCGTCGCGCTGTGCATCGCGCTGAACATCGGTCTGGGGCAGATCGCCTCGACCCTCAAGCTGCCCATCTTCCTCGATTCCATCGGAACCATCCTCTCGGCCATCCTCCTCGGGCCGTGGATCGGCATGCTCACGGGACTCGTCACCAACCTGCTATGGGGCCTGATTTCCGGTCCCGTCGCGGCGGCCTTCGCCCCCGTCGCGATGGTCATCGGCCTCGTAGCGGGCTTTTGCGCACGCAAGGGGATGTTCCGCAACATCGCGGGCGCGATCGTCGCGGGCGTTCTGATCACGGTTTTCGTGACGCTCGTCGCGACGCCGATCCGCACGTACCTCTTCGGAGGCGTGACGGGGTCGGGAGCCGACTTCGTGGTGGCCTACCTGAACGCCGTCGGGAAGAAGCTGTTGCAGTCCGTGGCGTGGACCGTCATGGGGACGAACCTTATCGACAAGGTCGTGAGCGCGGTGATCGCGTGGGCCGTCGTGAAACAGCTTCCCGAACGGATCCGAAGCCTCTTCCCCGGCACGGGCGGCGCGGCGCAAGAATAGTGGAACGGGACGGGCGGTTCACGGCCGGGCCGCTGCGGGCCTTCGTCGCGTGGATGGTCTGGGTCGGGGGCTCCATGGCGCTCCCGGCCTTTCCCTTTGTCGCCGTCATGGCGGGGCTGGCCCTGTCCGCCCTGGGCCTGCAGCGCCGATCGCGGCGCAGGCTCAAGGCCGTGGCGATCTTCATGATTCCCCTGGCGCTCGGCTTCGGCCTGGTGCACGGCGGCGTCATCGGCTTCCTGACGGGCGCTCCGGCCGCTCCGTCGCCCGAGCGCGTCCGCTGGGCGGCCGGCCTGTGGCTCCGGATCCTCTCCGTCGTCTCCTCGGGCCAGCTCTGGCTCGAATACGTCCCCCCGTCCGTCCTGATCACGTCCCTGTTCGCAAGCTCGCTGCCCGCCGGCGTCGGCTTTCTGCTGGCGAGTCCGCTGCTTCTCGGGGAACAGATCCGGGCGCGGCTGGAGCAGATCCGCGAGGCGCAGCTCGCGCGCGGCGTCCCCGTGTTCGGATCGTTCGCGGAGCGGGCGTCGGCGTTGACGGCGCTGCTGTTTCCGCTCGTCCTGGGGCTTTTGAACGATCTTCCCACGAGGGTCGCCGCGCTGGATATGAAGGCGTTCGGTCTCTTCCGGCGGCGGACGTCGCTGAAGAGGGCCGACGCCGCGCCGCACGGAACTCCCGAAAAGACGGCGCTCGCTGAAATAACGCGGCTCGCCGGAAAACCACGGCTCGCGGAAACGGCGATCCGGCTCGAAGGCGTCCGCTTCGTCTCCCCGGCGGCGACCGGGGCGTCGCTCGATGTTCCGGAGCTACGTCTCCCCTCCGGCGAACGCCTTCTCGTCGCCGGGGACAGCGGGAGCGGAAAATCCACGCTCGCGACGCTCCTGTCGGGCGGCGTTCCCGAGCACCGCAGCGGGACGGTGACCGGGAACGCGCTGGTGCTTGAGGAACGCGTCGCGTCGAGAAACACGCTCGCGTGGTCGCCGGACGTCCAGTTCGTCCAGCAGAACCCGCAGCTCTCGCTGTCGGGGTGCGCCTTCACCGTGTACGACGAGGTTGCGTTCGGGCCGGAGAACCTCGCGCTGCCGCCCGACGAGATCCGCGCCCGGGTCGACGGCGCGCTCGCGGCCGCGGGAATCTCCCACTTGCAAGACCGCGACCCCGCGCGCCTTTCCGGGGGCGAGGCGCAGAAGCTGGCGCTCGCGTCGGCGCTCGCGATGGAACCCCGCCTGCTCCTTCTGGACGAAGCCTTCACGCGCGTCCACCCGTCGGACGTCCCGGTCCTCGCAGGAACGCTCGCTGCGTGGTCGGAGGCGCGGCGCTCGTCGGTCGCCTTCCTCGAGAAAAAGCGCGAGCCCTTCGCCCCGTGGTGCGGCGCTTTCGCGCATCTTTCGGACGGGCGGTTGCTTCCGGGGACGCCGCCGGAGCCCCTTCGGACGAGCGGTGTGGGCCGAAGTCCGGCGCCCCGAATCGTCGGACCCGCGGAGGGCGCGCTCTTGCGGATCGACGGCGTGAGCTTCCGGTGGAAGGGGCGGGAGCGTCCGCTGCTTCGTTCGATCGCGAAGGATCTGGCCCGGGGCGAACGAGTCGCGCTGGTCGGCCCCAACGGCGCGGGAAAATCGACGCTGATGCGGCTGTGCGCCGGGCTGCTGCCCCCCGAAAGCGGCGCGGTTCTGTTGAACGGCCGTTCCGTGATGTCCATGAACCCGAAGGAACGGGCCTCGAAAATCGGATTTCTGTTCCAGGACGCGGAGCGGCAGATCTTCCATTCGACCGTCGAGGCCGAGGTGCTCTTTTCGCTGCGGAACGCTCCTCTATCCGGCGAGGAGAAGACGGAGCGGCTGCACGAAGCCCTGGAAGCCGCGGGCCTCGCCGGAAAAGAGAAGAAGCACCCGCTCGACCTGAACGCGGCGGAGCGGCGCATGGTCGCGGCGGCCTCCGTGT
>CAYVKE010000175.1:0-5045 GCA_964451935.1 uncultured Synergistaceae bacterium | reverse complement strand
CGGAGCCCTGTCGGTGGAAGGGAGCCGCTCCGTCACGACGCTGACCGACTGCGCCATGACGAACAACAGCGTGTCGGGAAACGGGCATTCCGGCGGCGGCGTGTACATCGAAGCCGGTGTGGTGACGATGACCAACTGCAACGTGAAGGATAACGCGAACGCCTTTTCCGGCGGCGGCCTCTTCAACATGGGGACGACGACCCTGACGAACTGCGTCGTCGAATCGAACGATACGGCGGCCTCCGGATTCGGGGGCGGAATATACCATGCGGGAAGCTCCGTGATGACCCTCTCCGGATGCGCAGTCCGGAACAACAGCAGCGGCAGGCTCGGAGGGGGAATCTGCACCGTGGGAAGCTCGACGGCCCTGGTGTTGAAAAACCGCTGCGAGATCAACGGCAACACGCCCGACAACATCTACGGCTCCTTCACCTCCTCCGGCGCGAACTTCATCGGAAGTTCGCCGAACAGATCCGCGACGGCGTTTTCGGGGTACTCGGGCGGGACGGAGCCGGAGCCGCGGTCGATCGCGGGCGACGAGGACGTCGCGCGCGTGACGCGCGATCTGGCCGATTCCGGAAGCGCCCTGCACGGCGCGCTTGCGGCTGCGCTGTCGGCGGATCTCGGGCGGACGCCCGCGGGAACGGGGGCGACGCTCCACTACGCGAACACGTTCGAGAACGTCGCGATCGCAAGCGCCGATCTCGTCGTGGAATACACGGCGTCGTGGCCCGAGAACGTCCGGTACTATTCGCTCTTCCGCAGGGCCGACGACGGCGGGTACGAAGCGCCCGACAGGGGCGTGCGGTTCGAAATCAGGGCGGGGCAGACGCTGCCCGACGGCGTGACGCCGCCGGACTTCTACGAAGAGGGTGAAGGCCTTATGACGTGGAGAAACGTCGTGACGGACGGCGGGTCGTACGACCTGAACCCGGCCGTCGGCGTCGTGACCTTCCGGGTCTGCTCCGTGCGCGTCGCGGAGGCGGCCGGCGATGCGGGCAGCGGGGGCGGGTGCGCCGTAGCGCCGGGATTCGCGCCGCTCGCGCTCCTTCTGATCGTTCCGCTTTTCCTCGCCCGGAAACGATCCCGGCCGATAGTATAATGGCGTCGGACTTTAGAAAAAAAACGACAATCGGGCGGGTGAAAGCATCGTGAGAACGAAGGCGTCATTGTTTTCGGTCCTGTTTCTGTGCATCGGCGTGATGATCCTCGCGGGTGGGTGCAGCGGAGGGTCGTCGACGGACAACATCGTAACGCTCGGAGCCTACGGGGGAACCGGCGTCGAACTTCCGGAGTCGACGCGGACGCTGATGGAGGCCGCCGGAATAAAGATCGTCCCGCTGGACGCGAACCTTCGCGTCGTCGATGCTTCGGGCGGTCCGACCGGAAAGTACCCGGACGTTCTGCTGCTCATCGGACAGACCGAGGACGCCGGCGACAGGGGCGTCGGCCCCTTCGACCTCTCCATCCTGCCCGTCCGGGACGCCCTGAAGGGCGTCTACAACGAAAGCGACGATCCGGCGTCCGCCAACGGGCACGTCATCATCCTCAATCCGACGGAGGACATGATGGACGCCCTCTCGGAACAGATCGGCGAATCCTTCGACATCGGCGCGTCCGGGGACGCGAAGCTCCTGTTCTACGGCAGGACGCAGGCGAACGGCGTCGTCTCCGTCATCGGCCACTTCGATTCGTCGACGGTCGCGACCGTGTGCAGCAGGGACGCCGCGGAAGAAAGCGCGAGCGACGATCTCGTCGATCTCTCGACCTTCTCGTCGCCGGACGTCAGGGAGAAGGCGGGAGACTACGAAGCGCTCAGGGACTGGATCCTCGAAACGCGCAGCCGGACGGACACGAACGTCGCGAAGGCCGCAGGAACGCGCGGCGAGGGGAACAACCTTCTCGAAAGGGCGCAGACCTACGTGGCGACCCTGAGCAGCAGCCTCTGGGGCAAGGCGTTCAAGATCAACAACTACGTCGTCGCCGTCCACAACTTCGCCGGGAGCGGCGAAACGGACGGGAAGGACTGGTACTACATCCACCAGGAGAACATCCACGACGGAAGCGGCGCGGGATACACGTTCGAGCGCGAATGCTGCTACTGGTACAGCCGGATCGACGGCGACAAGTACTGGGTGGGCGGCGGCGACGTCTGCGACTGCTACATCGAGAGCTTCTACGTCGAGAATAAACTGATGAACGGCGACGACAGCAAGGTCGTCCTCTCCGAACCGAAACCCGAGGCCATCAACGCCGAGACGACCCATTCGACGACGACGAGCCACAGCTTCGGCGCTTCCGTTTCGGGCGGATTCGAGGAAAAGGGCGCGAAGGGCGACGTCGGCCTGTCGTACGGCTACAGCTGTTCGGACTCGAAGCAGTTCACGACGCTGGACGTCAACGTCGCGCTCGAGACGAACCAGAAGGTCGCGTGGAGATACGAGTACAAACGCCCTGAACGAAGCTCCCCGTGGTACAACCTCACCCACCCAGCGGAACTCTCCCACAGCACGTACACGCCGCACCAGATGTGGACGTGGGCCGTCGACACGTCCGAGCGCGGCAGGCACGACTCATACGCGATCACCTTCAAACCGAGGCGCGCCGGGGTGTACACCCGAAATTCCGGGTCGCTCGAACCGCGCCACATCACGCAGGAAGGCGAGGTCACGCTCAACGTCGCGTTGCGGCAGCCGCCGCTCCTGGCGTTCGAGGTGAACGCGCTGACCTTCGACAAGGACGGGAACCCGACGAACGAATCGAAGAGCTTCGCGAACTACGACGTCCAGGGAAACGTCGCGATGACGGCGAGCGATGCGTGGTTCACGGCCAGCCTCGCGTCGGCGAACAACAAAAAGCAGGTCGCCATAACGGGCGTCCAGAAGAACGCGAGCGGCTCGGCGCGAAAGGCGACGGTCACGCTCAAGCGCGACAAGGGCGAATCCGCGGTGCTGACGATCACCCAGCTGCCGTAGGACGCCGCACGAACGGAAACGAAGAACGCGGCCGCGCGGAACGTTTCGCGCGGCCGCGTTCGTTTTGGGGAGCCGCAATGAGGAGCGCGATCGCCCGTTCGACGGGGAAAAAGTCACGCTACGGGCGCCGCAGATATTTTCTGACCACGTCCACGTCGCCTATTCTCTCTTCGACGAATCCGCTCTTCAAATACATCCGGAACGGTCCGTGGTAATTTCCGTACTCCGATCTCGACTTCTTCCTCGGGTACGCTTCGAGGATCCGGATCCCTTCCTTTCCCGCGTCGTCGACGACCCTTTCCAACAACTTCCGGGCTATCCCTTCGCCCCTGAATTCCTTCTGCACCAGAAAACACGTTATCGACCGGACTCCCTCCGCGTCCCCCTCAAGATCCCCCAGCCTTCTGTATTCCGATCGCATGTTGACGTTGCACCACCCGACGCATCTTTCGTCCTCGTACGCCAGATATCCCTGCATCCTCCCGGTTTCGACGAGCCACGCGGCGTAATCCCTTCGCCGTCTGCCCGAACCTTCGTACGCCTCGTCCCTGGGCATGTGGTAGAACGTGCAGTAGCATCCCTTCCAGTCTCCGTGGTCCGCGAAGGCCCGGTTATCGAAGAAATCGAACCAGTCCGACGACAATTCGCGCGATATTCGTCTGACGATCATGGCCCATCCTCCTTCATCGATCCGGCAAATCGCCGAAGATGGAATTTCAGACGTAATAATCCAATGAGCATCTATTCTCCGAAAACAGGATATGCCTTACCTCTTCCTGTCCGCAAGACTCCTATAAAAATCAAGTTTCGCAACACCTTGACAACAGGCAAAGCCTTGTCGACACAAGGACAGAATGGCGTCACCGGTGAGTTTTTTTGCAGGAATCGCGGCATTCCGGCGATGAACTTCTCGAACAGGGCGTCGATGACGTCCTCGCTCAGGGCGATTCCCGACGCAACGGCTTCTTTCAACAGCGGAGCAGCAATCCGAGCGACGTCCGGAACGAAATGTCCTCCGGTTCTCGGCAACACAGGCGGAATATATCCCCGAATGTGCGGTCGTCTGTAGTTCTGCGCTGCTCGCAGCAGAGCATCATCTTTCTCAGGAAGACGATGCTCGTGTGGGCTGTGAGGGAATCATAACTTCGCGTCTGGAACTCCTTCGCCAGTCGCAAGAGACACTTCGCCGACTTGAAGAACACCTCTATCTGCCATCGCTTCCCATATATCCGAACAACTTCTTCGTCCTTCAGCACCATGTCCGTCGTGAGCAGGGCAAGCCATGCGCGACGGGCGCCTTCCGTCCGATTCCTGACAAATACCACTCTGGCCGGAATCGAAGCTTCCTCGGCGTTCTTTCCGGCGTCGACGAATACCTCTGCGGATCCGAGAATGTCTTTCCTTTCGAGCATGCATTTCACCGTTGCGTAGAGGCCGCCGAGCTTCATCCGTTTCTCGCGATACTGCATCCGCATCGTGTTGAAGTCCTTGATCATGCAGACGGCATGGAGGTTTCTCGAATGAAGCGCCCGGATCATCCCGTTCGTGGCGAACCAAGAACCGAAGAGCACGTACTTCGCCCGTATTCCCGTCCGCAACGCCGCGTCGAGAAGCGTATGCGCAACATCCCCAATCTTCAGGACGCTCTCCGCACGACGCCGTGCGCCGGATGTCCGTTTGTCCGTTGCATGGGCTTCTTTGCACCGGTTCTCTTCTTTCGCCGATCCGAGGAGCGAAAACGCGAGAGGCAGAAAACTCCTCCCGTCGGACCACCCCAGCGTGAGCATCCGAAAGCCCTTGACGTACCTGTGGGCGCAGTGATCGAACATCCGGGACAACAGTTCGACCTTCCTGCTCCGGTTGCGGGAAAAGAGCGAATCGTCGAGGATGAAGACATCCGTTCTCTTTTCCGATGTAAGCGGATACAGGAATCGCCCGATGATTCTCTTCGCCGCCGTCCGCGGTGTCTGTCAACCGACATGTCGCGTTTCCGGAGTTAAAGTTTCCCGTGCTCGTTCATCCTTCTCAGGATTGAGCCATACCACTGTGTCTTCCTCAAGGTTCCTCACC
>CAYVKE010000174.1:0-5139 GCA_964451935.1 uncultured Synergistaceae bacterium | reverse complement strand
TCGAGCCCCTGCTGTCGCGACACTCCGACGGGACGGAGCGCCGGGGGCTCGGCGAAGAGAAAGGGGCGCTACGCGCATGAAGGGCGTCATCCTCGCCGGAGGAAAGGGGACCCGGCTCTATCCGCTCACGAAGACGCTGAACAAGCACCTTCTGCCGATAGGGACCGAACCGATGATCTACAATCCGCTGCGGAACATGAAGGCGTGCGGCGTCGACGAGGCCCGCGTCGTCACGAGTTCGGAACACATGGGGCAGATCGTGAGCTGTCTCGGGAGCGGTTCGGAGTTCGGGCTCGACCTGTCGTACAGCGTCCAGGACGAGGCCAGGGGGATCGCCGACGCGTTGCGCCGGGCGGAGTCGTTCGTCGGACGCGAGAGCGTCCTCGTCCTGCTCGGAGATAACATGTTCGAGAACCCCGTTGACTATTTCGTCGACCACTTCCGGACCGAACAGGACGAACGCGGGGCCCGCGTCATGCTCACCCAGGTGGACGAACCCGTCCACTTCGGCATCGCGGCGCTCGACGAGCGGAACATCATCGAGATCCAGGAGAAACCCGAGCACCCGAAGAGCAACTTCGCCGTCGTCGGCGCCTATATCTACGACAGCCGCGTCTTCGACTTCATCCGGGAGAGCCGGCCGTCGGCGCGCGGCGAATACGAGATCACGACGATCAACAACCGATATATCGAACTCGGGGAGCTTCGGTACGACTTCGTTCGCGGCCGCTGGATGGACACGGGGACGTTCGAGTCGTACCACGAAGCGAACAGGCTCTTCTTTCCCCGCCGGCGGTGAGCGGCGCAGGGCGGTTTACGGGAGCCCGCGAACCGCGCGAGAGGAAGCGACTCAGCGAAGCTCGCTCGGAAAGACGGAATACCAGAGGAGATCGTTCCAGACGCCGTCCCTGAAGAAATGTTCCCGGAATCTCCCCTCGAACCGGAATCCGAGTTCCTCGTAGAGCCTCACGGCCCTGACATTGTCGGCGATGACGTTGAGGTAGATCTTGCGCAGGCGGAGCGTCTCGAATCCGTAGAGGCACATCCTCCGCGCGGCGGCTTTGCCGTACCCCTTTCCCATGTGCGCCCCCGCCCCGATCACGATCGCGAACTCCGCGTGCAGGTCGATCGGATGACGGTTCTTGAGGCTGACGACGCCGACGAACGACTCTTTCCGGGTCTCCTGTCCCGTCAGAACGATCGCGAGATGGACCGACTCCGGGTGCGCGCCGCCGACGATCTCCGTAAGGACGCGCCTCGTTTCGTCCTGGGTGCGCGGCGTTCGCGTGAAGGCGAAGCATCGGGCGATCTCAGGATCGTGCTGCCAGGAGGAGAATCCGTCGAAGTCGTCCATCCGCAAGTCCCTGAGGAAAAGACCATCAATCGTCGTGGGCAGCAGCATCGGCTTCATCCTCCGGCCTTTTTTCCGCGCGTGCGCGGACGCTTCCGATCACGCGCGCTGGGTTGCCGCCGACGATCGAATCCGCCGGGTACTCTCCCCCCGTCACGACGGCCCCTGCGGCGATGATCGAGTTTCTCCCGATCCGGACGCCCTTCAGGATGATCGCGTCGTTGCCGACCCAGACGTTCTCTCCGAGAACGACGGGCGAGACGCGACCCGACGACGACCGGCGCTCGTCCGGATCGACGCCGTGCGCGTCGAAATCGAGGATCTGCACATCTTTGCCGATCAGGCACCGGTCCCCGATCGTGATGCTCCGGACGGCGATCGCGAGGAATCCGTTGTTGATCCCGACAGAGCTTCCGATTGTAATGACCGCCTCGGGCGAGCGCGCCTGAAGCTCACAGCGGGAGTTCGCAAACCCGCCGCCGATGGGGTATCCGATCGTCGTGCGGGCCCCGATGCGGATCGTCCCCTCTCCGCAGAGCCGCGTCGCTTGATAGAAGCGGATTCCCCGTCCAAGGCGAATCCCGGTCCCCTCCCACCAGGCGCCGAGGCGGGCAAGCGCGACGTTCTTGCGCGACCCCAGGCTCCGGATGAACTTCGTGACGTGCCGGCGCATCAGCACGAAGGAGGACGGCCGCCGCCCGCCTGTCTCCCCGGGATCCCGCGTCATGGCCTGAAGGCGTTGACCGCGTCGCAGACGGCGCCGACGTCGTCGGGCGACATTCCGTTGTACAGGGGGAGGCTCAGGACGCTCCGCGCGAGACGCTCCGCCTCGGGAAAGCTCCCCTCTCCCAGGCCGAGATGCGCGTAGGCCCCGGAGAGATGCGGGGGGATCGGATAGTGGATCTGCGTCCCGATCCCGCGTTCCGCGAGGAAGGCCTGAAGCCTGTCCCTGTATTCCGTTTCGATGACGTAGAGATAGAACACATGCGTTGCGCCGTGGCGGATCTCCGGCTTCCGCACGCAGGGGGACCGGATGCCTTCGTCGTACATCGCCGCGAGGGCGATCCGTTCGGCGTTGATGTCCCCGATATGCCGGAGCCGGACGCGCAGGAGCGCGGCCTGGATCTCGTCGAGGCGGGAGTTGATGCCCTCCTCGTCGTTGACGTACTTCACGCGGCTTCCGTAATTCCGCAGCGAACGAATCCGTTCGGCGATCCGTTCGTCTCTCGTCGCGATGGCGCCGGCGTCGCCGAAGGCGCCCAGGTTCTTCGTCGGGAAGAAGCTGAAGCAGCCGATCGTCCCGAGCGTTCCCGTCTGCATGCCGTTCCACAGCGCCCCGTGGCTCTGCGCGCAGTCCTCGATGACGGGGAGACCTTCCCGGTCAGCAATAGCGCATATCGCTCCCATGTCGCAGGGCTGTCCGTACAGGTGAACGGCCATGATCGCCTTCGTCCGCGGCGTGAGCGCGTTGCGGATGTTCTCGGGGTCGAGGCCATGGAACCCGTCGGGCTCGACGAAGACGGGAACGGCTCCGTTCCGCGTGATCGCGAGAACCGTCGCGATGTAGGTGTTCGCCTGGACGATGACCTCGTCGCCCGGGCCGATCCCGAGCGCGCGAATCGCGAGGGCGAGCGCGTCAAGCCCCGAGTTGAGGCCGACGCAATGCGGGATGCCGAGAAACGCCGCATACTCTCTCTCAAACGCGGCGACTTCCTCCCCCAGAACGTACCAGCCCGAGCGCAGAACCCGGAGCGCCGCCTCCTCGTATTCGCGGGCGTGCGCCCGAAAGCCGGGTTCGAGCGTGTTGAAGGGGATCTTCCTCGTCGCGCCGCCGTCATTCGTCACCGGTCACTCCCCCTTTTCCCGTCGTCCGGCTCCCGGACGAGACGGACGAAATCGTCGTAGTTCCGGATATAGTCGGCCTCGCTGTAGAAGTCGGAGGCGAGGACAAGAAGGACGCTGTCGTCCCGGAGCCATGTCATCGTGTGCCACATCCGGGGGCCGACGTACGCCCCGACGGACGGATCGTCGAGAACGCAGCTCTCGCGCTCCCGCCCCGTGTCGATGTCGAGACGGACTCCGCCGCTCACGCAGACGAGAACCTGCTCGAGCGCGCGGTGGGCGTGGCGGCCCCGGACGACGCCGGCCTTCACTCCCGTCGAGTAGTAGACGCGGCGGATCGGAAAGGGAACGTGACGCTCCTCTTCGATGAACTGCAAATGCCCCTCGTCGGGGTTCTCCGTCCCGCGGACGGGAAATTCAAAGATGCGCATCATTCTCCCCTTTCGTATTGTGCGAACGTGGTTCCGGACGCATCGATCGCATCCATCATTCAGAGTGACTGAACGCCATCGCGGAAGAAGCGCGAAAAAACGGCCGACGCCTTGCGCGCGATCCTGTACGGGTCGACGAGAAGCGACAGCTCCCGGCACAGGTTCACGAGACCGGGGCGCCGCGTCAACTCCATCCATGCGAAGAAAAAACGCCGCAGCCGAACGTGACGCCGGAGCGCAAATCCGAAGTCCCGGGCCCGCGGAAGGACGACCGCGTCGTACATGATGCGCCGGTCCCGGTTGACGCCGGCCCGTACGCGATCTTTTCCCGGCGTGCTCATCCTCCGGGTGAGGGATGCGTCATGCCGTCGGTAATAGACCACGGGAGCGTCGAGACGCGCGATTCTGCACCCGCGAAGCGTGGCCAGAAGCCAAAGAGGCCAGTCTTCCATCCAGAAAAAGGAAAAATCCCAGAGTCGGCACGCCTCGAAAAGCGACTTCCGGAAAAAGACTCCCGGGGCCGGAAGCGGATCGAACGACGCGAGCAGCCGGAACTGCCCCCGCGCGTCCGACGAGAAGAACGACCGCTGTTCCCGCGTCCACTCCGGGGGCGCCCCCCCGGGCCTGTCCGTAAACGCGATGACCTTCCCGAACGCGATGGCGACATCGGGATCATCGTCCATCATCCCGATGACCGCGTCGAGCCCTCCGGGGCAGAAGAGATCATCCCCCGCGAGCGGCTTGACCACATCGCCGGAACACGAACGAACGGCTCGGACGTAATTCCGCACCGGCCCTTCGTTCGTTTCCGACCTCAGGAGCCTGCACGATGCGAACCGGTCGCCATGCCGCGCGAACCACGAGGCCACAACATCCGCCGTCCCGTCCGGAGAGGCGTCGTCGGACACGACGATCTCGGTCTCCTTCGCGTTTGCTGCCGAGAGCGCGGAAAGGACGCTGTCGAGCGTCTCCCCGACGAAGCGCTCCTGCGCGTACGTGTAGATCGCGACCGAGAGAGCGCTCACGGCAACGGCCTTTCGACGACCGGAAGGCCCAGCCCCGTCTTCGGGGCGACGCTTCCGCCGCGTCCCGAAGACTCCCGCGCAGTGCGGCCGGAAAGGACGCGGGCGAAGATCTTCTCCAGACGGGCGAGCATCGTATGGTCGCGCAGGAAGCGTTCGTGTCCGGCGATCCGGATCCGTTCCCTCTCGGCGTCGTGCGAGAGATAGTATTCGATTTTGTCCGCGAGATCGTCGGCTTCCGAATAGACCGCGATCTCTTTCCCCGGCTCGAAGTACTCGTACAGCTCGGGGTTGTCCTGCGTCAGGAGAAACCCTCCGCACGCGGGGATCTCGAAGTCGCGCCCCTTGATCTGCAAAAGCGGCGGCGCTCCCTCCGAACGGGCGTTCGGATCGGACACGGACGCGTTGCTCAGATTGAGATTAATGCGCGATGCGCTGAAGAGCCGGATCATTCCGTTCAGGCCGATCCGGCCGTTTTCCCATCCCCGCCCCC
>CAYVKE010000173.1:1399-5225 GCA_964451935.1 uncultured Synergistaceae bacterium | reverse complement strand
AGTCGCCGCTGAAGGTCAAGCAGCTCCAGAAGGGCTTGCAGCAGCTCACGGAAGAAGGCGCCGTGCAGCTTTTCCGCCCCATAGGGCGGAACGACTACATCCTGGGGGCCGTCGGCGTCCTGCAATTCGACGTCACCATTTCGCGCCTGAAAGCCGAATACGGCGTGGACGCGGACTATGACACCGTGAACTGCGAGACGGCGCGCTGGGTGACCTGCGACGACGACAAGCGCCTCGCAGACTTCCGGAAGGAAAACCAGAACTTCCTCGCCATCGACGGCGAAGGCAACCTCGCCTTCCTCGCGGACGGAGAGTGGCGACTGAAGTTCGTGGCCGAACGCTGGCCGGGGGTCGAGTTCCACACGACGCGGGAGCTGCGCTGAAAAGAGACAAAGGAACGGGAAGAAACGTCCCCGGAATCGACGGACACGAAAAAATCAGTCGATTCCGGGGATGATCATGAATGTTCTATCGTCTCATTCCGGGTCCGGGATTTTGTCCGCGCCCCCATTCGGAAAATCCCTGCCGCAACCGATCAGAAACTCGATATCTGCCGGTTTCGCAACCTGCTGATGCGAAAGAACGTTTCTCAATCGGCGCAGTTTGCTAATCCGTTTTTTTTGCTGGGCCGTTACATGGAGATCGCCTTTTTCTATCTGAAACCAGATGTGTCCTATTTCGAGATCCTCTGCTTCCGTGATGGAGCTTTCGTAGCAGGAGGGAAAGGGAAGCCGCAGATTGCCTTTCAGGCTCCCGATAAGACTCAGTCGATGTTCCTCGATCAGAGGGAGAAGACACGTACTCTGCCCGCTCCATATTCGAGAATTGAGTTCTTTCAGACCGTCGCTCAGAGCAAGATAGGCAGAATGTAATTTCAGGCGTCCGTTTCGTCCTTCTTCCGCGCCGTTTTCCCAGCAAGGTTCGAATCCTTTTACGTCCCATCCCCCGTCCCAGCTCTTCCAGAACAGAGTACGGGGAGAGCGTATTCAAGAATGACGACTCCGCAAGACGCTCTATTACTTCCGGGTCCCACAACGCAAGACATGCCGCCATATTGACGGCCAATTCTCTGCGAAGTCCTCCTTCGGAAATGACAGGGAAATTCCAGTGCGCGTAAAGAAGCATGTCAAAAAAATCGACATATCCCTTCCACGGCAGAAACTTGAGGCAGACGTCCTGCTTGATTTCGACCGACTCCGGAGGGAGTCCAACGACGCAAAAACAGAAGAGCGTTCGTTCGGTGAGTTCGATGTTTCTGCTCGCTTTCTCGTATTTCCGGAGAAAAGAGAGCCAATCTCGAATGTTTTGACCGTCCGCCTCCTCGATCCAGACTATCCCGTTTTTAAACGATTCGCTTTGAACGAGCGTTTCGCAGGAAAGAAAGTCGCCGCTCCATCCTTTTTCCGGTTTGACTTCGAAGAAACGAAAGAGAGAGGCGAGCGGAGAGTCTTCCGGATCGAAATCGCTCGGGAAGAGTTCATAGAAACACTTGTCGGGAGCTTCCCGAGCGACGTCGCTCATGACCGTTCTTTTCAGTCCGTCCGGCATTCGCTCGGGCAGAAAAAGGACCACGCTCTTTCCCTCGACGAGGTTTCCCAGAATTCTGTCGCAAAAGCTCTCGGGACCGGGCAGGGCCCAGAAGCTTCTTCCGTTCATTCCTTGCTCTCCTCTTTGACGTCGTGTTCCGCAAGATCGAGGAGTCTCTTCACTACCGGGTCGATCCTCAGGCGGTCTTCCTCGTCGGCATGAACATACTGCAATGTCTCGGCCCAGCGAATCGTTCCGCGAATCGCCTCGATGAAGGAAGGCTCGTTTTCGTACAGACTGACCAGATCCTCGCTACTGACAGGGCTCAATTCCTTGATGGAGTTGAGGATGACTTTTCGCTTGTCGTTTTCAAGGAGCTGAAAGTCATCTCTCAAAGCAGTCTTCACGAAATCGCGCGATTCCGCTGCAGTTTGTATCTCGCGCAGAAAATCCTCCGCGTTGCGGTGGCGAGCTGATGCGCCCTTCGCAACGAGACGAAGCATGGTCACCCATCCGCCCGTGAACTGCCGAATCTTCTCTACCCCCTCTTTTTCGAGAAACGCGGACGGAATGTACTCTCTTTCCTGCAGCCAGTGTTTCAATGTTCTCTCATGCCATTTCGTCAGCGTCAGAAGGTCATCGCACTCATCCACGACACGTCCTTCCTCCGACATTACCTCCCAGAGAGTTGACGGATTGGCCGAGAAAATGACTCGGAAAAGCTTCCCGCCGTTGGCTCTCGACTTTTCCAACTCATCTTTGAACCACGAAAGCCACTGACGTGTCCATGGCGTTGTCTCGCAATCGAAGAAGATGATGTGCAACCCCTTGGGCATCTCCTTCGAGACAAGAGCCGCAAAATCGCTTCTCGCTCTGGAAAGTTCGAGATGTTCCATCGGGTGAAAGAACGCGGGCTCTAAACGCTTTTCCAGAAGCTGACGCAGATCATCCAGACCTGCGGCTTTACTGCCCGCCACGACGACGACACCGTTTCTTCTTTTCAGAAGCACTTCCTCCTGGAGAACAGTCAGAGGCGAGCGAAGAGACGTTCCTTGAATGGGCGGACAGTATGTGGCCGGATTATATTCGGGCAGAGGTTCTCTGGGACTGCAAAGGATCTGAAAGACCTCCTCTTCCGTTCCGAGAAGAAGAGGAACGTTCCGCCCCCTGAAGGTGTAGCGCCCTCCTTCAAGCTGCGTAAGGACGCCCAGTCCGACCATCTCGTCGAGAATCACCCGGAACTCCTCCAGCGTGGAGCATCCCTCGAAACCCGCCGGCCAGTATTCCAGGGCCCACCGGAATATCGCATTCTCCGAGAACCCCTCCACCAGACCAGAATCCTCCTGAAGAAGGACGTTGAACGCCAAGGCGTACGCAATAACGCGGTATCTTTCGTCCAGCTGGAGCGTCAGAAGAAACTTTTCCCTTATGGTATTTCGGAGATCCCTGTCCTCGTAGGCGCCGTCCAAGTGTTTCCTGGTGATCTCGAAAGGCGGCACGTTCGAAGAAAAGCGAACCGACTGGCGCTGCTGCCGCGACGTCAGATACATCAGCAGGTTGTGGCAGTATATCTGTATCAGGCTCGGATAGTAGTTCGTCTGCGTAAGGATGCGGGTGATCAGATCCTCGGATATTTCATAACCGGCCACCTGAAAGGGTTCCCGTACCAATGCTCGCGCCTGAAGGTGCTCCTGGCGCTCGATGAGCGGTCCGACACAAACGGGGGTCCCGAGGTGCGCTATCGGATTGTTGGGGCTCTTGGTGTTCCTGCCGACGTTGTGCAGACCGGCGAACACGACCTTGAAACGACGCTCCGTCTCATCCATCAGCGCCTTCAACTTTCGGGTCACCATGAATTCCCCGGCGTCCTCGTTTCGGGAACCCTTGCCGTTCGTGTTGCAAAAGTCCCTTTCAAAAAAGGAGTCCGCCTCGTCGAGGAGAAGAAGGATGCGTCTTCGAGGATCCTTGTTCAGCCAGGATCTCGTCATTTCGGAAAACTTTTCCGCAGAGATCTGCGAGGCGTAAGACTGCTCGGGGAATATCCTTTTCAACTTCCTCGCGAATACCTCCCATACGGATGAAAGTCGACTTCCTACGCCCTCGCTCTCGAGGTCGATCCAGACTGCGATTTTGTGTTCTCCGTCGTTGAACCGTCGCTCCGCGTCCCTCAGAAGCACCGTCTTTCCAAGTTGACGCCCTCCGTAGACTAGGCAGGCCCCGGACGGGGAGATGATTTCCTCCAGTTCCTCCTGACGTCCATAAAACATCTCGGGAGGAAGGACGCTCGCCGAGGTCACGA
>CAYVKE010000173.1:0-1389 GCA_964451935.1 uncultured Synergistaceae bacterium | reverse complement strand
CGGTTGGATGTAGGTGAAGGGGAGGGTGCAACGGAACATCGGGTTGAGGCGTTCGTTTCGTTCTCCGCAAAGAAAGAGCATCAGCGTGTCGTCAATAAGAAGAAACGTCTTCTTCTCCTCGAGGGAACGCGCCGCGAGCGCGCGCCTTCGGGCGTGAGTAAAGCAACCGAAGTGAAAGACGATTACGGGCGCCTTTAACATGCCCGGGGCCGGTATGCTGCTCAGGATTCTTTCCTCCGATGGCCGGTCCCAGTCGCAAAGAATGCGATAGCAGCCTCGGGCGGAAGAGCCATAGCACGCGACCGGGCAGAGATTTCGGTCGGCCAGGGTTTCCGCCCGGAGATCGATCCAGCATCTTCCGAACTCGACGGAGACAGAGACCTTCAGAACGTTAAAACCCAAACCTCCGAGAATGATCCGCGCCTGCTCCTCGCTGATTTTCCTGCTCTTCGCCGCATCACACCAAGCGGTCATCATGTAGGCGGCCTGTTGTGCCTGTTTTCCGGGAACATACTTCATATCAACGCCACAGACTTTCGACTGCTTTCTCATGAGTTCCAGCAGAGAGTTCTTGGAAGGTTGCCGACTTCCTTTGACGGGATCGAGAAGGCTGTCTTCAATCTCTCCAGCCTTCTTGGGAAAGAACTCGGAAAATATGTTCCGAGACTCTTGTGGCAGCTCCCTTCCTTCGGAAGCCATCTGAATGTAGCTCTCCGCCGTGAGGAAGTCGTTCCGCGAGAGCAGGTCATTGATTCGTTCGAAGAAGGGGTGTCCCTCATTTATTCCTTCTTTCCGCACGCGCGTCCGGCACTCCTCGGAAGCGTTTCTTCGTTTCTCCGCAAGTTCTTCTTCTATTTCCTTCAACACGGCTGCCGCGTTTTCGAAATCGACCGCCTTCTCTTTTCTCGTTTCAAGCGCCAGATTCATTGCCTCCGTTTTTCCGAGCAGTGCGCCGCGCTCGGCCTCTTTCAGCAAACCGGAGTTCAAAGCATCCTCGATATCGTTCTGCGCCAATTCCAGAGCTATCCGAAGCTGGTCGCTCCACTCTCTCTCATTTTCCTGCAGTTCACGTTCGAGCGCCTCGATGTCCGCCGCATCCGGTTCGTTCTCCCGAAGATGCTCCGCGATGGCGCGAAGTCCCGTCGAGTCTTTCCTCTTCTTCCTCTCGGCGATAACGTCGGACCACAAAGGTTCCTCCGAGGAGAGGAAACGCAGGATGCTCCTCATGCCCTCCTTGGCGTCGGATTCGGCGATACCCATATTCTCGTCAAGACGCAGCCCCGTCTTGAGAAGTCCGGAATTCAGAAGCGTCTTGGTCCGAGGTTCAACGGACGGAAGCACCTTCGAGGGATCGAACCGGCCCTTGATGTCGTCGCGAGCCTCTACGGC
>CAYVKE010000172.1:0-5233 GCA_964451935.1 uncultured Synergistaceae bacterium | reverse complement strand
GAGCGTCTTTAGCGCTCGACGCGGTCAACTCTGCGGCAAAACGGTCGATTTTTCAGCAACTCCCGAGACGACGTCGCCAGACGAGAAAATCCGCGACTGTCGTAACGAGAGGATCTTCCGGAAAGTGCTTCAGGTTTCCCGTGATCAACTTCGCGTTCATGTGTTTCGCGACTTCGTAAAACTTCTTGTCGTCTTCATCCGCAAACGCGATGTCCAGCGGCTCTGCCGCGACGGAAAGACCATTCCCCAGAAGGACGCTCATGAGATCCCGGCACGAGGTCCGGTCGAAGGAAAATTTCGGACGGCTCAGAACGTCCTCGTATTCCACGACAATGCGGGAATCGAAACAAAGCCGTAGCGCGCCCGTTATGAGGAGACGCAAAACCTCCGCCGGTTTTCCGCCGGGCGAGAGCAGCGCGGAAACCAGTACATTGCTGTCAACGACCACCGGCAACATCGTTCTTCCGCTTTCGTTCTTTCCGGGCGGCGGATATTTCCGTCTCGATGTCCTCTTCGGTCAGCCCGTCGAGACCCTTTCGCAGCGAATCGGCCTGAAGCCTGTTCATGGCGCGCGTTGCCTGCGCCTGGCGCACGGCGGCGAGAACTTCCTCCAGATTATTGTCCGCGATGTCGATCATCAGGGCCGTCGGTTTCCCGTTGTTGGTGATGACGACATGTCCCTGGGCGGACAAACTCTCCCAGACACTTTTCGACGTCGTCCGCAAATCCCTGACTGTATAGAAATTCACCGGCATCACCTCCCATATAGAAAATACACTATCGTGTACCAAATGTCAACGTATTGTGTCCCATTTTCGGCTTTGAAAGCATCACACCTACTGTCATGTGATCGCAGGAAATCGAAGCGTTGTTTCCGCAATCTGGAGTTTCCTTCATAGGATGGCCGGAAGCGGAGACGATGCCGGGCCCTACAGCAAGGACTCTTCCGCTCATATGTTTCGTGGGAACGCGAAGCGGCTTCCTCAAATATGCGGGGTATAATCGAATTACGATGAGGAGATCTTCGGCGAAAAACAGAAAGGACGGATGCCATGTATCCCTTTACGGATCGATTTATGTCCGATGACGACAATATCGGGTTCCTGAAAGCCACGATGATGGGGCCGAACGCCATGCGGGTCTCGGAGGAATTGTCGTCGCGCCTGAACATCGACGGGACGATGCGAATCCTCGACCTCGGCTGCGGGCGCGGTCTTTCGTCGCTGCTGCTGGTGAAAAAGTATGGCGCGTCCGTCTTCGCCGCCGACCTCTGGATTTCGCCGACCGAAAACTACGAGCGTTTTCGATCCCTCGGGATCGACGACAGGGCCGTTCCGGTATCCGTCGACGCGACCAAAGGGCTGCCTTTCGCACACGGATATTTCGACGTGCTGTTCTCCGTGGACGCATACCATTATTTCGGCGATACGGAGGACATGCTCCCGTCGCTCATCCCGTTCGTGAAGAAGGGCGGATCCATCGCCGTTGCCGTCCCCGGCCTGAAATACGAATTCGGGGACGATGTTCCCAAGGAAATGCAGCCGTTCTGGAAGGACGAAATGGTGCGGACGATACACTCGATCGACTGGTGGAAGGCTCTGTGGAAGAAAGCGGACGGTGTAGAGATAGCGGACATCAGCGAAATGGCCTGTTGCGGACAGGCATGGAGCGAATGGCTGACCGCCGACAATCCCTACGCCGTCGAGGACATTGATATGATGGAGGCCGAGGGCGGGAAGTATTTCAACTTTATCCGGTTGATCGCTCGCGTCATCTGAACGGAAGTGCCGGCGCGAGGTGGGGCCTTCCCGCACGGGAACGGCTGCGGTTGAATCTGTAGAGGGAGTGGTCGTGTCGATGTCAGAATTTATCTATGAATGCATGGAAGATTGTCGCGACGTGCAGCGTATTCCTGTAGAGTTATTGCATCTTGCGGACCCGTCTGACGAAATGTTGGGTTCGTATTTGAACAAAAGCGTCGGTTTTGTGTGTACGTGCGATCAAAAAATCGTCGGCGCGTTGCTTCTGACGCCGACCCGGCCGTTTGTGGCGGAAATCATGAATGTTTCCGTCGATGAATCGTATCAGAATCGCGGGATAGGAAGAGAACTCATACGGCGCGCCGTGCAAAAGGCGAAAGACATGCGAATGAGGAAGATCGAAATCGGCACCGGGAATCCCGGTGTCGTTCAAATGCTTCTGTATCAAAAGTGCGGGTTCCGAATCGTCGGCGTTGACCTTGACTACTTCAGGATTCATTATAAAGAGAGAATTATCGAAAACGGAATAGAGTGCAGGGATATGATCCGGATGGAAATGATTTTGGATGCAAAGTAAAATCTATTCAGCGTGAAGATTTCTTTGTCGCCGTTGGCTCAACTCGCCGTGCGAAGCCCGACGGAATGAGTCACGTGAACTGGTGAAGCGAGTCGTTTGCGGCTGACGCCGCAGAGTCTTCCAACTCGTGGCGGTAAACGGCACGACCGCTAAAGGGCGAAATTGACGCGACGGACCGCCCGGACGCCTGCGGCGTCCTGAGTGGAATCTCCGGTGATTCGCATCGTAGCGCAGATTTGAATCGAGGGGGAGAGAAAAATGGCCGTTCCGGACTATCAGAGCGTCATGTTGCCGCTCCTCGCGTTTGCGGCGGCGCGAGGGGGCGAAACCTCGACCGGCGAGGCGGTTGAAGCTCTGGCGAAAGAACTGGGCCTCACCGACGACGACCTCAAAGAGATGCTCCCGAGCGGCATACAGCCGACTTTCGTCAATCGCGTCGCCTGGGCGTCGACCTATCTCAAGAAAGCCCGCGTGCTCGAAGCGACGCGCAGGGGATACTACCGGATTACCGAACGCGGAAGAGATCTCCTTGCGGAACACCCCAAGACCATCGACGTTACGCTCCTCAGGCGATATCCCGAGTTCCTCGAGTTTCAGCGACCCCAGAGAACGAAAAACGGCAAGGGAAATCATGCCTCGAAGGAGATCACCGATACCCAGTCGGCGACTCCGTCTGAGGCGCTGGAAGCCGCGTATGGAAACCTTCACGACGAATTGGCGGAGGAACTGCTCGCCCGACTTAAGAAAACTTCGCCGGCCTTTTTCGAACGAATCGTCGTGGAACTTCTCGTCAAAATGGGGTACGGCGGTTCACGCGCCGACGCCGGAAGGGCGATCGGCCGGAGCGGAGACGGCGGAATCGACGGAATCATCAAAGAGGATAAACTCGGGCTCGATGTCGTCTACATCCAGGCGAAACGGTGGGACAACAACCCCGTGGGACGCCCCGATGTCATGCAGTTTGCTGGAGCGCTTCAGGCGCAAAGAGCGAACAAAGGCATTTTCCTCACGACCTCTAGATTCACCAATGACGCCCGAAGCTACGTATCGCAGATCGGCAGCAAAATAGTCTTAATCGACGGCGAGCACCTGACGGACCTGATGATCGAACACGACATCGGCGTATCGACGGTATCGCTCTACCCCGTGAAAAGAATCGACAGCGATTATTTTGAAGAGGGCATATAACGGCGCTGCATCCGCGTTTCATAGCGTTAAAGCATAAAATGCGCTGTTTTCTAAATTTTGATTTGTGAAGCTTGACAAGGCACTTGCGTTTGAGTTATTTTATTTATAGTTAATAGACGGGCAGACAGGCGTATCGAAGAGAACTCTTGATGGAAAACGAACGCATGAGATCATCCAAGTGTGGGAAGCGTTGGGTAAAAAGTGCGTTGCTAATCGCAAGTCCAGCTATCAGAGGGGGTTCTTATGATGGGCAGAGTCGGCGTCAGGAGAATGAATGAACTGCTTGTAACACACCTCCGGCACGAAATTCCAAGAAGCCTTTTAAAAACAGTGAACAGGAATACTGTGTTTTATGTAGGGCCGTCAATTGATTGTAGGTGAACCAAAAATGCAAAGCGATAATATTGATTATATTTTTAAATCGCTACTTTCTGAGAAACAAGATGAAATTAAAAGTGCTATTCTTGAAAAAAGCAAAAATAGGAAAAAAGAACAAGACTCGCGTCTGCATGCTGCTATGAAATCTAATAAAAATTCAGCTGATGTCGTCTTTCAGATTCGAAAAGAAATTGAACAAGAGCCGTTATTACAAATGCGCGACATGGAGCAGATGCTACAGCCGTTTTACATAGGGCAAAAACGAGAGAATGAGAGCAAGCAGATTCCTGCGAATCATTGTATCCCCGAAGAAGATCTGCGATGGGATCAGAAAGAGGCCATACGCGCGCGCGTTGAGGCCAGAAAGATATGTCATCTGGTGCATTTCACGCCAGTCGAGAACGTTGAATCCATCCGCGATAAGGGCCTTCTTTCCAGAAGCGTTCTTGATATTAATGACTTAGAGTATATATATACGGATGAACAACGACTCGATGGCGGGCTCAACTGGATTTCTCTCTCGGTAAGTTTTCCGAATTACAAGATGTTTTATGCGAAAAGAGAGTTACTAAAGAGAAAGGTTGGCGGGTGGGCGGTCATGTTAATCAAAAAAGAGGCGCTCTGGGAGCTGGATTGCAGATTTATTCCGACTAATGCCGCCAGTTTCGGAGTTCGAAAATTCCAAGATAACAAGTATTCTTCTGTCGAGGCTTTCGAGAGAATGTTTACCGATATCAAACGCAACAAAGGCATTCCAGATTATTATACGACTGATCCTCAGGCAGAAGTGATGATTCAAAGTAAAGTTCCATTTGAATATATTGAGGGGATAGAGTTAGAAAATTCAGAGTTATTTGGTTGCAGGAGCGATTATGATGATTGGAGTTCTCAATCATCAAATCAATTTGATATAGATAATGTTATAATAAATCAAAATAATATAATAGTTAAAAACGATATGTATGAAAATAATATAGAAGATTTTCTTTTCTGATCATGGCTCAAAGACCTATTTTTATCCCAAGTATTAGCGGTCCGGTTTTGGTGACGGTCATACCGGTCGAGTTCGTCTGGCATCCCGGGATGTCGAAGAGCCAGAAACAAAAGTCGATTCGCTCATTGCACGAGGTCGCTGCGAAAACGATAGGCATACGCAGGATTCTGGAAATATCCAGCAAGTCCGAAGACGAAATCGGAGTTCGGCTGAGTGCGTTCAATTTGAGGGTACAGCTGACAAATGTTGTAAGCGCCTCTGTCGAGGCGCTTTTTCAGGGGAGTAAGGTCTTTTCAAACGGCGGTCCGTTCACGGACATCTACCTGAAGGATTCGA